>CAUHCL010000046.1 GCA_959604655.1 uncultured Alistipes sp. | reverse complement strand
ACTCGCAGAGTCGCGCGGGCCGCAGCCTCGGCGCGCGGAGGCCCGCAACTCACTTTGCGTTCGTTTGCGCCCTCCGCAGTCCGCGGCCCGAACAACCGCCCCCGCAGCCGCCGTGTGCGAAATAATATTTGCTATTTTGCATACGATTTGTTACCTTTGTAGGTCAGAAGTTCGCCGAGCGGGGCGAATGGTCTGACTCGAAACCGATTAGGAGAAACGTATGGACGATGGCCAATATTCCACGCATAGCGGCGGTGTCGTATCTGAATACGATACCGTTCATCTACGGCATCAGGCACGAAGGTAATCTTCGCGCCGATCTCCTGCTCGCTCCACCCGCCGATTGCGCCGAAAACTACGCCCGAGGCCTGGCCGACATAGCCCTTATCCCCTCGGCGGCGGTTCCGCAAATGAAATCCACCGAAATAATCACCGACTACTGCGTGGGCGCTTCGGGGCCCGTACGCACGGTCGTGCTGCTGTCGAACAGCCCCATCGGGAAGGTGCGCCGCATATTCCTCGACGCGCATTCGCGCACGTCGGTGCAGCTCACGGGGTATCTGGCCGCCACGCGGTGGAAAATCGCCCCCGAGTGGTATGCGCTGACCGACTACACGCAGCTCGCATATGCCCGCGAGGGCGACGCCTTCCTGCTCATCGGCGACAAGGTGTTCGACCACGAGGGCCTGTTCGCCTACTCCTACGATCTGGCCGATGAGTGGCGCGCGCAGACGGGCATGCCCTTCGCGTTCGCGGTGTGGGTGGCCCGCAAGGGTACTCCCTACGAGGTGACGGATGCCTTGCAGCACGCCCTGACCTTCGGTGTGGAGTCGGTGTGGGAGGCCATAGTGGAGGAAGGTTTCGACCGAAAGCCTTACGATGCCTACGCCTATCTGACGCAGAACATCGATTTCGTGTTCAACGCCGAGAAGCATGCGGCGCTGCAAAAGTTCTGGAACGCGGGCCTGAAGATAGCGCCCCGATCCAATCCGGGCTGAAGAGGGTGACCGCCGCAGGCGACGGAAACTCTCGGCGAGGCGTGTTGCGCGCCCGCCATCCCGCAAGGAGTTCAACCCGTAAAACAATGCAGCCATGATCACCATCTATCTCAAGCAATACAACAAGATAATCCGCAACGCCGAACCCGATCTGCTCGACACCTTGGGCTATGACGACATTCTGTGGATCGACCTGCTCTCGCCGTCGATCAAGGAGCAGAAGGCCGTCGAGAACTTCATGGAGGAGAGCCTCCAGACCCGCCAGCAGGTGGAGGAGATCGAGTCGACCTCGAAATACTCCGAAACGGAGAACTCCATCATCTCCAACACCAACTTCTTCGTCCCCGCGGGCGACTCGTTCACCGTGGAACCCGTGTCGTTCATCATCTCGAACGAGGGTGTGCTGGTGTCGGTGCGCAACTCCGAGTCGCGCACGTTCCGCGAGGCCGAGAAGCGTTTGCAGATGAACTACCGCGGCTATTCGACGGGCTACCACATCTTCATATCGCTGCTTGAGGTGCGCATCGACTTCGATGCCGACCTGGTGGAGTTCGTCGCCAAGCAGGTGGCCGCGCTGAGCAAGGACATCATCACCGAGGACTCGATCGACAAGGCCGTCATCCACCGCATCAACGCCTTGCAGGAGAATACGATGGTGCTGCGCGAGAACATCTTCGACCGTCAGCGCATACTGTCGAGCATACTCAAGAGCGAACGCTTCCCCAACGACGTCTATCCGCGTCTGCAACTCATGCTCAAGGATGTCAATTCGCTCATCAACCACGCCGATTTCAGTTTCCAGCGACTCGACTACATCCAGGATTCTGCCCTCGGCCTCATCAACATCGAGCAGAACGAGATCGTGAAGATCTTCTCGGTGGCGGCCGTGATATTCCTGCCCGCCACGCTCATAGCCAGCATCTACGGCATGAACTTCCGTTCGATGCCCGAGCTGGAGTGGACGCTCGTCGTCGGCGACTGCACCCTGCCGCTGGGCTATCTGTTCGCCATAGGACTCATGCTGCTCTTCTCGGGCGCTACGTTCTGGTTTTTCAAGTATAAGAAATGGTTGTAGAGCCGCCCGCGGCATCCTGCTACCGAAACCTACGGCTCATGAAACGGATCTGTACCGAAATATTGCTGGCAGCGGCGCTGACCTTCGCCCTTGCGGGGTGCTCGCTGCTGAAATTCTCGCTCGACACGGGCGACGAACTGCCGCAGTCGGAGGCCCGCGTGAGGGTCATGACCCGCGGACTCTACTACGGCCTCTCGAACGAGGTGGTGGCCGCCGCCGACTCCATAGCCCGTTCGGACGACCCCAAGATACGCATACGCGCCATACGCTGGAAGATACGCGCCACGCGCGCGGCGGTGTCGGCCGCCATGCAGGGCATTCCCGACGTGGCTCTGGCCGATACGTGGATACTCTTCCGCCGCATGGAGTCGTCGTTCGACGCCGCGCCCGACTCGATGCTCTTCGGACCCTATTCGGACTATGCCCGCGAGGCGGTGCGGCGCATGACGCTGCGCGTCGACTCGGTGGCGCACGACGCGCTGGACGGCGGGCGTTACAGCCTGATGAAGGAGTACGTGGGGCGCTACATAGCCGAGAATCCTCTGAGCGAGGGCGAAGTGCCGCCCAATACCACGCTGGCTTGGATAGAGTTCATGAAGGAGCACGGCGAGGAGGTGTCGTACGCCACTGGGTCGATAGCCGACGTGGTGGCCGACATGAGCGACCGCATGAGCGGCCAGACGGGGCAGGCGATGAACACCCTGTCGTGGACCAAGGACATAGTGGGGATCGAGTGGGAGCGCGACAGCACAGCGCGGGCCGTGCAGGCGCAGCTCGACAGCCTCGAAAGCAACTTCGAGCGCATAGTGGCGGTGATGGAGAACATACCGCAGATCTCCGACACGGTGCTGGCGGTGTTCAACGTCCATGTGGAGACCATGATGCGTACCTTCGAGCGCAGCCTCGACAACGCCTTCGGCCAGATCGACCGTCAGCGCAGCGAGATACAGCAGTTCGTCTCGGCCGAGCGCGAGGCGGCCATCGAGCAGGGGCGCGGCATAGCCGAGAGCGTGACGGCGCAGGTGATGGACCGCGTGATGGCATCGGTGGGAAAGATCGCGGTGTGGGCCATCGTGCTCGCTATCGTGGTGCTGGGGCTGCCCTTCGCCGCGGGATTCTGGGTCGGGACGCTGCGCGAGCGTCTGCGCCGACGGGAACAAAGTGCCGAAGAATAGGAGTTTATAACGGAAAAAGATTTATCTTTGCGACGGTGAGGGGACGTTACGCCCGTTTTATGACGAGATTGTTTAGGTTCGCCGACGGCGGAGGACGCACGCGAGCGCAAAGCGAGTTGCAGTCCGCCGCGTGGGGCGGCGGCGAACTGCGCGACTTAGGCAAGTCGCAAACGTACAGCGTGTTCCGCTTGCGGACAACAAGGATAATGATATAACACCTGCATATTTATGGAAAACCTCGATTTTGAAAAGGAGCTGAAGAAGATGGAGCGCGACGGCGTGATCTCGCGCGCGCAGTTCCTGCAACTGATGGCCGTGGCGGGAGCGTTCCTGGCTCTGGGAACCGACAAGGCCTATGCCGCCAAGAGCAGCGCCAAGGGCCGCATCGTGATCGTCGGCGGCGGTGCCGCGGGCATAAGCATGGCCGCGCGGCTGAAGCGCGTGCTGAAGAATCCCGACATCACGCTGATCGACCCCAGCGACCGCCAGTTCTACCAGCCCGGATTCACCCTCATAGCGAGCGGCGTTTACGGTGCCGACGACGTGTGGAAACCGCAGGCCGACTGCATGCCCAAGGGCATAAAGTGGGTGAAGGACTACGTGAAGATCATCCATCCCGACGCCAACACTCTCGAGACGGCCGCCAACGGCAAGATCGACTACGATTTTCTGGTGCTGGCCCCGGGAGCGCAGGTCAACTGGGACAAGGTCGAGGGTATCACCCAAGAGACTCTGGGTCAGGGCAACGCCCACAGCATCTACGACCACGTGGGCGCGCAGCGCACGTGGCCTGCCATGAAGGAGTTCGCCGAGAAGGGCGGCCGCGGAATATTCTGCGACACCTACACCAAGCACAAGTGCGGCGGCGCACCCAAGAAGGTGTGCCTGCTCACGTGGGACAACGCCCGCAAGAACGGCCGTACGGCCGACGTCGATCTGCACTACTACACGGCCGAAAAGCAGCTCTACGACGTGCCCTACTTCACCAAGCGACTGGAGGAGATCTACAAGGAGCGTAACATCCCCGTGGATGTGAACGTGCGTCTGAAGGGTATCGACACCTCGGCCAAGCGCGCCTATTTCGAGCGTGTGGAGAAGGTGGGCGACGAGAAGGTCGTGACGCCCTTTACCGAGGACTACGACTTCATGCACTTCATGGCGCCCCAGTCGGCCCCCGACTTCGTGCGCGAATCGGGCCTGAGCTGGACCGAGGGCAAGTTAGCCGCCGACGGCTGGGCCATGACCGACAAGGAGACCCTCGTGCACCTCACCTATTCTAACATAATCTGTCTGGGCGACTGCGCGGGCATCCCCACCAGCAAGACCTCGGCCGCCGTGCGCAAGCAGTTGCCCATAGCGGTGGAGAACCTCGTGTCGATCATGGAGGGCCGCGCCCCCGAGGCCAAGTACAACGGCTACGCCGCATGCCCCATAGTGACCGACTACGGCCACGTGCTGCTGTGCGAGTTCGATTACGCCAAGGAGCCGCAGATATCGTTCCCCTTCTCGCTCTTCGACATGTCGCGCGAGCAGTGGGTGGCGTGGATCCTGAAGGTCTACATGTTAAAGCCCGTATACTTCCAGCTCATGCTGCGCGGACTGTATTAGTAAAGCATTTTTCGTGCGGCCGCGCGCCGCATCGAACCGATATCCCCGCCGTTCCCCGACCTGCGTTCGGGCATCGGCGGGGATTTTTGCGTGTGCGCTTCCGCTTTTGCGTGCGTTCTTCTGTTTCTTCGGAGGCTGCTTCAGCTTTCGCGACGGTCTGTCGTTTTTGCGTGGCTTACTCTTTTGCGGCGGTCTGTCGGCGCGTTGCTGTCGTCGGCCGAGAGGCTATTCCTCGTCGTCGTAGCCGAAGCCGTCCATCAGGGCGTCGATCTCGCGGCGCTCCTTTTTGGTGGGACGGCCCGTGCCGCGCTCGCGGAACACGAAGACGGTCTCGCGGGGCGCCGTGAGCTTGTCGAGTTCCTCCTGCGGCGTGATGTTGATGCAGTAGTCGGGCACGTTCTTCGCGCTCTGGCGGCTGCTGACCAGCCCCGTCACCTTGTAGGTGTATACCACGGGCATGCGTTTCACCGTCACGATGTCGCCCTCGCGCACCTCGCGCGAAGGTTTGCAATAGCCTCCGTTCACCGTCACGCGGTTGTTGCGGATGGCCTCGGCCGCATCGCTGCGCGTCTTGAATATGCGCACGGCCCAAAGGTATTTGTCGAGTCTTATGTCGTCCATAACATTCTTCTTAATCAGTCCTTGATATCGGCATGGCGCAGCCATGTCGGCAGTTCGCCGCCGCCCCCACGCGGCGGACTGCTAAAGCATTCGCGCCGCCGTCGGCGAACAGCGTCGTGGCGGATAGGCTCCGCCTTTACACATCCTCGCTATGCGACCCTTCCTCGGTCTGGCGGCTCACGCTGAGGATCATGCCGAGGCCTATGGCGGTGAAGAGCAGCGACGAACCTCCGCGCGAGATCATCGGCAGGGTCTGCCCCGTCTCGGGTATGATGTTCACCGTCACCATGATGTGCAGCAGCGCCTGCCCCGTGATGAGCAGCGCTATGCCGAGCGACAGCATGGCGGGATACTTCTTGGGACAGCGCTCGAAGATCTCGATGGCGCGGAAGAACACCCATACATAGAGCGCTATGAGTATCATCGCTATGCCTATGCCGTATTCCTCGACGAAGAAGGCGAAGGCGTAGTCGCTCTCGGGGTGTGTCATCTCCACACGCACCGCGCTCTGGCCCGCGCCGCGGCCGAGTATGCCGCCGCTGTAAATGGCTATCATCGAGCGTTCGGTGTCGGTCAGCTCGTCCACGGGTATCTCCGTCCGCGATGTGGTCCACAGCTCGATCCACGTCGATATGCGTCCGTGCGCTGTGTGGCTGCGGCCCAGGCCGAGCAGTCCGACCAGCGCGGCGCCCGCCACGGCCCATTTCACGAGGCGGAATATCTCCGACCACTTCACGCGGCCTATGTAGAGCATGGCCAGCGACAGCACGAACGCCAGCACCGCCGACGAGGTGTGCGCGGGCATTATGACCATGCACGACAGCACGATCGGCACGAAGATCGAGAGCCCTCCCTCGCGCCACACGCGCCGCTGTTTGGGCTGCGTCCACGTCCAAAACCTCAGCGAGGGCACGATCTGCATGGTGCGTATCGTGGACTGCCGCGCGGCGAGCTGCTGCGCCAGATACATTACCAGCGTCACTTTCAGCATCTCCGATGGCTGGAACTGGAATCCGAACAGCGGGATCCAGCGCGCCGCGCCGTTGGTGGTCACTCCCATGAAGTAGACCGATGCCGTGAGCAGGAGCGAGAGCACGAACAGCGGCGTGGAGAGCTTGCGGTAGGTCACGCTGTTGACTCGGTGGACGAAGAAGAGCGCCACGATGCACAGGGCCAGCAGGAAGAGCTGCGAGCGCAGGAACTGCGCCGTCGACAGCGCCGAGCGGGCGTTGTAGGCCATCTTGGCGGTGGATGAGTAGACCACCAGCACCGAGATTATCATCAGCGATATGATGATGACCCACAGCACGCGGTCGCCGCCGAACAGACGCCGCGCCAGCGCCGCCATGCTGCCCTCGCGGGCGCCGCTCGGGGCGTTGTCGCGCGCTGCCTCCCCGCCGTCCGCATTTCCGCCGTCCGAGGGCTGCGGCTCTGTCTCCGCGGGATCGGCCTGCCGCGCCCGCCGTCGGGCGTCGGCTCGGGCATCGGCTTCGGCCACGCGCCGCACGTAGTCGGAATAGTTGTTCTCGTTGTCGGTCATTACTGCTTGGTGTTCAAAATGTTCTCACGCACCCACTCCTTGAACAGCTCGCCGCGCTGCTCGTAGTTCCTGAACAGGTCGAAGCTGGCGCAGGCGGGCGACAACAGCACCGCATCGCCCTCGCGGGCCGCGCGTTGCGCCGCACGCATGGCCTCGTCGAGCGACGAGGTATCGATCACCTCGGGCACCACGCCCGTGAACTCCTTCACCAGCTTGGCGTTGTCGACGCCCATGCAGATGAGCGTGTGCACCTTCTCGCGCGCAAAGGCCTTCAGGGGCTCGTAGTCGTTACCCTTGTCGGTGCCGCCCGCGATCCACACCACGGGGCGCGTCATGCTCTCCAGCGCATACCACACCGAATCGACGTTGGTGGCCTTCGAGTCGTTGATCCACTGCACGCCGTCGCGTTCGCCAGCAGGCTCCAGACGATGCTCGACGGGCGAGAAATCGTATATCGACCGCTCGATCGACTCGGGGTCGACCCCTGCGGCCAGCGTGGCCAGGGCCGCCGCCATGGCGTTATAGGCGTTGTGCAGGCCGCGGATCTTCATGCGCGAGGTGTCGATGCGCACCTGCCTGTCGCCCACGCGGGCCACGAACTCGCCGTCGGGGTCGAGGAAGGCGTCGCCCGCGCCGCTCGCCACGGCCGTATGCGCCGCAAAGGGCAGCCGACGCATGCGCATGTCGTACTTGTCCAGCTCGCCCGCGATGACGGGATCGTCGGCCGAGTAGACGAATGCGCAGCGCGAATGCTGGTTGCGGATGATGCGCATCTTCGAGTCCACGTAGTTTTGGAAACAGTAGTCGTAGCGGTCGAGGTGGTCGGGCGTGATGTTGGTCAGCACCGCCACGTCGGCCCGAAAGTCGTACATGCCGTCGAGCTGGAACGAACTAAGCTCCAGCACATACCAGTCGTAGCAGCCCGTGGCGACCGAGTAGGCGAAGCTCTCGCCTATGTTGCCGCCCAGGGCCGCGTTCACGCCCGCGTCGCGCATGATCTTGTAGATGAGCGACGTGGTGGTGGTCTTGCCGTTCGATCCCGTCACGCAGATCGTGCGGGACTTGCCCATGTAGCGGCAGGCGAACTCCATCTCCGAGATCACGGGGATGCCGCGCTCGCGCACGGCGCGCACCACGGCGGCCTTTTCGGGTATGCCGGGCGATTTCACCACCTCGTCGGATGCCAGGATACGTTCCATGGTGTGGCCGCCCTGCTCGTACTCCACGCCCTCGGCGTCGAGTATGCGGCGGTAGCGCTCGGCTATCGTGCCCGCGTCCGACAACAACACTTCGAATCCCTTTCGCTTGGCCAGCACGGCCGATCCGTAGCCGCTTATTCCGCCTCCCAGAACTGCTATTCGTTTCATGGTTTTAGTTGTTATGCTGTCTTCGGCGGCTGGGGGGGGCGCACCGAAGGTGCGAGCCGCCGAAGACAAAAGAATTATACCGTTTATCGTATCTTCAGCGTGACCAGCGTCAGGGCGCTGAGCAGCATCGATACGATGAAGAAGCGCATGACGATCTTGGTCTCGAATATTCCCTCCTTCTGGTAGTGGTGGTGCAGGGGCGACATGAGGAATATGCGCCGACCCTCGCCGTAGCGCCGTTTGGTGTATTTGAACCAGCTCACCTGCATCATCACCGACACCGACTCCACCAGGAAGAGTCCGCACAGCAGCGGCAGCAGCAGCTCCTTGCGTATGCAGAGCGCGAATACGGCTATGATGCCGCCGATGGCGAGCGAACCCGTGTCGCCCATGAATATCTGCGCGGGGAACGAGTTGTACCACAAAAATCCCATCAGCGCGCCGCACATGGCCGCGGCGAACACCATCAGCTCCGCCGAGTCGGGTATGTACATTATGTTCAGATAGTCGGAGTAGATGATGTGGCCCGACAGATAGGCCAGCACGCCCAGCACCATCACTATCGGCACCGACACCGTGGTCAGCAGCCCGTCGAGTCCGTCGGTGAGGTTGGCGCCGTTCGACACGGCCGTTACCACGAATATGGCCACCGCTATGTAGAGCAGCAGCGTCAGCAGGCCGTTGCCGCCCACGATCCAGCCGTAGTCGAACTCGTTGTCCTTGATGAACGGGATGGTGGTCTTGGTGGTCTTCTGCGGCGTGGGATCCATCACCATGCGCTGCGTCTGCGTCACCACGGTCTGGCCCGCCTCGTCGACATACACCGTCTCCGAGGGCGCCGACACCTTCTCGCGGATCACCACATGCTGCGAGAAGCACATCACCACGCCCACTATGATGCCCAGACCCACCTGGCCCACCACCTTGAACTTGCCCTTCAGGCCCTCTTTCTTGTGGCGGAACGTCTTGATGTAGTCGTCGAGGAATCCTATGCCGCCCAGCCACACGGCCGAGACTATCATGAGCAGTATGTACACGTTGTCGAGCCGCCCCAGCAGCAGTACGGGTACCAGCACTGCCAGCAGTATGATTATGCCGCCCATGGTGGGGGTGCCCTTTTTAGAAAGCTGGCCTTCGAGACCCAGATCGCGGATCTCCTCGCCTATCTGGTGGCGTTGCAGGGCGCGGATTATCGAACGGCCGAAGAATATGGTTATCAGCAGCGCCAGGATGACGGCTATGGCGGCGCGGAACGAGATGTACTGGAACATACCCGATCCCGGGATGTCGTAATAACGGTCGAGATAACGGAACAGTGAGTAAAGCATGTCTGTCTTTAAGCGTTAGTTTTTCGTGTGTTTTGTTTTACTTTTATATATTTCATTTGCCGAGCCGATTCCCTCCCGCGTGTTCGGCGTCGGCGGATTGCTCGTTAAATTTATCTTCGGCGGCTGCGGGGGTCGCGCTTTAGGCGCGAGCCGCCGAAGATAACGCCGCGCAGCGGCGCTGTTTCTATACGTTACACATGCGTCGGCTTCACCCGCGGCAGAAGCGTGTGCATTATTGCGGTTCTCCCAATCGGCGCAGTTCGCCGCTGCCCCCCTTGCGGCGGACTGCAACTCGCTTTGCGCTCGCGTGCGTCCTCCGCCGTCGGCGAACAGCATCCGAATATTTCGAGACCATCCCGTCGTGCCACATCCGTTCGGCGGCATGGCGGGATGTCTTTTTATAAAACAGGCGTTGCGCCTTCTGCTCTCGGGCGGCAGCCTGCGGAGGGCGCGAACGAGCGAAACGAGTTGCGGGCCTCCGCTGGGGCGAGGCTGCGGCCCGCGCGGTTCGAAGAACCGCATTTCCCCGCCTCGTTATATTTTCATCTCGCGGAACGCCGCCGCCAGTTCCTCGCGGTCGTCGAAATGGCGTTTCTCGCGTCCCACGATCTGATAGGTCTCGTGACCCTTGCCCGCGACAAGGATTATGTCGCCCGGCCGCGCCAGCATGACGGCCGTGCGTATGGCCTGCGAGCGGTCGGTGATGCGCAGGCAGCGCGCACCCTCGCCCACGCCCTCCATGATCTGGTCGAGTATGGCCTCGGGATCCTCGGTGCGGGGGTTGTCCGAGGTGAATATCGCTATCGAGGCGTCGCGCGAGGCTATGGCCCCCATCTCGGGACGCTTCGAGCGGTCGCGGTCGCCTCCGCAGCCGCACACCACTATGAGCTGCTGCGAGGGCTTGCGTATGTCGTTCACGGTGGCTATCACGTTCTCCAGCGCGTCGGGCGTGTGGGCGTAGTCGACGATGGCCGTTATGCCCGACTCCGAACGCACGGGCTCGAAGCGGCCGCGCACCGAGTGCAGGGCGCTCATGGCGCGCAGCGTCTCGTCCTTGTCGGCCCCGAGCAGCCGCGCCGCACCGTACACGGCCAGCAGGTTGCAGGCGTTGAACCGTCCGAGGAAATTCACCCACACCTCGCTGCCGTCCATGCGCAGCAGCATGCCGTCGAAGAGCATCTCCGTGATCTTGCAGTTGAAGTCGGCCGCCGTGCGCAGCGAGTAGCGCCGCACCTCGGCGCGGGTGTTCTGCACCATCACCTCGCCGTTGCGGTCGTCGGCGTTGACCAGCGCGAAGGCATCGCGGGGCAGCGAGTCGAACAGCCGCTTCTTGGCCTTGATGTACTCGGCGAAGGTCTTGTGGTAGTCCAGATGGTCGTGGGTGATGTTGGTGAACACGGCGCCCTCGAACTTCAGCCCGCGTATGCGTTCCTGCACGATCGAGTGCGACGACACCTCCATGAAGCAGTAGTCGCACCCCGCCTCGACCATCTCGCGCAGCATGGCGTTGAGGCGCACGGCGTCGGGCGTGGTGTGGGTCGACTCCGTTTCGCGGCCGCCCACGCGGTATACCACCGTCGAGATCAGTCCCGCGCGATAGCCCAGCGCGCCGAACAGGTCGCACAGCAGCGTGGCCACCGTGGTCTTGCCGTTGGTGCCCGTCACGCCCACCAGATGCAGCTCGTGCGACGGGTTGTCGTAGAAGGCGGCAGCCATGTCGGCCATCGCGCCGTTGCTGTCGTCCACCACCACGTAGCTCACCCCCTCGGCCTGCTCGGCGGGCAGTTCCTCGCACACCACGGCCGCCACGCCCGCGCGCACGGCGTCGGCTATGAACCCGTGGCCGTCGCACTGCGTGCCGCGCACGGCGAAGAAACAGTCGCCCGCGCCCGCCTTGCGCGAGTCGTATTGCAGTCCCGCGATCTCGGGGTCGGCCGAGGTGATTATGGTGCGTACGGCCGTGGCCGCAAGCAGTTCGCTAAGTCGTTTCATATCAATTTTTCCTTTTCGGAACCATCCGTTTCAGATCCGTGAATAATTGCGGCTCTACGGAGCCGCGCGAGCCGCAGCCTCGCCCCGCGGAGGCTCGCTGTTCGCTCGCTCCGCAGTCTGCGACTCGCAACACGCAAACCCGAAGCCGATGATTCCATCTCTTTTTTTCTTTTCTTTAGTCTACCTCAGCGTTATGGCCACATGCTGCCCCGCGCGTATCTTGCGCCCCGCGGGGATGCTCTGCGAGCGTACCGAGCCCTTGCCCGTGAACGTGACGCGCAGGCCGCGGCTTTCGAGCATGTAGAGCGCGTCCTTCAGCCCCATTCCCACCACGTCGGGCATGGTGGTGCGGTCGGCCTCCGAGGTGTGTATGTCGACGTTGTGCAGGCTGTCGGTGCGCACGGCGCCCCAGCCGTGGCGGTCGGTGAACGACACCCGCGGCGAGAACTTGTCGCCCACGCGCCGCACATGGTCGATGTTGCCGCCCTTCACCCGCGCGGGGTAGTGCTTCTCGCGCGAGGGGGTGAGCGTCTGGTGCCAGTCCTCGTCGCGATAGTATATGTAGTTCACTATGTCGCGCTCGACGGGTCCCGCCAGTCCCGCTCCGTAGACCGTGGTGCCGCGGCCGCGGCGGGTGAATACCGAGGTCATGACCGTGTATTTGGGGTTGTCGGCGGGGAAATAGACCGCCATCGATCCCAAATAGTAGCCGTCGGAGTACTTTATGCCGCTCTGTGCGAACTTGGCCGTACCCGTCTTGCCCGCCACACGGAACGCGAGGGTGTCGCGGAAATAGGCCTTGGCCGTACCCGTGCGGGCCGTTTCCTCCAGACACTCGCGCACCACGTCGAGCGAGCTGCCCGAACATATGCGGTCCACCAGCACGCGCGGGGGAAACTCGTCGACCGTCTTGCCGTTTCGCTGCACTTCGCGTATGAGGCGCGGGGCCATCATGCGGCCGCCGTTGGCCACGGCGTTGTAGAGCACCAGAGTGTGTATGGGCGGCAGCTCTATGGCGTAGCCGTAGCCGAGGTTGGGCAGCGTGTGGGCCGACCACGATTTCGACTTCTTGCCGTACTCGGGCAGCAGCGGCGACGCCTCGCCCATGTCGTCGAGACCCGTGGTGCGGTCGAGTCCCAGATGCTTGAGGAACTTGACGTAGCGCTCGGGATCGTTCTTGTAGGCCTGATATATGGCCTCGGCGAAGTAGACGTTCGACGACTGCGCCACGGCCTCCTTGAGGTCGATCTCGCCGCCTATGTTGTGCGAGTCCTGTATGAGTGGGCCGCGGCTGCCGCCGACACGCACGGCGCGGCCGTGGAAGGTGTCGTATTTCTTGGTGATGGGCACGTCGCAGTCGTCGACCAGCGCCAGCAGCGCCGCCAGCTTGAACGTCGAGCCCGGCTCCATGCGGCGGCTGAGGGCGTAGTTCTCCTTCTCAATGTAGACGCCGCTGCGCTCCGACGTCTCGCCCAGATTCACCAGCGCCAGAATGTCGCCCGTGGCCACCTCCATCACCATGGCGGTGCCCCATATGGCGCGCTGCTCGGTGAGCTGGCGCCGCAGGGCCTGGTCGGCTATGTGCTGTATGTCCACGTCGATGGTGGTTATTATGTCCAGACCGTCCTCGGCGTCGATGTTGTCGCCGCTGTGTACCACGCTCGAAAACCCTGGGGCTATGCGCTGGCGCAGCATGCGGCCGTTGCGTCCTTCGAGTATGTCGCGGTAGACCGCCTCGATGCCGTAGTTGCCCCGATCGCCCACCAGACCCAGCGTGCGGCGGCCCAGCTCGCCGTAGGGGTATACGCGCTGGTCGACCGTCACCAGATTGTAGGTCATGCCCATGCTCCAGTTGAGGATGGGATATTCGCGCAGCTCCTGCCACTCGTTGTAGTCGACGGGGCGGGGCAGAATCGTCACGGGGGTGTGGTCGCGCAGGGTGTCGTAGAGCTTCACCGTCTTGAACTCGTCCTTGCGCAGGATGTCCCACACGCGGGCGAAGAATCCGTCGGAGCGGCGCACGGTGGTGTCCTTGCGGAACTTCACCTTGTAGCGTTTCTGATGCTCGTCGACCATGCGGCGGCGGTACTCCGCTGCCGAGCGGTCGCGGAAGAAGCGCGCGAGCAGCTTCGAGAGCGAATCGGCCTGCTCGCGGAACAGCGCCAGCGAGTCGAAGCCCTCGCCTGCCATGTCGAAGTCGACGCGGTAGCGCAGGATCGAGGTGGCCAGAGGCTCGCCGTCGCGCGCCAGTATCGAGCCGCGCCGCGAATAGACCGAGTCGGCCACGAAGATGCGCTGTTGCAGGCGGTCGGCGTTGCAGGCTATCTCGCTGCTGAAGTCCAGCACCCACACCAGACGCACCATGACGCACAGTCCCACCAGGATGAACAGTATGTAGACCGTCTTCACCCTCGAGTACATCTCGTCCTTTATGTCGATCTCGCGTTTTTTAGCTGCCATCTCGTCGCTCTCTATCGAATCGTTGCGCCCTCTGCCTTAATCCTCCACCACGGCCTTGGGTTTGCGCGGGTCTTGCAGGTCGATGCCGCGGCGCCGCAGTTCCTCGACCATCGCCGCGTGGGTGGTGCGGCGGTGCAGCTGCTCCTGAAGGCGTATCGACCGCTCGCGCAGAAGCTGCACCTCGCGCTCCATGCGCGAATATTTCAGATCGGCGTGCAGGGCCGTGAACATCACCACGATGCTGATGAAGCACATGACCGCTATGGCCGCGAAGTAGCGGTAGTTCTCCACCACGCTGCGGTTCACCAGTATGTTGCCCGAGAAGATGAGCCATCGCAGACGCGAACGTTTGAGGCGCTGCCTGCTCTGCTCCTGCTCGGCTTCCTCGCGCTGCTGCCGCTCTTCCTCGCGGTCGCGCTCGATCTCCTCGTCGGCCTCGCCGCTCTGCACGCGCAGGATCTCGCGGCGCACGCGGCGGCGGAACTCCTCGTCCTCCTCCAGTCGTCGCAGGTCCTCTTCGCTCTGCGGATCGAAATCGTCGTTTTCGGGTCGCATGATCTGTTTGTTCTTTATAATATTATCGACATCGCTCGGCGATGTCGGCAGTTCGCCGCCACCCCGCGCGGCGGACTG
>CAUHCL010000045.1 GCA_959604655.1 uncultured Alistipes sp. | reverse complement strand
CAGATATGGGACAACAGGATATTCGTCGTCGATCCGTCGCGTTACGAGATCACGGGTTACATCGAGTGTCCCGACATGACCTCCGAATCGGGCTCGACCGAACAGATGGTGCAATGCGGCAGATATGTTTTCGTCAACTGCTGGTCGTACCAGAACCGCATCCTGAAGATCGACACCGAGACCGACGAGGTGGTCGATGAACTTACGGTGGGCATACAGCCCAACTCGCTGGTGAAGGACCGCTACGGCAGGCTGTGGACCATAACCGACGGCGGATACGAGGACAGCCCCTACGGCCACGAGAGGCCCGCGCTGTACAGAATCGACGCCGAGACGTTCTCGGTGGAGCGCAAGTTCGAGTTCCCGCTCGACGGCTCGCCGTCGGAGATCGCGATAAACGGCGCGGGCGACACCCTCTATTGGATCGACGGCGACGTGTGGCGCATGTCGGTCGACGACGATCGTTTGCCCGTAAGGCCGTTCATCGCCTCGGCGGGCACGAAATATTACGGCCTGACGGTCGATCCGCGCAGCGGCGAGGTCTACGTGGCCGATGCCGTAGACTACCGCCAGCAGGGCCTGATACGCCGCTACTCGGCCGAGGGCGAGCTGACGGATGAGTTTCGCGCGGGCATATCGCCCGGGGCGTTTTGTTGGAAATAACCGCTGAACGGATGAAAAGAATTGCCGCATACGCCTTGCTCGCACTGCTGCTTCCCGCAGCCGTTTCGGCCCAGGATCCCGAGCTGACCCGGGACCGTGCCGCCGAGCCGTCGAAGACGATTCCCATCCGCGACGTCACCGTATGGGGGCGGCGGCCGATGAAGGAGATCGGAACGCATGAGACGCGGCTCGACTCGGCGGTGCTGAAGGAGAACATCGCGCTGTCGATAGCCGACGTGCTGACGTTCAATTCGTCGACCTTCGTGAAGAGCTACGGCCGCGCGACGCTCTCCACCGTGTCGTTCCGCGGCACGGGTCCGTCGCACACGCAGGTCACGTGGAACGGCATGCGCATAAACAATCCCATGCTCGGCATGACCGACTTTTCGATGATACCGTCGTATTTCATCGACGACGCCTCGCTGCTGCACGGTTCGTCGTCGGTGAACGCCGCGGGCGGCGGGCTGGGCGGACTCGTGAAGCTCGCCACGCGTCCCGTCGACACCCGCGGCGCAGGGGTGCAGTACATCCAGGGCATAGGCATGTTCCGCACCTTCGACCAGTTCGCGCGGTTCACCTACGGCGACGACCGCTGGCAGCTCTCGACCCGCATCGCCTACCAGACTTCGAAGAACGACTACAAATACCGCAACCGCGACAAGAAGGAGAACATATACGACGACGATAGGAACATAATCGGCCAATACTATCCCGTGGAGCGCAACCGCAGCGGCGCGTTCGGCGACCTGCACATCTTGCAGGAGGCCTATTGCAACACGGGGCGCGGCGACCGCTTCGGTGTGAGCGCATGGTACGTCGACTCCGACCGCGAACTGCCTCTGCTCACCACCGATTACGGCGACGAGATCGACTTCGAGAACCGCCAGAGGGAGCACACCCTGCGCGGCGTGCTGTCGTGGGATCATCTGCGGTCGGACTGGAAGCTCGCGGCGAGGGCGGGGTATGTGCGTACCCGTATGGCGTACGACTACCGCCGCGACAAGGGCAACGGCACGATGGAGCCCATGACGCGTTCGCGCAGCAGGGTCAACACCCTCTACGCGCAGACGGAGGGCGAGTACTCGCTCGGCGACAGGTGGTTCTTCACGGCCGAGTTGTCGGCGCACCAGCACTTCGTGGTGAGTGCCGACAAGAACATAATATCGCAGGACGGCGACCGAAAGATCGTGGGCTACGACAAGGGGCGCATAGAGCTCGACGGCGCGTTGTCGGCCAAGTGGCGGCCGACGGAGCGGCTCGGGATGTCGCTCGTGCTGCGCGAATCGATGTTCGGCACGAAATGGACGCCTCTCATCCCCGCCTTTTTCGCCGACTGGCTTCTGTCGAAGCGCGGCAACCTGCTCGCCAAGGCCTCGGTGTCGAGGAACTACCGTTTCCCGACTCTCAACGACCTCTACTTCCTCCCGGGCGGCAATCCCGACCTGCGGAGCGAGAGCGGATTGAGTTACGAGGCGGGACTGTCGTTCGCCGTGGGGCGCGAGGGAGCGTATACGCTGTCGGGGTCGGCGTCGTGGTACGAACAGTACATCGACGACTGGATACTGTGGCTCGCCACGGCGAAGGGATTCATGTCGCCCGTCAACATAAAGGAGGTGCACGCCTACGGCGTGGAGCTGGAGGCCGATCTCGGTGTCACGCTCGCGCCGCGATGGCGTCTCGGCCTGAACGGCACGTTTCTTTGGGCGCCGTCGATCAACGAGGGCGATCCCGTGAGCGATGCCGACCTCTCGGTCGGAAAGCAGCTGCCGTACGAACCCGAGTACTCGGCCACCGTGACGGGCCGTCTCGCATGGGGCCGTTGGAGTCTGCTGTACATGTGGTGCTATTACAGCAGGCGTTACACCATGTCGAGCAACGACGCGACGCTTACGGGCTATCTTGCGCCGTACTATATGAGCAATGTGTCGTTGGAGCGGGAAATAGCGTTCGGGTGGGCGGATCTGACGCTGAAGGCCACGGTCAACAACCTTTTCAACGAAGAGTATCTGTCGGTGCTCGGGCGGCCCATGCCGCGCATGAACGCCGAATTTTTCATAGGCATACGGCCGAAGTGGGGGAAAATGCGCCATGCCGCAAAGCCGTAAACGGATGTCGACGCCTCCGAAGATTGCAGTTCGCAGAACTGCGCGGGCCGCAGCCTCTGCCCCGCGGAGGCCCGCAATTGCCCGCTTCGCCTGCATGCGGTCTCCGCAGGCCGCGACCCGAAAACGTTCCCGTTACCACGTCTGCGGTTCCTTGAACCGCGCAGTTCGCCGCCGCCCCAATGCGGCGGACTGCAACGACGGCCCTCCACAGCCGCCGAAGATGTATTAATCGGAATATTCGCGCCATTTCGCAATTCGGCATGCGGCCTATCAATGCAAACCGCACAAAAAAAGGCCGCTAAAGATGTGCTCGGCCTTGAAAAAATATTGAGGGATTTGATTGGGAAATGTCGATGCTGATGTCGGTTATCGCTTATGTCAGAATCTCGCACAAGAATTTTTATGCAAGGCGGAAACAAGACGGGCCGAAAGTCTATTTTCTGTTATAGTGGTTAAATTATCTTTTGATGATCTCGATTTTTTATCTTCCGATCACTTTGCAAATATCAAAAATATATTTCGAAATAAAAAATAAAATCAACAGAATATTACATTTCTGCCGTTAATTACGCATATTTACCCATGAAACGGGCGGATATCGGCCCGAATGGGGAGCGGAAATCGCGTAGTTAACGCCTTTGTGTTATCTTTGCACTGCCAATAAAACCGCTATGAAAATCTTGAATGCACTCTTGGCGGCCATGCTGTTTGCATCGGCCGCAGCTTACGGACAGCGTGAAGAACCGCGCCCCTGCTCCATGCGCGACGTATGGAAGGCGTACGAGGCTTTCGACGCCGCGTTCCTCGATCCCGACAAACAGATCTACAAGACCGACACGTCGTTTGCCCGCGCGACCGACCGTTTCAACGGCGCCGCGGCCATATGGTGCCAGCCGATATTCTGGAATATGGCCATGGACGCCTGCAAGGCGGCCGAGCAGCGCGGACAGAAACGTCGCGCGCGACATTACGCGGAGTCGGTGCGACGCATATTCGAGGGCGAGAAGGCCCACTATGCGGGATTCGATTTCGACGACAACAACGAGAACACGGGCTGGTTCATCTACGACGACATAATGTGGTGGACCATATCGCTCGCACGGGCCTACGGCCTTTTCGGCGACGAAGAGTATCTGCGCCTTTCGGAGGAGAGTTTCCGTCGCGTGTGGTACGGCTCGGCGAAGGTGGGCGACACAGGATCGTACGACAGCGAGCGCGGCGGCATGTTCTGGCGCTGGTATCCCATCCGAAATCCCGAGCCCAACCGCTCGGGCGACGGCAAGATGGCCTGCATAAATTTCCCGACCGTGGTGGCGGCCCTGCTTCTTTACGAGAACGTTCCCGCCGACCGCAAGGCGGGAGGGGAGTATCCTGCGCGCGACGAGTATCTGAAAAAGGGTCGCGAGATATACGAGTGGGGCGAACGGAATCTGTTCGATCCCGCCACGGGACGCATAGCCGACAGCCGTCACGGCGACGGCGAGCCTGCGTGGAAAACGCATGTGTACAATCAGGCCACGTTCATCGGCGCTTCGGTGCTGCTCTACCGTGCCACGGGCGAGCGCCGCTATCTCGACAACGCCGTGAAGGCCGCCGACCATACCGTGGGGACCATGTCGGCCGAGCACGGGCTGCTGCCGTTCGAGGACGGCATCGAGCAGGGGATATACACGGCCATCTTCGCCCAATACATGGCCATGCTCGTCTACGACTGCGGGCAGCGGCAGTATCTGCCTTTCATCCGCAGGAACATCGCCGCGGGATGGGCCAACCGCGACACCGTGCGCGGCATCTGCTGCGGCGAATATTGGCGGCGGCCGTCGGCCGACGAGACGGTCGATTCCTATTCGGCCTCGGGCATCCCCGCGCTGATGCTCGCATTTCCGCCCGAAAAATAGCAATTGACAGGAATATTGATTATATTTGTCGAAAGACGAAAACCGAATAAACTTTGACCTTATGAAAAGACTGACACTGCTCGCCGCCGCACTCGCCGCGAGCCTCGGCGGAGTTTGCCAAACTCCATATTGGCAGGACGTGGCCACGGTGGCCGTGGGGCGCGAAAACCCGCGGACCGAGTTCGTGACCTTCACGTCGGCCGAGAAAGCCGCCGAACGCGATTTCGCGGCTTCGGACAACTACCGCCTTCTGAACGGCACGTGGAAATTCAAATATTACGACGCCTACGGCGACGTGCCCGCATCGGTGACCGATCCCGCGACCGACACAGGGTCGTGGGACGACATAAAGGTCCCGGGCAACTGGGAGCTTCAGGGCCACGGAACCGCCATATACGTCAACCACCCCTACGAGTTCCAAACGCACAATCCCCAGCCGCCCGCACTCCCCGAGGCCAATCCCGTCGGCGTCTACCGCCGCGAGTTCACCATCGGTCCCGAGTGGGCCGACAAGGATGTGTTCCTCAATCTGGCGGGTGCCAAATCGGGCGTCTACGTCTATGTGAACGGCCGCGAGGTGGGATATAGCGAGGATTCGAAGGATCTGGCGAGCTTCCGCATTACCGACTACGTGAAGCAGGGCGAGAACAGCCTTGCGCTCAAGATATTCCGCTGGAGCACGGGATCGTATCTCGAATGTCAGGATTTCTGGCGCATAAGCGGCATCGAGCGCGACGTCTATCTGAGCGCGCAGGCCAAGACCACCATCCGCGATTTCGACGTGGTGTCGACCCTCGACGACCGCTATCGCGACGGTCTGTTCGCCCTGAAGATCATGACCTCGGGCGACGGCGAATGCGAGGTGGGCTACGAGCTCAGGGACGCTGCGGGCAAGACGGTTCTGTCGGGCTCGCGCGCGGTGCGCGGCGGCGAGTCGGCCGCGTTCGAGGGGACGGTGCCCGACGTGAAGAAGTGGTCGGCCGAGCGGCCCGATCTTTACAGCCTCATGATGTTCGTGCGCAGCGGCGGCGAGACCGAATACATTCCGTTCAACGTGGGATTCCGCCGTTTCGAGATCACGCAGATCGCCGAGAAGGGCGAATCGGGACGCCCCTACGACGTATTTCTGGTCAACGGCCGACCCGTCAAGTTCAAGGGCGTGAACGTCCACGAGCACAACGAGTTCACGGGCCACTACCTTTCGGAGGAAGATCTGCGCCGCGACCTGGAGACCATGCGCCGCAACAACATCAACGCCGTGCGCACCAGCCACTACCCGCAGCCCCGCCGATTCTACGAGTTGTGCGACGAGATAGGCATATATGTCTACTGCGAGGCCAACATCGAGTCGCACGGAATGGGATACAGCCTCAACAAGGGCGGTTCGCTGGCCAACAATCCCGCATGGAAGGCGCCCCATCTCGACCGCATAAACAACATGTACGAGATCTACAAGAACTATCCCTGCGTCACCATATGGTCGCTCGGCAACGAGGCGGGCAACGGTTACAACTTCTATCTGGGATACGAACTCATAGCCGACAGGGAGCACGGCGCGGGCCGCATGAACCGCCCCATCTGCTACGAACGCGCGCAGTGGGAGTGGAACAGCGACATGTATGTGCCGCAGTACCCGGGCGCGAGCTGGTTCGAGAGCATCGGACGCCGCGGCGCCGACCGTCCCATCGTGCCGTCGGAGTATGCCCACGCTATGGGTAACTCCACGGGATCGCTGTGGCTGCAATGGCAGAGCATCTACAAATATCCCAACCTTCAGGGCGGATTCATATGGGACTGGATCGACCAGGGCTTCGCCGAGAAGGATGAGAAGGGCGTGAAATACTGGACCTACGGAGGCGATTACGGAGTGAATCCCCCGAGCGACGCCAATTTCCTATGCAACGGCATCATCAATCCCGACCGCACGCCCCATCCCGCCATGGCCGAGGTGAAATACGCTTATAGCGACATAGCGTTCGAGCGCGGTGCGGCCGAGAACGAATACAAGGTCGTGAACCGATTCTATTTCAAGGACCTCGGCGACTACAAGATACGTTACACCTACATGGCCGACGGCGTGCCCGTGCAGTCGGGCTATCTGACCGTCGACGTAGCGCCGCAGTCATCGGCAGCGATCGCAGTGCCAGCCATCGGCCGCAAGATGCGCGCGGACAAGTCGTACGTGCTGAAATTAGAGGCCGTAACCACCCGCGAGGACCGTCTCGTCCCCGCCGACTTCGTCGTGGCGCACGACGCGTTCGAGGTGAGCAAGGCTGCCCGCTTCGACTACGCTTCGGCTCCGAGCAAGGCCATGAAGGTGGTCGAGAGCGACGATGCGATAACGGTCACGGGCGGCAAGGCGTCGCTGGTATTCGACAAGCGCAAAGGCATAGTAACCTCTTACAAATACGCCAACCGCGAGATCCTCGCCGACGGCTTCGGTCTGCGCCCCAACTTCTGGCGCGCGCCCACCGACAACGACTTCGGCAACGGCGCCCCCGCGCGCTGCGAGGCATGGCGCACGGCAAGCAACGATTTCAAGGCCCGCGCGACGGTGTCGGACGGTGCGAACGGCACGACCGTGAAGGTGGTATACACCCTGCCTTACGGCGCGACGCTCGATGTGGACTACATCCTCAATTCGGCGGGTCACCTCACCGTGAAGAGCGGCTTTGAGGGAGGCAAGGGCGACAAGCTGCCCGAGCTGCCCCGACTGGGAGTGCGTTTCCGTCTGCCGCGCGGTATGGAGAGCTTCAGCTACTACGGTCGCGGACCCGAGGAAAACTATTGGGACCGCAACAACGGCACATTGCAGGGACTCTACACCACCACGGCCACGGCCGAGAACTATCCCTACGTGCGTCCGCAGGAGACGGGACACCACACCGACACCGAGTGGATACGCTTCAAGAATCTGGAACTCGTGGCCGACGGCAAGATGGAGTTCAACATCCTGCCCAATGCCGTCGAGGAATACGATCCCGCCACCGCCACCAAGCGCGACTGGCAGTGGCGCCGTTTCTTCGAGGGCGACACCGACACGCAGGGCGGACGCCGACAGATGCACATCAACGATATCGACACGGCGGCCAACGACTTTATAGAGGTGTGCCTCGACTATCGCCAGACGGGCGTGGGCGGCTACGACAGCTGGGGTTCGCGTCCCGAGGCGTCGTGCACGCTGCGCAGCGACGGCAACTACGAATGGGGCTTCACCATTCTGCCTAAATGACGGATGCGATGGGCGCCTCTGCGGGGGCGCCCGATGTCGTTTGTGCCTGCGAATAAGCGGTTCCGCCCGTTTTTTTGCCGCGTTTTTTTGCAGAACAAAAAAATATTCCTACTTTTGTGCACTCTTTGAGAGTAGCAGCCCGGATGGCGGAATCGGTAGACGCGCTGGTCTCAAACACCAGTAGGTTCACCCCTGTGCCGGTTCGACCCCGGCTCCGGGTACTGTCAGAAAAATCCCAAATGATTCGTCATTTGGGATTTTTGTTTTAATTGTTATCTCCGTGTTGTCCGTAGAATCAAGTCTGCATGCGACCACCCGCGGGCCGCATTTGTAAATCCGATCTTCTTCTGAACTGCGTTGGGACAGCGAGAGCAATCGTGCCTGCACAGATTGCACGGTTGCCATAACAGAACTTTGTCCCGCAATCCTCCCTCGGGGGGGGGATGTCGGTCGCTGCGGCGCCGAACGGGATTTGTTTGAAACATAAAGCCGAGTTCGGTGTGTCGATTAGACCTTTTTTTAGTTGGAATGACAAGATGGTTTTCGTATTTTTGTCAGTAAATAAATGAATTAAGATATATATTATGAAAATAACTCATTGTTTGGTCTTTGTAGTCTTGGCGTCTATGTTGGCGGCTTGTAACTGCGGGCCGAATAAGGCCTTTGCAGAGAAGGATCCGATAGATTATGTAAATCCTTACGTGGGAAACATCAGCCACTTGCTGGTGCCTGCATTTCCCACCGTACAGTTGCCTAACAGCATGCTGCGCGTCTATCCCGAGCGCTCGGACTATACTTCCGAACATGTGAACGGACTGCCCTTGATTGTGACCAACCACCGCGAACGCTCTGCGTTCAACCTCACTCCCTTTCAGGGTAAGGAGCTGAAGCCCGTGGTGGCATACAATTACGACAACGAGCGCCTGACTCCCTATTCATACAGTGTGATGCTGGACGACAACCGCATGACGGTGGATTATGCGCTTTCCCACCAGTCGGCCATTTACCGTATCGGATATGAAGAGGGCAAGCCCGCATACATTCTGGTGAACACCCGCAACGGTGCCATACGTACGGGCGACGGCTTTATCAGCGGATACCAGAAGTTGAGCGACAATACTAACGTCTACCTCTATATCGAGAGTCGGGAGAAACCGACGGAAACGGGTATTCTGAATGCGGGTGCGATAGATTGCACGCGACAGCAGGCAGAGGGGGCGAATGCCTGCGCCGTGTGGCGCTTTGCCGACGGCACCCGCAGTGTAAGCCTGCGCTACGGCATCTCCTTTATCAGCGAGGAACAGGCGGAAAAGAATCTGCGCCGCGAACAGACGGATTATGATGTGGAAGCGCTGGCTGCCAAAGGGCGGCAGGTGTGGAATGAGGCTTTGAGTGCCATTCGGGTGCAGGGCGGAACGGAGGACGACAAGACTGTGCTCTACTCTTCGCTCTACCGCACTTTCGAACGCCCCATCTGCATGAGCGAGGACGGACGCTATTTCAGTGCATTCGACGGCAAGGTACACGACGATGAAGGCGTCCCCTTCTATACCGACGACTGGATCTGGGACACTTACCGCGCTGCCCACCCCCTGCGCCTGCTCATCAATCGGCAGAAGGAGGAAGACATCATCGCATCTTACCTGCGCATGGCCGAGCAGATGGGCAACATGTGGATGCCGACCTTCCCCGAGGTGACGGGCGATACACGCCGCATGAACTCCAACCATGCCGTGGCCACAGTGGCCGACGCCGCTGCCAAAGGCCTGCGGTTGGATCTGGCAAAGGCGTACGAAGCCTGCCGCAGGGGCATCGAAGAGAAGACTCTGGCGCCTTGGTCGGGCGTGGCGGCTGGATGGCTTGACGACTTCTACAAGAAAAACGGATACATTCCCGCGCTTCGGCCCGACGAGAAGGAGACCGACCCCAATGTGCATTCGTTCGAGAAACGTCAGCCGATTGCCGTTACGCTGGGAACCTCCTATGACCAGTGGTGCCTGTCGCGCATTGCCGATATGCTGGGCAGGAAGGAGGAAGCTGCGCATTATCTGGAGTGCGCGCACAACTATCGCAACGTATACAATGCCGAGACGGGTTTTTTCCATCCTAAGGACAAGGACGGCAAATGGATCGAGCCGTTCGATTACAGCTTCTCGGGCGGAATGGGTGCCCGCGAATACTACGGCGAGAATAACGGCTGGGTCTATCGCTGGGATGTTCCCCATAACGTGGCCGATCTCATTAGCCTGATGGGTGGCAACGAACGGTTCGTAGCCAATCTCGACCGCACGTTCACGGAGCCGTTGGGGCGCAGCAAATACCAGTTCTATGCCAAGCTGCCCGATCATACGGGCAACGTGGGCCAGTTCTCGATGGCGAACGAACCCTCTTTGCATGTCCCTTATTTGTATAACTACGCAGGACAGCCGTGGAAGACGCAGAAGCGCATCCGCCAGATGCTGAAGACATGGTTCCGCAACGACCTGATGGGCATCCCGGGCGATGAGGACGGCGGCGGCATGACTTCGTTCGTGGTATTCTCGTCTCTGGGATTCTATCCCGTGACCCCGGGATTCCCTGCCTACAACATCGGCAGTCCGCTGTTTACGGATGCGAAGATTGAATTGGGCAACGGTAAGGTGTTCGAGATCGAGGCGCAGGGGGCATCGGATGAAAACAAATACATACAGTCGGCTACGTTGAATGGTCGGACGTGGAACAAGCCCTGGTTCAGCCACGATGACATAAAGGATGGCGGAAAGCTGGTATTGGTGATGGGCAATATGCCCAACAAGGAGTGGGGCAGTGCGAGCGACGCGGTGCCGCCTTCGGCCGATCGGCAATAAAGAGCAGGTCGGGCATAATATATTGACTCTGTTGCCGACTCCGTTTCTCAGCAGCCTGCCGCCCGAATATCTGCTGCTCCGAAGAATAATCGCGCAGCGCATCGACGTAAAAAGCGGCCGCCCCGAATGCAGGGGCGGCCGCTTTGTAAATTCAGTCTGCCGTGCGGTTTAGTCGAGCAGCTCGGCGATCTTTTTCTGCAACTCCTCGCCGCGCAGGCCCTTGGCTATGATCTTGCCCGTGGCGCAATCCACGAGGAAGTTGGCGGGGATGCTGTTTACGGCGTAGTCGTTGCGCGCCTGATTGTTCCACGAGGCGAGCGAACTTACCTGGATCCAGTTCATCTTCTTGCCCTCCACGGCCTTCAGCCAAGAGTCGCGGTCGCCGTCGAACGACACTCCGTAGATCTCGAATCCCTTCTTGTGATACTTGTCGTAGGTCTCCACCAGGAACGGAACCTCGCCCATGCAGGGGCCGCACCACGATGCCCAGAAGTCGATGAGCACATATTTGTTGGCCTTGTTCTCCACCACGCTCTTGAGCGAGATCTCCTTGCCGTCGGCATCCTTGTCGACGATCTCCACGTAGGGGTTGCCGGGTGTTACCTTGAGTGCGGTCTCGGCAGCTTTCTTCGTGTCGGCCAGAGACTCCTGCTGCTCGGCAGAGAACGACGCTATCATGTCCAGCAGCTCCTGCGGCTCCATCGAGTACTGGTTATTCAGGAGCATCCTGACACCGAAGAGGTTGTCGCTGTTGTCGGCGATGGTCTGCTTTATCGTGTTCTTCCAGTCGTTCTCGATCTGCTCCATCTTGGCCTCGTCCTTGGCCTCGTACGCAGCGCGGAAATCGTTGTTGATCTGAAGGCTCTTGCTGTTGAATGCCGCCTGCTTGTCGTTCAGGGGCGTTCCCGTGGCGCTCATTGCAGGCTGTTCGGGGTCGAGTTTCTTGATCTCGATGGTACCTGCCTCGACGAACAAAGGAACCGCTACGTCGGGACGTCGGGCACCCGGTTCGCTTATGACGAGCGTTGCCGACGCGGGCAATTCGAGCTCGCCCGCGCCCTTTATCTCGAACGAGTTGTCGGCGATAAGCACCGAGTCGGTTTTACCGTCGAGGTACAGGTATGCGTACTTGCCGTTTTCGAACGATTCGTCGGTGCCCTTGATGGTGTACTTCGTGCCGTTCGAGCAGCTGCCCAGCATGGCGGCCGATGCGATGATTGCAAAAATTCTTTTCATTTCGTTATGTTTTTATGTTCTGTCTGTTCTGTCGCTATCCAAAATCATTCCTTTTTCGCCGCTTTCTCCAGTTCCGCCACGCGTTTTGCCAGGTCGGGCAGATTCTTGAACACGGCGAACGAACGGTGGTACTGCATGCCCGGCAGGGCGGGGTAGCCGAAACGGATCTCTCCGTCGGGCACGTCCTTGTCCAGCCCCGTCTTCGAACCTATCTTCACGCGGTCGCCTATCGTCACATGGTCGGCTATGCCCACCTGCCCCGCCAGGAAGCAGTTGCGGCCGATCTTCGAGGTGCCCGCTATGCCCATCTGCGCCGACGACACGGTGTTTTCGCCTATCTCGACGTTATGGCCCACCTGAATGAGGTTGTCGAGCTTCACGCCGCGGCGTATTACGGTCGAATCGGTCTTGGCGCGGTCGATGCAGGTGTTGGCGCCTATCTCCACGTCGTCCTCGATCACCACGTTACCCAACTGGGGGATCTTGTCGAACGAACCGTCGGGCTTGGGCATGAATCCGAAGCCGTCGGCTCCTATCACTGCCCCCGCATGGATGATGCAGCGTGCGCCGATACGGCACCCCTCGTAGATCTTCACGCCCGCATATATCACGGTGCCTGCGCCGATCTTCACGCCGTCGCCTATGTATGCCTGCGGATATATCTTGGCGCCGTCGCCTATTTCGGCTCCCGCCTCGATCACCGCGAAGTCGCCCACGTAGCAATCCTTGCCGACGGTGGCCTTGTCCGATATGGAGCACATCTTGCTGATGCCCTTTTTCTGCGGCTTGGCGGCGTTGTACATCTCCAGCAGCTTCACTATCGCCGCACCGACGTCGGGAACCCTTACCAGAGTGGCCGCCACGGGTTGCGCGGGGCGGAACGCCTCGCCGACCAGCACTATCGAAGCCTCAGTGGTGTAGACGAACTGTTCGTATTTGGGATTGGTGAGATAGCTGAGCGATCCGCGCTTGCCGCCCTCGATAGACGATACGGTGTGCACCGCAGCCGTTTTGTCGCCATCGACCGTGCCGCCGAGAAGAGCGGCTATCATTTCTGCCGTAAATTCCATAGAATCTGTTTCGATACGTTAATTAACGACGACAAATATAGCGATATAAATCGACAATACAAGCCTGCGCGGCGTTATCGCTCGCGAAAAAGAGGTTTTGCGGCGTCGGCCCCGTGCCGAAGCCGCCGCTACCGACGGTCGGGCAGATACTCTTCGAGGCGGATTCCCTCGGGCATCATGTCGCTCACGTCGCGGCCGAACGCGAGCAGCTCGCGTACCGTCGACGAGGCTATGTCCGTAAGCTCGGGCGGCGTGAAGAGCACGACGGTGGTTATGTCGGGGAAAATGCGGCGGTTGATCTGCGCCATCGTGCGTTCGTATTCGAAGTCGACCGTATTGCGCACGCCGCGCACTATGGCTACGGCTCCCGTGCTGCGGGCCAGCTCGCCCGTTAAGGTGTCGTAGGCCACGCACTCCACTCTGTCGTTGGCGGCATAGAGGTCGCCGATGAGCCGCTTGCGGTCGTCGAGCGTGAGCAGCGACCGTTTGCGGCAGTTGTCGCCTATGGCTATCACCACCTTGTCGAAAAGGTCCAGAGCCTCCTTTACCACCGCCTCGTGGCCGCGGGTGAACGGGTCGAACGACCCGGGGAAGATTGCCGTTTTCATCGTTTGTTGATTGTCGGTTTATGGCGCATGTATACGAGTACCACGCCGTTGGCTCCGCGCGAGCCGAATGCGTTGGGGGCGTTCTGCACCTCCACGCGGTCGACGTTCTGTATGTCGATATCGTCTATCGACGACACCTCCTGCCCGTCGCAGAGTATGAGTGCCGCCGTGGGCAGTTTGAGCGACTGCCCGCGCATGTAGATCTTGCCGTCCTCGTAGCTGTATCGCACGCCTGCCACCATCGAATTGAGTGCGGGTCCGAGCGTTGTGTATCCGTATCGGCGGAGTCGGTCGCCGAGGACGACGTTGGGCGACGAGGCCGTTTCGCGGTTCTTGACATACGCCTCGCCCAGCGATATCAGTTGTTCGTCCTGCTCGGCCGAGAGTTGCGGGCGCACGGCGTCTTTGGCTATCACTATTCTGATGCTGCGCCGCCCCTCGACGGGAACCATGAACTCGCGCTTGCCGAACTTTATGCACAGCGTGTCGCATTCGTCTATCGACGAGAATCCGAACTTGCCCTGCGAATTGGATACGGAGTATATCTTCTTGCCGACGACCTCTATGCGGGCCTTGATGCCCTTCATGTCGTTGTCGAGCAGAAGCCCGTTGAACGGCTCCGCGTCGTGCTGCTGTTGTGCGGCTGCGGCCGATGATATCGCCGTCGCCGCGATGATGAATAGCTTTTTCATTTTTTTCGGTCGGTTTATCGCAAAAGTACCGATAATTTGTGAAATAAAGGCATGGATGCGATAAATAATGTGCCGGCCGCTCGAAATCGGACTGCCTCATGCCGCCGAGCCGAACCGCGAGGATCGGCATCGCTGACGGATGTTTGGGTGGGTTATTGTTCGCCGACGGCGGTCGGAATGCGTTTTGTGTTTCGGGTCGCAGCCTGCGGAGGCCGCGTGGATGAGCAAATGCGAATAGCGGGCCTCCGCAGAGGCGAGGCTGCGGCCCGCGCAGTCCTGCGGACTGCAATATTAACGCGCGTCAGCCCATCCCGCGGCAGAAGCGATTTCGGGAAAAGGGCGGCCGCGGCGACGGAGCGTAAAGAATCGGAGACTTTTTGATCCTCAAAAATGCGAAGCATCCGATTCTGCGAAGTCGCAAGGCCGATCCCGAAATCGTTTCACCGCGGCGGTTTTTGGGTTACCTTTTGTCCGCACAAAAGGTAACGGATAAAGCAATTATGGAAGATTGCGCCTCATCAGAGTCGCGCGGGCCGCAGCAACTTCGCCGCGCAGCGCGGCGTTATCTTCGGCGGCTCGCGCAAAGCGCGACCCCCGCAGCCGCCGAAG
>CAUHCL010000044.1 GCA_959604655.1 uncultured Alistipes sp. | reverse complement strand
ACTGCTCTTTCAAGAATGAAAATCTTGCGTCCTAACCGATAGACGAATGGGCCTTACCGCTATTGCACCTGACTTACAAGGCGCTTTAGCGACGCAAAGGTAACCAAAAAAAAGTAATCTGCAATAACTGCGGCGAAAAAAGTAATATAAATATGCCATATCGGCCCTCCGCACGCATGCAGATCGGCTCCCCCCGTTAACGGTTGGCGTCGATGACCCCGCAGATGCGGTCGAACACCTCGTCCATGCTGCCCACACCGTCGATGGCGGCGTACTTGCCCTGCTTGTCGTAGTGGTCGGCCACCACAGCGGTCTGCTCGCGATAGACCGAGATACGGTTGCGGATCACATCCTCCGATGCGTCGTCGGCACGGCCCGAATCCTTGCCGCGCAGAAGTATGCGCTTCACAAGCTCTTCCTCGGGGACGTCCATGTATACCATCACGTTCACGCTCTCGCCGTCCTCGGCCAGGATGCGGTCGAACTCCTCGGCCTGCGCCGTGGTGCGCGGGAATCCGTCGAAGATGTTGCCCGCAGCGTCGCGGTGCTCCTTCAGGTAGTTGCGGATCATGCCGATCACGATCGAGTCGGGAGCCAGACGGCCCGATTCGATGTAGCTCTGCATGCTCTTGCCCAGCTCGGTGCCGCGCGCTATCTCGCCGCGGATCACCTCGCCCGTCGAGATGTGGTTGATGTTGTACTTCTCCTTGATACGCGCCGCCTGCGTGCCTTTGCCGCATCCCGGCGCTCCGAACAATATTATATTCAGCATAAATTTAGTTGTTAGGCAATTACACATTTCAATGTCCCCAAGTTCCGACGGCGCAAAATCAAATCCGACTTATCGTCCGCCCGCGGCCCGTGGCCGCGTTTGCAGATTTGACCCTCCCCTAAATCCCCTCCTTGGGAGGGGACTTCGGTCGCTACGCTCCGAAAAGCGGCACTTGAAAGTATGCAATCGCGTTATGTTTTAGACTTTTTACGCTGCCAAAATTACAAAAACTTGTGAAAAAAACATCGTCGCGGACTACTATATCGCAAAATTAATCCTCGACATGCCGCCGCGAAGCATGCAAAACCGCCTATTTGCGCCGTCAAACTTTTGCTCGGTCGGCACGAAAAGAGTATCTTTGCGGGAAAAGACAACGACGATGAACGACAGAAAGAGAACCGAAATAGCCGAACTCGGGGAGTTCGGACTCATAGACGAACTGACGCGCAACGCCGCGGCCGACAACAAATCGACCCTGAAAGGCGTGGGCGACGATGCCGCGGTAATCGCGGCGGGACGCGACGACGCAGTGGTCGTATCGACCGACGCGCTGCTGGAGGGCGTGGATTTCGACCTCACCTACTTCCCGCTCAAGCACCTGGGTTACAAGGCCGTAACGGCGGGCGTGAGCGACATTCTGGCCATGAACGCCATGCCCGAGCAGATAATGATATCGCTCGGCGTATCGTCGAAAATGTCGGTCGAGGCGCTGAAGGACCTCTACGAAGGCATCGAATTCGCCTGCAAGGAGCTGGGAGTGGATCTGGCGGGCGGCGACACGCGCGCGTCGATGACGGGCCTGACCATAGGCATCACGGCCATAGGCCGTGCGCGCCGCAAGGCGCTGACCTACCGTAGCGGCGCGCAGTTCAACGACCTCATCTGCATCACGGGCAACCTCGGTGCGGCCTACATGGGTCTGCAACTGCTCGAACGCGAGAAGCGGGTGCTGGCCGACGTCAGCAATCCCGAGCCGCAATTCGCGGGTCACGAATATCTGTTGCAGCGCTACCTGAAGCCGCGGGCGCGCAAGGACATAATCGAGGCGCTGGCCGAGGAGAAGATCGTGCCCACGTCGATGATCGACATTTCGGACGGTCTGGCCAGCGAGGTGTTGCAGATATGCAAAGCCTCGAAGTGCGGCGCGCGCATATACCTCGACCGCATCCCAATAGCCAAACAAACCACGGCGCTGGCCGAGGAGATGCACGCCGATCCCGTGGTGGCGGCGCTCAACGGCGGCGAGGATTACGAACTGATGTTCACCGTGCCGCTGGCCATGCAGGAGCAGATCATGCGTCTGGGACTCGTCGACGTGGTGGGCCACATCACCCGCGAATCGACGGGTGCCTATCTCGTGACGCCCGACGGCAGCGACATAAAGCTGCGCGCGCAAGGTTTCAAGGAGTAGCGAAACGACAGCCGCCGCACATCGACGTGCGGCGGCTTGTTATTTGTCAGACTTGCGAAAGCGGATCAAAGGCTCTCCGACGCCCCGTCCTGCAACATGTCGGTCTCGGGGAAGTCGATCAGGTAGATCATGTGCTGCAATTCGCGCAGCATGTTGCGTTTGTCCACCTTGGGCGAGTAGATGTAGCAGTCGACGGTAATCACCTCGCCGCTCTGCCTGTTCACCGTCGTGTAGCTCACGTACGGGCCGCCCATGAAGTAATGCTCCACATCCCACAGACCGTACATCTCGACCCACGGACGGTCGCCGATACGCATGGTGCGGTACTCGGAGGTGAAGGGGATGTAGTTCTCGCCGCTCTCGTCGGCGATCTTGTCCACCGTAATCATGTACGATCCGTCGACGGGACCCGGTATGCGCGACGCGAAGGCGTTGCGCGCCTTCACCAGAGCGTCGGCCTTGAGCGCGTCGGGACCCGTATAGGGATACTTATAAATAAAGAAGCCCTGGCTCGCGGTGGGGAACTCCTGCGAGATCCACACCATGTCGTCGCTCTTGGTGCGCAGCTTGAAGTTGTCGGGAACGTACATCTCAACGCCGAAGGTCGTGCGGATCAGTTCCTCCAGCTGCGGCGAATAGTACTTTTCGGCATAGGCCACGGCGCGGTCGCGCTCGGCCTTCTCCAGCACATAGAGCAGGTTGTCCTGATTGCGGGCCACGTAGTCGGCCGTCGAGGCATTGTCGGGACCCTTTATGGTGACGAACACCTGCGGCTTGGCCGTGACGTCGTACTGCACCGAGATCGAGGGTTCCTTTATGTCGTCGCGCACCAACACGTTCACTATATTGCGGTGACGCTCCACCAGACTCTTGAAGTTGTTGGGCAGGATGCGCATCACGTTGAACATGGGTTCGTATTTGGGCAGCTCCGCCACGGGCTGTTTCAGCACGGCCTGCAACGTGTCACCCAGTTCGCTCTGCCACTGCGGCTGCGCGCACACGACTATCACTTCGTAGGGATTGCCCGTGGCCGTGTATTCCGATCCCGCGCGGAAAGCCTTGCAGCCCGCCGCCATGAGCACCACGGCCGCCGCCACGACCGCATTGAAAACAATCTTTTTAACCATGTCGCCTGTTTTTTTGATATCGTGGTAAATATAGTACAAAATTCACATTGTGCAAAATATATACCCGCGGTTAAGTAAAAAAACACTATTTTTGCCCGCGACCGCCGAGACGGAAAACGGAAAAGCGACCGACAATGAAAATCAAACCCTATAAATTCATAAAACGGCTGTTCCCCGACATGATCTGGGAGATCGACGATCGGAACGGCGTATTCCTCACCTTCGACGACGGCCCCACCCCGGGAATCACCGAGTGGATACTCGCCACGCTGAAACGCTACGACGCCAAAGCCACCTTCTTCGTGCTTGGGAAGAACGCCGAACTCTACCCCGATCTCTATCGGCGCATACTCGACGAGGGGCACAAGATAGGCAACCACACCTATTCGCACCAGAAAGGCTGGGGAATGCCGCTCGAAAAATATATAGAGGACGTCGATTTCGCCGACGACATACTCCACACCGATCTGTTCCGCCCGCCCTACGCCCGCGTGACGCCGTCGCAGATGCGCGCCGTGGGACAGCGCTACAAGATAATCATGTGGAACATCCTCTCACGCGACTACGCCTCGACCGTCACCCCTTCGGAGTGCTACCGCGGCGTGGCCAAATACATCGCCCCCGGGAGCATAATAGCCTTCCACGACAGCGTGAAGTCGTTCCGCAACATGAGCTACGCCCTGCCGCGGGTGCTGGAGCGCATCAAGGAGCTGGGGCTGAAGTGCAAGATAATAGAGTTGTAAACCAAGCTGTTCGCCGACAGCGGAGGATTGCGACAGCAGTCCGCCGCGCGGGGTGGCGGCGAACTGCCGACATTGCTTTGCAATGTCGATAATCAATAACGCACCATGAAAATCATAGCAGCCGTAACGGGCGCGAGCGGAGCCGTGTATGCCCGCCGATGCCTGGAGATACTTTGCGAGGCGCCGCAGGTGGAGCGCATCGCACTCATCGTGAGCGACCGTGCCGCCGAAGTGGCGGAATACGAGGGCGTGGAGTTGCCCCGATCGCCCAAGATAGTGCGCTGCGACAACGACGACATGTTCTCGCCCGCGGCGAGCGGTTCGGCGCGCTACGACGCCATGATAATAGTCCCCGCCTCGATGGGCAGCGTGGGCCGCATAGCCGCGGGCGTGTCGCAGTCGCTCGTCGAGCGCGCCGCCGATGTGATGCTCAAGGAGCGCCGCAGGCTGGTGTGCGTGGTGCGCGAGGCGCCCTACTCGCTCATCCACCTGCGCAACATGACCGCCCTGACCGAGGCGGGGGCCGTGATCCTGCCCGCCTCGCCGTCGTTCTATTCGCACCCGAAAACGATCGAGGATCTGGTGTCGACCGTGGCGGACCGCGCCGTCGAGCACCTCGGTGTGGAGAGGCAACATTATGAATTTGAGGGGCGAGCCGACAAATAAAAACGGCATGACGCATGCGTTTACGGATTTTTTCGTATATTTGCGCCACTTACGAATTTTAACGAAAAAACATAATTTTTATGACAATCACAGCTGCTGATATCAAGATCGGCATGTGCATCGAGATGGACGGCAAGACTTTCCTTGTGGTCGATTTCCAGCACTGCAAACCCGGCAAAGGCCCCGCATTCGTACGCTCGAAGCTCAAGAACCTCGAAAACGGCCGCGTACTCGAAAACACCTTCTCGTCGGTGAGCCAGAAAATCGAGCAGGTACGCGTCGAGCGCCGCCCCTACCAGTTCACCTACGAGGACGATCTGGGCGCGCACTTCATGCACACCGAGACTTTCGAGGAGATCAACATCGAAAAGGAGCTTATCAATAACTACGACCTCATGGCCGACGGCCAGATCGTGGAGGTTATGTTCCACACCGACAAGGAGGTCGTTCTTTCGGCCGAGCTTCCCCCCATCGTAGACATGGAGGTCACCTACACCGAGCCGGGCATCAAGGGCGACACCGCCTCTACCAATTCGCTCAAGCCCGCCACGGTGAATACGGGCGCCACGATCAAGGTCCCCCTGTTCATCAACACGGGCGACAAGATCCGCGTCGATACCCGCACCCGCGAGTACTACGAGCGTATCCGCTAATCGCAGGTTACTGTTTTCGGTACAATAACGACGGGTCGCCCCATACGGGCGGCCCGTTTTTCGGTATGATCGCAGGAGGCGGGTCATGTGTCGGCTCGCCGTCGGCGGCGCGAGTGCGCGAGGCTTCGCCGAGCAGCAGTCCGCCGCGTGGGGCGGCGGCGAACTGCCGATATCGCACGGCGATATCGATAAATCGACTATTTTTGCGGCTCGTCAGAGCCGTGCGAGCCGTAGCCTCTGCCCCGCGGAGGCTCGCAACCGCTCGCTCCGCAGGCTGCGACTCGAAGCCCATCGCTTATTTCCGATTGCCAACGTACGCCTTCCCTCCCGGGACGGGATATCTCCGCGCGGCATCGTCGAGAACCAGAACCGCATCGTCGGCCTCGCCTACGGCAGGCGGCACGAAAGTCAGGGGACGGCCGTCGTTGTCGAAAACACCCGCCCGCTTCGCCCTGCCCGTGCGCGGGCAGAACCACCACGCGACTATCTTCTTCGCCTTCAGCATATCGGCACGGACCGAGAAGGCGCGCCCGCAGGGGACGTATACCATAGCGTAGCTGCCCTCCGCGTCCATCGTGGCCGTCATGCGGTAGCGGCCGTTGCCGCCCGGGACCGCGCTCGCCACCTCGGCGGGGACGATAAAGTCGGGCGCGGGAATGCGGGTGAAATAGGGCCGCGACTCCACAAGACGCCGCAGATAGCCCGCCTGAACGGCGGCGGGTCGGTCGAGCGCCTCGCGCCACGGCATGAGCGGACGGTTCACGGGCTCGCGCCCCTTGTCGGGATCGTACATCTGCCACACCGAGTGGTGGCCGTAGGTCACGCCGCACGCACCGTCGAGCACGTCCCAGTAGAGTGCGCGGCGCACGTCGGCGGCGGTGGAGTGCCCCTCGTCGTCGGGTCGGAACTCCAGCGGATGATCCTCGTAGAGCGGTTCGATGTCCACCACGGGCTTCGCTGGCGTGCGACGGTAGTCGGCCAGCGTATTGTGATAAGATTGGTAACGCGGGGTGTGCCCGTTCTGACGGGCGTTGAACGATAGCCACCCCTCGTCGTGGAACCACTCCGCCGAACCGCGCCACCCCGCGGGGTGAAATGTAATGAGATTGTCGCGATCGACGCTGCGGATCCCGCGCGCCATGGCGCGTACGACGGCCTGCTTGCGGGCATCGTCGGGATTGCGGTCGCCGCCCAGAATCCATATTACGTTGCAATCGCGATATCGTTCGGCTATGAAGCGGCCGTACTTCTCGGCGTTACGCTCGTCGAATATGGGATTGCCGTCGCTCCAATTGCTGCCCCACGTAGGCAGCAGGCCGACATACATGCCCGCCTCGCCGATCTTGCCGACGATGTAATCCACATGGTCCCAGTAGTCGTTAGCCTCGCCGTCGCGCGTCGCGGGGCGCAAGGGGTCGCGGTCGACCAGCGGCAGATGGCCGTAGGCATTCGGCGTACCGAGGCCGTCCATCTCGGCCAGCGCCACGGCCTGAATCACGGTGTACCCCTTCGCGGCGCGGTCGGCGATGTAGAGGTCGGCCTCGTCGCGGTCGAGACGGTGGAACAGCTCCCACGCCGTGTCGCCCAGCCAGAAGAAAGGCCGCCCGTCGGCATATTGCAGAAAGTGGCCGTCGGCAGATACGCGGAGCGGTCCGCCCCGCTCGGCGGCACCGACATTCGCCGTCGCAATGCCCGCAAGGAGCAGCACAAAAATGGTCCGAACCTTCATCATCGCGGTAAGTCGTTAAAATGTTTCACAGAGCCTCAACCCTTCGGCCACGGCCGCGTCGATCCTGGCATCGATCTGCTCGGGTGTGCTGTAATCGAGATTCTGCGCGCTCACCACCTGCAACTCGCCCCAGCCCCACAGCCACGACAGGGCCTTGATGTAGGGCGTGGCCTGCTCCAGCGGATCGCCCGTGGAGATATCCATTCCGCGGGTGGTTATGTACATCACCTTTTCGGCCTTGCACAGCCCCACGCAGCGGCTGCCGTTGTCGGCGAAAGTGATGTTGAACAGCGATATGTTCTCGAAAAAGACCTTCAGCGCGCTCGGGAAGCTCATGTCCCAGAACGGCGCGGCTATCACTATTCTGTCGGCCTCGGCCACGGCGCGGGCCATGCGGACGAACTCTTCGGGGACATAGCCGTCGGCGCGCTCGCCGAGCATCTTTTCGCCCACCGCGGGGTAGCCCTTGTCGTTGAGCGGGAAGATCTCGACCTCGTATCTCTTTCCGAGACTCTCCAGAACGGGAGTCAGTATCCTTTTGGTGCGCGATTCGGGGCGCATGCAGGCGTCTATTACGATAAGTTTCTTCATATTGCGAAATGTTGGTTTCTATTCGGCATATTCGGGAACGGCGCCGAGAGTGTTTTTAACGGCCTCCCGCCACAAACGCTCGCCGTCGAATTCCGCGGCGGGATTCTTGCGTTTCATATCCTTTATGAAACGATTCATATCTTTCAGACTGTTTTTAGCCTCCTTATAGTACGACGCAGGCAGGCCGTTCTCCGTAAACTCTTTTTTCGTAAGATCGAGTACGAATTCGCCGTTTTCGAATGCGATATTCTCCGCCAGGACTCTGAACAGCGTCTTCTTCACGTTCCATTGTTCCGATGTAAGCTCGGTTTTCGATTTGGTTATAAGCTCCTTCAAGGGCAGCGGGTCGTTCGCCTTGTCGGCGTTCGCGCATCCGACGAGCGCGGAAAGAGCGATGATAATAAACAGTCGTTTCATGCGGGTCGTTTTGTTATATGTTGTTTTGCAAATATATACAATCGCGGCAAGAAATGCAACTGCGGGAAAATCAAAAAGCCGAAATTATCGCGGCTCGCGGGGAGGGACTCTTCAGAGTCGCTCGGGCCGCAGACGAAGCTGCGGCTCGGCGGCATGACGTTATCTTATGTTCGGGCAGCAGCCTGCGGAGAACGCAACGAGGCGAATGCCGCCTCGGGCCTCCGCGCGCGGAGGCTGCGGCCCGCGCAGTTCTGACGAACTGCAAAAAGAATCACGTCATTCCACATTTTTCTTTTGCAGAAAGAAAAATGATTGGAATCTCTACCGAGGTTTTCCGTTAGCGATGCCAATCCTCACCTGAAGGCTCGGTGGCATGACGAGTTAATGTACTACGGTTCTTCAGAACCGCGCAGTTCGCCGCCGCCCCTCGCGGCGGACCGCTAAAGCATTCCTGCCGCCGTCGGCAAACAGCCCTCCCCGAGCCGCCGAAGACAAATGCCGCACACTCCGCCCGTCGGCCCCTCCAAAAAAAACGGGACAGACCCGAAGGTCCGCCCCGCCGTTATTCCGCATTGCGGGCGTCAGTCCATATCCTCTTTCGGCGAGTCTATTATCTCCGAAGCGTCGGTGCCGGGCTGTATCAGTTCGTCGTTGGTATAGCCGAAGGTGCGATAGTAGTCGTTGAAGAAACGCACCAGATCGTCCCTCTGAGCGTATGCCGCCAGATAGTACAACTCCGACAGACTGTCCATCCTCTCGGTTATGAGATCGCCCACGATCTTGGCCTGCACACCGTCGAACTGGAGGTAGTACTCTATGTACTGGATTATGGTGTCGGCGTATGCCTTCAGCAGCGCGTCGCCCTTCTCGTACTCCTTCAGAGCGTAGTAGCTCTCGATGAAGGGGTACGTGTTGGCGTCGGTGTAGCGGATCTTGGGCGAGGGGAACACCTCCAGACCGCGGTCGAGCGCAGCCAGCGCCTTGTCGTCCTTGCCCTCGCGGATGAGCTGCTTCGCCAGTCGCGCGAACGCCTCGCGGGCCCTCGACGCGCCGAGATTGTACTGTATGAAGTAGTCGGCATTCACCTTCGGGTCGGCCAGATTGCCGTAGCGGAACTTCTCCATGAGCAGAGGATATGTCGTGTCGGTATCCATGCGTCCTATTTCCCATGCCGAGCGGTAGGGCGTCAGGATGGGTACCAGACGGTAAGAGTAGCCGTCGAACTGCAAGTAGTCGAGCAGGCCGAAATCCTGCAATATGTAGACCTGCGTGAACGATATGGGACGCTTCCAGTCGAAATTGGCCAGCAGATCGAGCAGCATCATTTCGCTCTTGTCGATCGAACGCTTCTTCGGCGCGATGTTGATGTACACCGTGTCGACCATCAGGTCGCGGTCCTCCTCCCGCACTATGCCCGAGGCCACGGCGTTGTCCTTGTCGACGGGGATGGCTATGCGCCGCGCGGGGATGTAATCGAGCAGCGTGCCGTCGGTCAGGGCGAGTTTGGTCTTCTCGTCCTCCGAGGCTATGAAATCCATCAGCTCGCCGATCTCCACCACGCGGTCCACGCGCTCGCGGACAGGCAGATAGTCGTTCACGAAGGCATATTTGCTGCGCGGCAGCGAGAAGGGCACGGGGGCCGATTCGTTGGCGCGGGTCTTCATCTCGTCGATGTACCATTCGCCGCCCAGGTAGCTGGAGTTCATGATCCTCACATCGGTGCGCACGCCGTCGACCTCCTGATTGAACCAGAGGGGGAAGGTGTCGTTGTCGCCGTAGTTTATCACTATGCCGTTCTCGGGCACCGATTGCAGATAGTTCCAGCCTATGTCGCGCGCCATGGTGCGTCCCGAGCGGTCGTGGTCATCCCAGTTCTGCGCGGCGAGCACGGCGGGAACCGTGAGGCACACCGCGGTGGCGGCGGCAGCCACGGCCGTGTTGTCGCGACGCGTCACGGCGGCAAGCAAATCACGCACGGCGAGCACGCCCAGACCGATCCAGATGCAGAAGGCGTAGAACGATCCCGCATACACGTAGTCGCGTTCGCGCGGCTCCGAGGGGCACGTGTTGAAGTATACCACCAGCGCTATGCCCATCATGATGAAGAGCCACATCACCACCGTGAAATTGCGCTGGTCGCGGTTGAGCTGGTAGATCAGGCCTATGATTCCCAGCAGGAACGGCAGGAAGAAATAGGTGTTGCGCGCGGGGTTGTCCTTCATCTCGTCGGGCAGATCGGTCTGCGGACCCACGTAGAGTTCGTCGAGCGCCTTGATGCCCGAGAGCCAGTTACCGTGCACGATGGTCTCCTTCGATGCCTGTATGTCGTCCTGACGTCCCACGAAATTCCAGAGGAAATAACGCCAGTACATGTAGTTGAGCTGGTAGGTGAAGAAGAAGTAGAGGTTTTCGGCGAAGGTCGGCTCGATGAAGTTCTCGCCCGTGGCCTCGTCGTAGACAGTGCGGCCGAAGTCTAACACCTCACCCGTCAGGGCGCGTCCCTGCTCGTCGCGCATCACCTCGCCGTTCTCGTCGCGCACGACGTCGGTCTTGGTGCGGTATGCGGCCCACGGCTTGTACTCGGCCTCGCCCTTGTGGGCGTTCCACAGACGCGGGAAGAAGTGCATGAACTGCGACGGATAGACATACCCCGAGAGGGTGGTGACGCGTTCGTAGCGGCCCGTGTCCTTATTGAAATAGTAAGAGGTACTCTCTTCGGTGGAGTCGACGGGCGACGAATAGTAGGGACCGTACAGCAGCGGACGATTGCCGTACTGGTCGCGGTTGAGCACCGACAGCAGCGCGTGCGGGTTGTCGGGATTGTTGCTGTTCATCGGCGGATTGGCCACGGCGCGTATGGTCACCGTAGCGTACGACGAGAATCCTATGAGGATCATCGTGGTGCAGAGCAGCAGCAGGTTCCATATCCTGTGCCCCGCGCGGTGGGTGCGGAAGATGCCGTAGAAGAGCGCCGCGAACAATGCCAGCGCGAATACGGTTATGCCCACGTTGACGGGCAGCCCCAGGGTGTTCACGAAAAAGACGTCGGCCATAGCGCCCACGTAGACCGTGTAGGGGATGATTATGCCGTTTATGAATCCGAGTATGGCGAGCGCTATGAGCGTAGCCAGCGCCACACCCTTGAGGGTTATGCGGTCGTACTTGCGGAAATAGTAGATGAACACCAGCGCGGGGATGGTGAGCAGGTTGAGTATGTGCACGCCGATCGACAGACCCATAAGGTAGGCTATGAGCACTATCCAGCGCGTCGAATGCGGCTGGTCGGCCTGTTCCTCCCACTTCAGCATGAGCCACACCACCAGGGCGGTGAACATCGACGAAAGGGCATACACCTCGCCCTCCACGGCCGAGAACCAGAAGGTGTCGGTGAACGTGTAGGCCAAGGCTCCGACGGCTCCCGCACCCAGCACGGTGACGGAATCGGCGACGCTCATCGAACGGCCCGCGGCCGAGAATATGCGGCGCGCTATGTGCGTGATGGTCCAGAACAGGAACAGTATGCAGAACGCGCTTGCCAGACAGTTCATGGCGTTGACCATGTGGGGCACGTAGTGGGTCGAGGGCGCGAACATGGTGGCTATGCGGGCCATGAGCATGAACAGCGGCGCACCGGGCGGATGCCCCACTTCGAGTTTGTACGACGTGGCGATGAACTCGGCGCAGTCCCAAAGACTCGACGAAGGCTCCATCGTCAGCAGATATGTCAAGGCCGCCACGGCGAATACCGCCCAGCCCGTGATTCTGTTCCAGCGTTTGAAATTCATAAACGTTACATTGTAAATATTCGCAAAGGTACAAATTTTTCATTCGGAATCATCCGATTCCGACCCACAATATGTTTTGCGGCTCTTAGGAGCCATGCGGGGCGGTACGCGACTTGGCGTTTATCATCGGGGCGCAGCCTGCGGGGAACGCGGTGCGAGCATTCGCGAACGACCGCGGGCCTCCGCTGTCGGGAGGCTGCGGCCCGCGCAGTTCTGACGAACTGCCACCAGTCATTCCGCATTCCGATCCCGTCTCATGAAAGTAATTCAAAAGTAATGAATAAACGCCTAATATCGAAATTTATTCTTCGGCGCGGCCCTTTTCGACCGCGATTCCGCCCGCGCCGCAAATCGCGGGTTAGCAAATTTCGAAGTCGGATAGACCGTGTTTGCGGAAAAATGGTTATTTTTGTAAAAATTTCACGGTTATGGAATCGAAACTGGTATTATATAATACGCTTACCCGCCGCAAGGAGGCGTTCGAACCTATAAATCCCGAGCACGTGGGGATGTACGTGTGCGGTCCCACGGTCTACGGCGATCCGCATCTGGGGCATGCGCGTCCCGCCGTCACCTTCGACATGCTGTTCCGCTATCTGAAAGCATCGGGCTACAAGGTGCGCTACGTGCGCAACATCACCGACGTGGGTCATCTGGAGCACGACGCCGACGAGGGCGAGGACAAGATCGCCAAGAAAGCGCGTCTGGAGCAGCTGGAGCCTATGGAGGTGGCGCATTATTACACCGAGCGTTACCATCGGGCCATGGACGAGCTGAACGTGCTCACCCCCTCGATCGAGCCGCACGCCTCGGGCCACATCATCGAGCAGATCGAGTTCGTGAAACGCATTCTCGATGCGGGCTACGCCTACATATCGAACGGATCGGTCTACTTCGACGTGGAGAAATACAACAAGGACTACCACTACGGCCGACTGTCGGGCCGCAATCTGGACGACATAATAGAGAACACGCGCGCGCTGGACGGTCAGGAGGACAAGCGCCGCTCGGTCGACTTCGCGCTGTGGAAAAAGGCGTCGCCCGAACACATCATGCGCTGGCCCTCGCCGTGGAGCGACGGATTCCCCGGGTGGCACATGGAGTGCTCGGCCATGAGCACCAAGTATCTGGGCGAGACGTTCGACATCCACGGAGGCGGCATGGACCTGCTGTTCCCCCACCACGAGTGCGAGATCGCGCAGGCCACGGCCGCACTGGGGCACGATTCGGCACGTTATTGGGTTCACAACAACATGATAACCATCAACGGCCAGAAGATGGGCAAGTCGCTGGGCAACTTCATCACGCTGGAGGAGATGTTCACGGGCAGCCACAAGATGCTCACGCAGGGATATTCGCCCATGACCATACGTTTCTTCGTGTTGCAGGCGCACTACCGCTCGACGCTCGACTTCTCGAACGAGGCGTTGCAGGCTGCCGAGAAGGGACTCGACCGTCTGATGAAGGGCGTGGAGACGCTGGGCAAGCTCAAGCCCGCGGCGCAGTCGAGCGTCGAGGTGCGGGAGCTGGCCGACCGCTGCCGCGCGGCGATGGACGACGACCTTAACTCGCCGATGGTGATCTCGGCGCTGTTCGACTGGGTGCGCATCATAAACCAGGTGGCCGAGGGGCAGCAGAGCCTGACGGCCGAGGATCTGGAGACGCTGCGCCGCACGGTGCACCTCTACGTGTTCGACATCCTCGGACTGCGCGACGAGAAGGCCGCGGGCGCCGCGGGCAACGACATGGTGACGCCACTGGTGGAGATGCTGCTGTCCATGCGTCAAAAGGCCAAGGCCGACAAGGACTGGGCCACGTCGGACAAGATCCGCGACGAACTGACCGCCATAGGCATCCGCGTGAAAGACCGCAAGGACGGCGTGGACTGGGAGATAGAGTAAAGACTAATTCGGCCGCAACCTGCGGGGAACGGGAAATGCTGTTCGCCGACGGCGGCAGGAGTGCGACAGCAGTCCGCCGCGTGGGGCGGCGGCGAACTGCCGACTCTTACGAGTCGCAATTTTAACGATAACCTTAGTTTATAACGAACATGATTTCGGAAGAACAGATTAAAGAGGCTATAAGACGACAGGATTCGTTGGGGAGGTGTCTTTGACATCGCTCAGCGGAAAATAGATCTTCAGAACGAAGAGGAAAAGACTCAGGACCCCGATTTTTGGAACGACGCCGACGCCGCGCAGAAACAGTTGCGCAAGGTGGCGTCGATCAAGAGTTGGGTGGATGATTACGACGCCGTGGCCAAGGGTGTCGAGGATCTGCAACTGATGCCCGAGTTCGTCGAGGCGGGGCTTGCCACCGAAGAGGAGATGGACGAGCACTACCGCGCGACGATGGAGCGCATAGAGGCTCTGGAGCTGCGCAACATGCTGCGCGGCGAGGAGGACAAGATGGGTGCCATAATGGACATCAACGCGGGTGCGGGCGGCACCGAGGCTCTGGACTGGGCGTCGATGCTGCTGCGCATGTATACCCGCTGGTGCGACGCGCGGGGTTACAAATACCGCATGATGGATTATCAGGCGGGCGACGAGGTGGGCGTGAAGTCATGCACGCTGGAGATCGAGGGCGATTTCGCCTACGGCTACCTCAAGAGCGAGAACGGCGTGCACCGCATGGTACGTCTGTCGCCGTTCAACGCCAACAACAAGCGTCAGACAACGTTCGCGTCGGTGTTCGTGTCGCCCGCGGTGGACGACACCATCGAGATCAAGATCAACCCCTCCGACTGCGAGTGGGACACCTATCGTTCGAGCGGTGCGGGCGGTCAGAACGTCAACAAGGTCGAGACGGCAGTGCGTCTGCGTTACCACGGCAAGGATCCCGACACGGGCGAACCCGTGGAGTTCCTCATAGAGAACATGGAGACGCGTTCGCAGCTCATGAACCGCGAGAACGCCATGCGCATCCTCCGTTCGAAGCTCTACCAGCGCGAGATGGAGAAGCGTCGGGCGACGCAGCAGGCGCTGGAGGCCACGAAGAAGCGCATCGAATGGGGGTCGCAGATACGCTCGTACGTGTTCGACGACCGCCGCGTGAAGGATCACCGCACGGGGTGCCAGACCTCGAACGTGGAGGCCGTGATGGACGGCGATATCGACGCTTTCATAAAGGAGTATCTCATGCAGTTCGGCGGCGAGTAGACAACTGCTGTTCGCCGACGGCGGCAGGACGCACACGAGCCTCGGCGAGTTGCAGTCCGCCGCATGGGGCGGCGGCGAACTGCCGATATCGCTGCGCGA
>CAUHCL010000043.1 GCA_959604655.1 uncultured Alistipes sp. | reverse complement strand
GGAGGATTGCGACAGCAGTCCGCCGCGCGGGGTGGCGGCGAACTGCCGACATTGCAGGGCAATGTCGAAATTATTTAAGTCTGTTATCTCACCCGTATACGCTGGCCGATGCGCAGGATGGTAGTCTCCTTTATACCGTTCAGCTGGCACAGCTTCCTCACCGTCGTATGGTTGTTTATGGCTATGCGCCCCAGCGTGTCGCCGCTCTTCACTATGTGGTACTTGACGGCGGCGGCTTCGGCCGCTATCTTCTTGTCTTCCTCGGCGCTCTGTATCTCTTCGTCGAAATCCTGCGTGAACCGCGAATAGGGGCTGAAGTAGCTGCGCTTGAGCAGGAACGTCTCGCGGCGCAGCGTTCCCGTCGTGAAGTCGATCAGGCGCTCGGCGTCGAACGACTGGCCCTTGTAACGCACCTCGAAATGAAGGTGCGGTCCCGTGCTGCGGCCCGTATTTCCGCCGTAGCCTATCACTTGCCCCGCCGTCACCCACTGCTCGGGCTTCACGAGTATCTCCGACAGGTGGCCGTAAAAGGTCTCCAGTCCGTTGTCGTGACGCAGCACGATCAGATTGCCGTAGCCGCCTCTGTAATTCTGCGTGAGGCGCACCCGCCCGTCGAATACGGCGTAAATGGGATCGCCTATCTTCAGTCCTATGTCGGTTCCCTGGTGGATGCCGCGGCGGCGCGGTCCGTACTTCGAATTGACGCGTCCCACGCGCGGATAATGGTAGCTCTTGAGCGAATCCACCAGATCGATGACGAGCGACACGGGCAGATCCTTCAGATCCTTGCCGTAAGGTTGCAGCTTGGTCGTATCCCAGTCGGTGGTGAACACGGTGTCGTCGTCGGCCGAGATCTCGCGGTTGCGCACGTAACGCCACGTGTTGTCGTTGAACAGCACGATGCTGAGACCTTCGCTCGACGAGGGTATGGTATCGACGACCAGCAGCGTCTCGTCCAGTTCGGGTCCCGACTCCAGCGGGACACGGCGTATGACGACGGGCCCCGAGGCCGAATCCTTTTTCAGTGAGTCCTGCTGCACGGCCACGGTGTCGCGCGATGTCGTTTCCTGAGCCGATGCGGCACATGCGGCCACAGAAAACAGCGATAAGAATGTTATACGTAAATTCATTCGGTTCATCATGCTTAGGTTAAATTATTCGTCGCCTTGCTCGCGCAGCAGATCGTGCGCGCACTCCAGCGCCTTGTAGAACTCTTCGCCGAAACGGCGTATTATGGGCTCGCGCAGCGCTCGGTATATCGGGATGCCCGCCTTGCGGCCGCACTCCACGGCCGATCGGCACACGTGCCAGCGGTGGTAGTTGAGTCCGTAGCTGCCGTTCGAGAAGCGTGCGACGCGGATCGGATAGAGGTGGCACGACACGGGTTTTATGAATCGGCAGCGCCCCTCGCGGTAGGCCCGCTCGATGGCGCAGAAGGTGATGCCGTTCTCGGTGAACGAGTAGGCGCACTCGGCGCCCCGCACCAGCGGCGTGGTGTAGTCGCCGTCGGCATCCACCACCATGAACCCCTGCTTTTCGACCTCGCGGCGTCCTTCCTCGGTCATATAGGGTGCATAGTTGGGATATTCGGCCTCCAGTTCGTCCACCTCGTCGATCTCCAGCGGTGCGCCCGCGTCGCCCTCCACGCAGCAGATGCCCTTGCATCGGCCGAGGTCGCAGGCGAAGCATTCGCGCAGGATGTCGGCACTCACTATCTTGTCGTCTATCTCTATCATCATTCGTCAGGGGTTATAAATGTCCTTGTAACGGAACTCCAGAATCTCCTGCGCCATCTCGATGAACTGCTGCGCCTCGGTGCAGTCGGGATCGATCTCGCGGGCGCGGTTGAAGTCGTTGACGGCACTGCCCCACTCGTTGCAGCGGAAATAACGCTTGCCGCGCTCCAGGTGCAGAGCCGCGTTGTCGGGCGTACGCTCGATGGCCGCCGTCAGGTCGGCTATGATTCGGGCGGGAGTCCACAGCCCGTGTTCACGTATGTATTGCAGCACCCCGCCGTCGACCATCTCCGCCGCATCCTCGCCGCGCTCCAGCGCCTCGCGTATCTTGGTCGACGAGAAGTCGTATTGCGGAGCATCGCCGAGCACGGTGGTGCGCGCGGTGGTGAACTCCGCTTCGGCGTCGGGACGCGGGTAGACGTATATGTCGTAGCCTGCGATTATGCTCTCGGCTTCGCGCCAACGGGGAAGCTGGTTTATGAGGTCGCTGCCCATCAGTATGGCGAAATCCATTTCGCTGCCGTAGTTCTCCGACAGGTGGCGCAGCGTGTTGATCGTGTACGACGGTTTGTCGAGCAGGAACTCCACCACCGACGGGCGTATGCGCTCGGGATGGCGCGAATTGCGGCATGCGATCTCGGCCATCTCGAAGCGGTCGAACTCGGGCGCCTGCGTCCAGATCTGCTTGAAGGGATTCTGCGGCGATACGATCAATGCCGCCTCGTCGCACAGATCGCGGTCGACGACATATTCCGCCAGCGCCGTATGGCCCTTGTGGATGGGGTTGAACGACCCGAAGTAGAGCATCATCCGTTTCCTGCCCATGCCCTACTCTGCGAAAAAGCGTTCCAGTATGCCGCGTGTCTCCTTCACGGCGTCGTCCAGTATGTCGTTCACCACCACATGGTCGAACTCCGACGCCTTCGATATCTCGAAATCGGCCTTGGCCACGCGCTTGGCTATGGTCTCGGGCGAGTCGGTGCCGCGGCCGACGAGCCTTTGCTCCAGCACCTCCACCGACGGCGGCATGATGAATATCGAGCAGGCGTCGCAGCCGAATATGCGTTTGAGGTTGATGCCTCCCATCACGTCGACGTCGAATATTATCACGTTGCCCTTGCTCCATATGCGGTGCATCTCGCTCCTAAGGGTACCGTAGCAGGTGCCGTTGTAGACTTCCTCCCACTCGACGAACTCGCCCGCGCCGACCTTGGCGGCGAACTGCTCCTGCGTCAGAAAGAAATAGTCCACGCCGTCGCGTTCGCTGCCGCGCGGATTGCGCGACGTGGCCGAAATCGAAAACTCCAGCTGCGGGAATATCTCCAGCAGCCGTTTCACTATCGTGGTCTTGCCCGAACCGCTCGGGGCGGAGAAAATAACGAGTTTGCCCGTCTGTTCCATGAGGCTATAAAATATTTAGTACCTGTTCCTTTATCTTTTCCAGCTCGTCCTTCATCTTCACCACCAGAATCTGCATGTTCGATTCGTTGGCTTTCGATCCGAGGGTGTTAATCTCGCGGCCCATCTCCTGCGCTATGAATCCGAGTTTGCGGCCCGCGGCTTCCTCCGATCCCGCCACCTCGCGGAAATAGCGGCAGTGGTTGTCCAGACGCACCTTTTCCTCCGTAATGTCGAGCTTCTCGATGTAGAAGATCATCTCCTGCTCCAGACGGTTGGTGTCGACATCGACCTTGAGCTGCGCCAGATTCTCGCGGATGCGGGCCTTGATGGTCTCGCATCGCGTCTTCTCGTAAGGCTCCACCTGGCGGCGGTAATCCTCGATGTTGTTCACGCGTCGGAGCAGATCGGCGATCAGCGTCGCACCCTCCTGCTCGCGGAACAGGTCGAAGCGGCGCAGAGCATCGTCCAGCGCCGTCATCACGGCCGCACGCTCCTCCTCCGACAGTTCCTCGGCCTGGGCCGACACCACGTCGGGCAGACGCATCACCGTCGGCACCAGAGCGTCGTAGTCGGCGTCGATGCCCGAATACGACAGAGCGTCGTTCAGCTGGCGCATGTATTCGCGGAACACCTCTTTGTTCACGGTGGCCGACGTATGCACCGCCGCGCTCTCCACCGTTATGCTCACATCGGCCTTGCCGCGCTTTATGGCGCCGCCCGCCACGCTGCGTATGTCGTATTCGAGCGAGCGATAGAGTGCGGGCAACTTGACTGTAAGGTCCAACTGTTTGGAATTGAGCGACCGTATCTCCACGGTTATCTTTTTGGTCGGCAGAGCGATCTCGCTTTTGCCGAATCCCGTCATAGATTTTATCATTGCAATATGATGTTCGAACAATGTGCAAAGATACGAATAAGCCGAGGGCAAAAGCAAATTTATTTGCGATTTTGCCGAGGCGAAGTATCTAAGGCGCAGCCAAAGATACAAATAAGCGAGAGCAAAAACAAACGAAGTTTGCGATTTTGCCAAACCGAAGATACGAAAAATCGCGGCGATATTTTCTTTATCGTGTCGCATCGCCGTGCGGCCTTGCGCATGCCGTGCCCGTAAAACGGCTCCGCCCCATCCTGCGCGGACGGGGCGGAAAGGCACGGTCTGAGCGACGTTACATGCCGTATTCTATCTCGGTGACGTCGAGCAGCGTCTTTTCTGCGCCGTCGACGACGCATCGCACCCGAGCGTTCAGCAGCTTGCCTTTCGAGCGTGAGAACACGGCCGTGATGACCGTATCGGGATACCGCGGCTTCGATGCCCCCTTTCCCGAATCGCGTATCGTCATTTCGATGGTATCCTTGTCGGACGTGTATCTCACCTTGGCGCTGCCCATTTCATCTATCAGAACTTTCACGCTTTCAAAATCCGGCAATTCCAACATTTTGAGATGCGTGTCGCAACGGAACTCCTCGGTGACCTCGCCGTTCTCCAGCAGCCTGTACGTGCCGTTCTCGAATATCTGGGTCGAATGTTTCGTGTCGGCCCACTCGATGCGGGCCGTGATGCCGCCGTCGTTTCGCGACACCATGATGGTGGCGCCGACACGCTGTCCGTCGGGAGAAAAATCGTATATCTCCGTACTGTTCAGCTTGCGCTTGTCCTTCACCAACGCCGTAAATTCGATGCGGTAACTCTCCGACGCATTCAGATCGGCCAGAGCCTGCTCTATTATCGCGTGATTCTCGGCGGCACGCGCATTGTCTCCCCCGCCGTTGATCCCGATAAATATGCCTATGGCCAGCACGGCCGCGGCCACCGCCAAACGCATGATCTGCCGCAAGCCGAATATGCGGCGGCGTCTTTCCGCCGTGCGGAAATCGAATCGGGCTTCGGGCGCAAATTCGGGGGTGAGATCGTTTATGATGCGTTCCGTCCGAGTCGGGTCGTTGCCGTCGAACAGCTCGCGGTCCTCTTCAAAAAAATTCCTTTTCATGTGTGATTACGTTTTTTAATTTGTTCAATCCGACAGTTCATCCGCCGCGCCCGCTTCGCGCAACTTCGCAATGCCGTATCTGTAACGCGACTTGACCGTCGCCACGGGCGCCTCGACGATCTCCGCGATCTCGGCGAACGACCGTCCGCCGTGGATGCGCAGCCGTATCGTCTCGCTCTGCTCTGCGGGCAGGAGCGCGAGCATGCGGTCGATTCGGCGAAATTCGCGTTCGAAACGGTCGGGGGCCGCATCGTCGGCGGCAAGTCCGCGCAACGCCGCATCGTCGACGAACCTCCGTCGGTTCCGACTCCGCAAGCGCGATGTGCAGGCGTTCGACAGACTGCGGTAGATGTAGCTGTCGAGTCGGTCGACATTCCGCAGCGCGCTCCTTTTGGAGTGCAAGGCCAGGTAGAGATCCTGCAACAGATCCTCGGCTTCCTCGGGGCTGCCGAGCCGATAGCATGCGTATCGGTAGAGGTTGTCCTTCTCCCGTTCCATGATCTCGGTTACGCGGGCGAGGCAGCAGTTTTCGATGTCTTGTTTCATAAATTCACAGTTCCTTTGCGGAGGCGCTTCCGCATATAAAGACGCCGCGAGGTGCGAAAAGATTCAACGCTCGGCGTAAATTTGCGAAAATATCCCGACTCCGCGGGCACGACTCGGACGATGGGGGAAAGAAATTTTTCATCTCGGGAAATCGATTACGGTTTGTCACGCTTTTGGCCGCAGGAGTGCGATATTGTTGTTAAAAAATATTAATAATTAAATAAATTTCACGTTTTTATTAAAAAAGGCTATGATTCGAGCCGAAAAACAAGCCTCGGGATTTTGATTAATCATAATTTTGAGTTTACTTTGTAGTACGAAAGATGTAATCACTTAATTAATCCGATTATGAAAAAGTATAATTTCTATGCAGGTCCGTCGATCCTACCCGACGCCGCATTGGAAGCCGCAGCGAAGGCTATTTTCGATTTCGAGGGCACGGGCGTGTCGCTTCTCTCGATATCGCACCGCACCAAAGAGTTCCAAAGCGTGCTGGACGAAGCCAAGAGCCTTTTCCGAGAACTGCTGAACATACCCGACAACTATAAGATATATTTCGTGGGCGGCGGCGCCAGCACCCAGTTTTTCCATATCCCCGCCAATTTCCTGAAGACCAAGGCGGGCTACGTCAATACGGGCGTGTGGACCAAGAAGGCCATCAAGGAGGCCAAGTTCTACGGCGAGGTGGATGTAGTCGCATCGTCGGAGGATAAGAATTTCACCTGCATTCCCAAGGATTTCGCAATCCCCGCCGACCTCGATTACCTTTATATATGCACCAACAACACCATCTACGGCACCGAGTATAAGACCGACATCGATTCGCCCGTGCCGTTGATCGCCGACATGAGCTCCGACATCCTGAGCCGCCCCGTCGACGTGTCGAAATACGCCCTCATCTACGGCGGCGCGCAGAAGAATCTGGCACCTGCGGGAGTCTCGTTCGTGATCATCCGCGACGACATGCTGGACCGTGTGGTACGTCCCCTGCCTACGATGATGAACGTCAACACCCATGTCGACAACGACTCGATGTTCAACACCCCGCCCGTGTTCCCCATCTTCGTCCTGCGCGAAACGCTGAAGTGGATGAAGTCCATCGGCGGCATGGACGAGATGTACCGCCGCAACAAGGAGAAGGCCGCGCTGCTCTACGACGAGATCGACCGCAACACCATGTTCCGCGGAACGGCCGCGGTGGAGGACCGCTCGCTGATGAACATCTGCTTCGTCATGGCCGAGGGCCGCGAGGATCTGGCTCCCGTGTTTTTGGAGTTCGCGCAGTCGCGCGGCATGGTCGGCGTCAAGGGCCACCGTCTGGTGGGCGGTTTCCGCGCCTCGTGCTACAACGCCTGCCCCAAGGAGTCGGTGGAGGCTCTGGTGGCCTGCATGCGCGAGTTCGAAGAGAAGCATAAATAACGAACATGGGATTCAGTTACAATATGCCGACGCGGCTCAATCCCTTCAACGGCGACGTGCTGCTGTGGGAGCCGACGGAAATTACGGAATCCGTATCAATGACCGAGAAGATGAAAATATTGATAGCGACAGAGAAACCGTTCGCGAAAAAGGCGTCGGACGGGATAAAGGCGATCTTCGCCGAGGCGGGCTGCGAAACGGTCCTGCTCGAAAAATATACAGACAAGTCGCAGCTCACGGCCGCCGTGGCCGATGTGCAGGGACTCATCGTGCGCAGCGACAAGGTGACGGCCGACGTGATCGCCGCCGCGCCCGAGTTGAAGATAATAGTCCGCGCAGGCGCGGGGTACGACAATATCGACCTTGCCGCCGCGACGGCCAAGGGCATCGTGGTGATGAACACCCCCGGGCAGAACTCCAACGCCGTGGCGGAGCTCGCGCTGGGCATGATGGTCTACATGGCCCGCAACCGATTCACCCCGGGCACGGGTTCGGAGCTTTCGGGCAAGACCATAGGCATACACGCCTACGGCAACGTGGGCCGTCTGGTGGGCCGCAAGGCCAAGGCGCTGGGCATGAACGTCATCGCCTACGACCCCTTCATCACCGATGCGTCGGTGTTCGAGAACGACGGAGTGAAGCAGGCATCGAGCGTCGAGGAACTGTACGCAGCGGCCGATTATCTGTCGCTGCACATCCCCGCCACCGAGCAGACCCGCAAATCGATCGGCTACAAACTGCTCATGTCGATGCCCGAGGGCGCCACGCTGGTCAACACGGCCCGCAAGGAGGTGATCGACGAGGACGGACTCAAGGCGGCTCTGACGGAGCGTCCCTCGCTGAAGTACGTCACCGACATCGCGCCCGACTGCAAGGATGAACTCGCAGAGCTATTCGGCAACCGTTTCTTCGCCACGCCCAAAAAGATGGGCGCCGAGACGGCCGAGGCCAACATAAACGCGGGATTGGCCGCCGCACGTCAGATCGTGGATTTCATAGAAAACGGAAACACCCGTTTCCAAGTCAACAGATAGCGTTATGGTAAGAGTAAAACCTTTTTGCGGAATACGTCCGCCCAAGGAGTTCGCCTCGGAGGTGGCATCGCGCCCCTACGATGTACTCAATTCGGCCGAAGCCAAGGCCGAGGCCACGGAGCGTTCGCTGCTGCACATCATAAAGGCCGAGATCGATTTCGATCCCGTGGCCGACGAACATTCGCAGGCCGTGTACGACAAGGCCGTGGAGAATTTCCGCGCATGGAAAGAACGCGGCTGGCTCGTGCAGGACGACGAGGAACACTATTACGTCTATGCGCAGACGATGGACGGACGGACGCAGTACGGCATAGCCATGTGCTGCCACTTCGAAGACTATCTCTCGGGAACGATCAAGAAGCACGAGCTTACGCGTCCCGACAAGGAGGAAGACCGCATGATACACGTGCGCAACCAGAAGGCCAACATAGAGCCCGTGTTCTTCACCTACCCCGACAATGCCGAGATAGACGCCATCGTGTCGGAGGTCGTGGCCTCGAACGCCCCCGACTACGACTTCACCGCGGCCGACGGCTTCGGGCACAGCATGTGGGTGATCCGCGACGCGGCCAAGAACCGCCGCATAACCGAGCTGTTCGCCGCCGTTCCCGCGCTGTATGTCGCCGACGGACACCACCGCACGGCTGCCGCGGCCCGCGTCGGGCAGGAGTGCATGCGCAACAACCCCACGCACACGGGCGACGAGGAATACTGCTATTTCCTGGCCGTGACGTTCCCCGCCTCGCAGCTGCGCATCATCGACTACAACCGCGTGGTGCGCGATCTGAACGGACTCACGCCCGCCGAACTGTTAGAGCGCCTCGGCGAATCGTTCGCGGTGGAGAAAAAAGGCAGGGAGGTTTACAAGCCCTGCGCGCTGCACAACTTCTCGATGTATCTTGACGGCGAATGGTACAGCCTCACGGCCAAGGAGGGGACCTACGACGACAGCGACCCCATCGGGGTGCTCGACGTCACGGTGCTGTCGAATCTGGTGCTCGACAGGATCCTCGGTATCGCCGATCTGCGTACGTCGAAACGCATCGACTTCGTGGGCGGAATACGCGGGCTGGACGAGCTGAGCCGCCGCGTCGACAGCGGCGAGATGAAGGTGGCGTTCGCGCTCTACCCCGTCTCGATGCAGCAGCTTATCGACATAGCCGACACGGGCAACATCATGCCGCCTAAAACCACATGGTTCGAACCGAAGCTGCGTTCGGGAGTGGTGATACACTCGTTCGAATAACATAAACGTAAAATCGGGCAACCCGCTTTCGGATTGCCCGATTTTCGTATTCGCGCCGCACTATTTCAGCATGTCGTCCATCATGGCGTAGGGGAACTCTATCGCCGTCTTGCCCAAGGCATACACGCCTATGTGATAGGGATCATAAAGGAATGTTATCCCCGTCGCCGAGACGGTGAAGTTCTCGGTGGGCTTCACATCGTCGGGATAATAGCCCATCTGCGCGAGCCTCTCGGCATCGGCCGCTCCCGTCTGCATGCACAGCAGCTTCACGAGCGCCGCGGGCAGCTTGGCTTTCTGCTGCTCGGTAAAGAAATCGTCGAGCGTCAATCGGCTGCCGTCGTCGAGCGAATAGTTGAGCGCCTTGGTCCAGCTCATGCCGTGAGCGCCGCCCGTGTATTGGTATCCCTCTATGACGTATGACAGCGTGCGGTCGTAAACGTCCACGTCCGAAGTGACTATGAGTTCGTAATCGCCCTGCGACACGCGGCCGTCGTCGCAATTGTTCGCCTCGCGGAAACGTGCCGCCGCCATGTCGAACGTCTTTTTCATGGTGCGCGGCATGGCGCCCTCCGCGTCGAAGAACTCGCGGCGGACAGACTCGTCTATCGCCTTGAGCGCAGGACTCTTGCCGGCGTTCACTATGCGGATGTAGGACATGCGCACCGAGAAGGGTTGTTTGGAATCGAACGTCTGCTCGTAGTTCTCGAACGAGAACGCGGGCGCCTGTTCGCGGCGGCATGAGGCGAAAAGCAGGGCCGCCGCCGACAGAATTGCAAGAATAAGGTTGTTTTTCATGGTCCGAATAAATTTGTTCTTCGGCAAAGTTAGCAAAAAAACAGACAATAGCGAAGCACCTCATGGTCCGTCGGCGGGGATGATCGCGGCACCGCCGACTGAAGCGGTGCGAATAGGTCGCCGTTATGCAATCGCAGGTCGCGGTCGGAGAATTAATCGCGGCCGTCGGAACAATATTCGGGATAAAATCGCTATATTTGTAGAAATTTTGGTTTGTCTGAATTTAACTTTTATTTTTATGGCGAAGATCAAAGGAAGTCTTGTCATTGACGCAGAGCGCTGTAAAGGATGCGGCGTGTGCATAGCCTCGTGTCCGTGCGACGTGCTGGGCTTCTCGGCCGACGTCAACGGCAAGGGTTATCGTTACGCGGTAATGGTCGATCGCGACGCATGTACGGGATGCGCGTCATGCGGAATCATTTGTCCCGACAGTTGTATTGTCGTTTACCGACAGAAATTCGAATAGTTATGGCAGAGAAAGAGGTGAGATTGATGAAAGGCAACGAGGTTATCGCCCATGCTGCCGTACGTTGCGGATGCGACGGTTATTTCGGATACCCCATCACGCCGCAGTCCGAGGTCATGGAGACCCTCATGGAGCTCAAGCCGTGGGAGACCACGGGCATGGTGGTCCTTCAGGCCGAATCGGAGCTGGCGTCGATCAACATGGTTTACGGCGGCGCCGCCACGGGCAAGCGCGTCATGACCTCGTCGTCGAGTCCCGGCGTCAGCCTCATGAGCGAGGGGATGAGTTATCTGGCGGCATGCGAACTGCCTTGCCTTATAGTCAACTGCCAGCGCGGCGGCCCGGGTCTGGGCACCATACAGCCCTCGCAGGGCGACTATTTCCAGGCCTGCAAGGGCGGTGCGCACGGCGATTTCCACTTGATAGTGCTCGCCCCCGCCTCGGTGCAGGAGATGCACGATTTCGTCGGTCTGGGATTCGAACTGGCATTCAAATACCGTAATCCCGCCATGATTCTGGCCGACGGAGCCATAGGCCAGATGATGGAGAAGGTGGTGCTCGCGCCGCAGAAGGCACGCCGCACCGACGCCGAGATCGAGGCCGAATACGGCTCGTGGGCATGCTGCGGCAAGGGTACCCGCCGCGAGCGCAACATATGCACCTCGCTGGAGATGCAGTCGGAGAAGATGGAGAAGATCAATTTCCATCTCAACGAGAAATACAAGGCCATCGAAGCGGCCGAAGCCCGCTGGGAGCAGATCGACTGCGACGATGCCGACTACGTGCTGGTGGCGTTCGGTTCGTCGGCACGCATATGCTCGGCCACCGTCGAGCTGGCGCGCGCCGAGGGCATAAAGGTCGGACTGCTGCGTCCCATCACCCTCTACCCGTTCCCCTCGGCACCGCTGGCGGAGCTGAGCCGACGCGGCGTGAAGGGATTCCTCTCGGTGGAGCTCAATTCGGGCCAGATGGTGGAGGATGTGCGCCTCGCCGTCGAGGGCCGTGCCCCCGTCGCGCACTACGGCCGTCAGGGCGGCATGATGTTTACGCCCGACGAAGCGCTGGAGGCGTTGAAAAATAATTTCATAAAATAGAAAGCTATGGCAGAAGTTGAGATAAAGCCCGAAAACATGGTTTACGCCAAGCCGCGCCTGATTACCGACGAGGTGATGCACTATTGCCCGGGATGCAGCCACGGTACGGTGCATAAGTTAGTGGCCGAGGTGATCGACGAGATGGGACTGGAAAAATCGGCCATCGCCATCTCGCCCGTCGGCTGCTCGGTGTTCGCCTACAAATATGTCGACGTCGACTGGATAGAGGCGGCGCACGGCCGCGCATGCGCCGTGGCTTCGGCCGTCAAGCGCCTGCATCCCGACAAACTGGTATTCACCTATCAGGGCGACGGCGATCTGGCTGCCATAGGTACGGGCGAGACCATCCACGCCGCGGCGCGCGGCGAGAACATAGCCACCATATTCATCAACAACGCGATCTACGGCATGACGGGCGGACAGATGTCGCCCACCACCCTGCTCGGCCAGAAGACGGCCACCACGCCTTACGGCCGCGACAGTCGGTTGAACGGATTCCCCTACAAGATAGCCGAGATGCTGGTGCACCTCGACGGCGCCACCTACATCACCCGTCAGAGCGTGCACACGCCCGCCAACGTGCGCAAGTGCAAGAAGGCCATACGCCGTGCGTTCGAGAACTCGCTCGCGGGCAACGGCTACTCGATGGTCGAGGTGGTGTCGACTTGCAGCAGCGGCTGGAAAATGTCGCCCGTCGAGTCCAACAAGTGGCTCGAAGAGAACATGCTGCCCCACTATCCGCTGGGCGACATAAAGTGCTCGGAGCTGCCGAAATAACATTAAAAGCGAAACGAAATGAAAGAGACGTTGATAATAGCAGGATTCGGCGGTCAGGGAGTGCTGTCGATGGGCAAGATACTCGCCTACTCGGGCGTCATGCAGGGATGCGAGGTGACGTGGATGCCCTCCTACGGTCCCGAGATGCGCGGCGGCACGGCTAACGTTACGGTCATACTCTCCGACCGCAGGATATCGTCGCCCATAGCGGGCGAGTTCGACTCTGCCATCATACTCAACCAGCAGTCGATGGACAAATTCGAGAGCAAGGTCAAGGCGGGCGGAATCCTGATCTACGACACCAACGGCATTACCCACGCGCCCGCGCGCACCGACATAGAGATCTACGCCATTGACGCGGCCGCGGAGTGCGCCCGAATGGGGCAGGCCAAGATGTTCAACACCATGATTCTGGGCGGATACCTCAAGGTGAAACCCATAGTCGACATGGAGAACGTCATGACGGGATTGAAGAAATCGCTGCCCGAGCGGGCGTGGCGCTTCCTGCCGCAGAACGAGGAGGCGATTCGCCACGGCGGCGAGATAATACGAAAGATAAGGTAAAGCGGGTGCGGCAATGTTGCCGCACTTCGTTTTTAACGATGTCGGGGCCGCATTAAATTTCCGTTATCAAATGGCACGGATATGGCAGGATCGTGCGGTTTTTGTAACTTTGCGGTCGAAACAACAGGATATATAATAGGATGATTAACGGGATCCCCGCCGAGGGATCCGAAATTTGGATGAATTATGGAAAAGAGATTAACGGTAGCACTGGTCGCACACGACAACATGAAGCACGACCTCGCGGAATGGGTGGCATGGAACTGGGAAAAACTGCTCTCGCACCGCCTGGTATGCACGGGCACCACGGGACGCATAGTGGCCGAGACGCTTATGGAGCGCCGCAGCAAGGACGCGGCTAATTCGCGCTTCGACATCACGATGCTCAAATCGGGGCCGCTCGGCGGCGACCAGCAGCTGGGTTCGATGATCGCCAACGGCGATATCGACATGCTCATATTCTTCTGGGACCCCATGTCGGCGCAGCCGCACGACGTGGATGTGAAGGCACTGCTGCGCCTGGCCACGTTGTACAACGTCCCCACGGCCATCAACCGCTCGTCGGCCGATTTTCTGATCTCGTCGCCGCTCATGGCTCACGAGGAATACACTCCCGTACTGAAAGACTACACTTGTTATATCGAGCGGGCGCTCAAATAACGCACTCGGCATATCGAATCGAAGAGCGGGGATATCGTCCCCGCTCTTTTCATTTTATCGCACAGCGTCCGCATGCCGAAAACTCGGCATGCGGCTTCTTTATTTCAAAATATTTTCGTTATATTTGCTTTCGAATCCAAACAATCCCGATTATGAATAATAACAAACGAATAGCCGATGCTCTGGCGGCCGCTACCGATACCGCGGCTCTGGAGATCGGAACCGACATACTCGACCGTGTGCCGTCGATGTTCGCCGAGCAGTTTCCCGACAAGCGGGCATTGATCGTCGCCGACGAGAACACGTGGCGCGCGGCGGGCGAAGCCGTGCTCTCGCACTTGTCGGCAGCGGGAATAGAGTGCGACGAGCCCTACATCTTCACCGACCCGCACCTGCATGCCGAGTGGCAGTTCATAGAGATGCTCGATGCGCGTCTGGCCGCTACCGACGCCATAGCCATCGCGGTCGGTTCGGGCACCATAAACGATCTGTGCAAATTGTGCTCCTACCATGCGGGACGCCCCTACATGTGCGTCGCCACGGCAGCTTCGGTCGACGGCTATTCGTCTTTCGGAGCGTCGATTACCTATCGCGACATGAAGCAGACTTTCACCTGTCCCGCACCCCGCGCCATACTGGCCGACGTGGGGGTCATGGCCAAGGCTCCCGCCGAAATGACCGCCGCGGGATATGCCGATCTGGCCGCGAAGATACCCGCGGGCGCGGAGTGGATCATAGCGGACTTTCTGGGTGTGGAGCCCATACACGACGCGGCATGGCACATCGTGCAGGACAGCCTCAAAGAGTCGCTCGCCGATCCCGAAGGGGTCGCCGCGCTGCGTCCCGAGGCGATAGCGCCATTCGTGGAGGGCTTGATGCTCAGCGGATTCGCCATGCAGGCGGCGCGTTCGAGCCGTCCTGCATCGTGCACCGACCATCTGTTCAGCCATTTATGGAACATGCGCAACCACACCTATAAAGGCTCGACGCCCTCGCACGGATTTCAGGTCAGCGTCGGCACGCTCATGATGTGCGCCATGTTCGACCAAATGTATAAGACCGATTTCACGCAGCTCGACATCGACGCCTGCGTCGCCCGATGGAAAACGCTCGACGAGGTACGCCGCGAGGCCGAGGAGCTGTTCCGCGGACTGCCCTATGCCGAACTCGGCATTACGGAAGTCTCAGCCAAATACGGCGACCGCGACGAAGTGCGGCGCCAGCTGCAACTCGTCAAGGATAACTGGCCCGATCTGAAACGCCGTTTGCAGGAGCAGTGTTATACGTTCGATGAAATGTACCGCTACCTCAGCATCGTCGGCGCCCCCACCGCGCCCGAGCATGTCGGCATATCGCGCGCGACCATGCGGGCCGACGTGCCTTTCGTCCGTCACATACGCCGCAGGTATAACCTGCTCGATCTGGGACTGCGCGCCTGCACGCTCGACGGATGGGTCGACGGCATCTTCGGCAAAGGCGGAGTGTGGGAGATCATGTAATTCGGGCAGCAGCCTGCGGAGCACGCGAACGAGCGAATGCAAGTTGCGGGCCTCCGCGGGGCG
>CAUHCL010000042.1 GCA_959604655.1 uncultured Alistipes sp. | reverse complement strand
TGCTGCTCACGGTGTCGGACAGCAGCCTGTGGTTCATGCGCGAGGCCGCGTCCGCCCGCGAGCTGGGGACTCCGGTGAAGTACAAGTCGATCATACAGTGCTTCGCCGACCCCATCATCATGCTCTTCATAGGCGGATTCATACTGGCCATAGCAGCCACCAAGACGGGGCTCGACGCCTCGGTGGCGCGCGTGCTTCTCAGGCCGTTCGGATCGCAGTCGAAATACGTGCTGTTAGGATTCATACTCATCACGGCCGTCTTCTCGATGTTCATAAGCAACACCGCCACGGCCGCCATGATGCTCACCTTCCTGACGCCAGTGCTCAAGACGCTACCCGCCGACGGCAAGGGTAAGACGGGACTGGCGCTGTCGATACCCATAGCGGCCAACATAGGCGGCATAGCCACGCCCATAGGCACGCCTCCCAACGCCATAGCGCTGAAATACCTCAACGATCCCGAAGGGCTCGATCTCAACATCGGCTTCGGCGAATGGACCATGCTGATGCTGCCCTTCACGCTGTTGCTGCTCTTCATCGCATGGAGGCTGCTCCTGCGGCTCTTCCCCTTCAAGCAGAAGCAGATACATCTGGTCATCGAGAGCGGCTCGCGGCACGACGCCCAATCGACGATCGTCTACGTGACCTTCGCGGTGACGGTGCTGATGTGGATGTTCGACAAATTCACGGGCGTGAACGCCAACGCGGTGGCGATGATCCCAATAGCGGTGTTCTGCCTGACGGGCATAATCACCAAGAAGGATCTGGAGGAGATAAGCTGGAGCGTGCTGTGGATGGTGGCGGGCGGCTTCGCGCTCGGCGTGGCGCTCAACGAATCGGGGCTGGCCCGCGACATGATAGAGTCCATACCGTTCGCGTCGTGGTCGCCCGCGGCTGTCATCGTCGGATCGGGACTGCTATGCTGGCTCATGGCCAACTTCATATCGCACACCGCCACGGCGGCACTGCTCGTACCCATACTGGCCATAGCGGGCGCGGGACTGAAGGAGCAGCTCGCGGCACTGGGCGGCGTGGAGACGCTGCTCATAGGCGTGGCGCTCGGATCGTCGCTCGCCATGGTGCTGCCCATCAGCACGCCTCCCAACGCATTGGCCCACTCGACGGGAATGGTGGCCCAGCGCGACATGGAAAAGGTGGGCATAATCATGGGAATGATCGGACTGCTGCTCGGCTACACGCTGCTCGTCGTGTCGGGCTCGGCGGGAATCATATAGGAACAGCGACCCGCCTCCCTGCCGAGGGAGGCGGGTTGTAAATGAACCTCATATTTTATACTTTTGTCCTTTCAAACAAAAAACGACGAATGAGACGCCTCGCATTTACCATAATCATGCTGCTCGGCCCGATAGCGATGCTCGCCCAGAGCGATTCGGCGGCGATGGTCAAAGAGCAGATAAAACGCGAAATAATCGAAGAGCTGCGCAACGGACGCGACGCCGAGCAGAAGGCGCGGCCGAAGCTGCTGAAGCCCTACGGATTCGTGCGCAACTACATATGCTACGACACCCGCCAGTGCATAACCACCATGGGCGAGATGTTCAACATCATGCCCAAGGACGTGCTACCCAATGAGGACGGGAGCGAGGACCTGAACGCCGTGCACGAGATGACCTTCGTGTCGTTCACCACGCGTCTGGGAGTCGACATAAACGGCCCCGCGATTTGGAAAGCGGCCGCCACGGCCAAGATCGAGGCCGACTTCTGCGGGTTCGGGTCGAACAACACCATGCTGCGCATACGTCAGGCATACGTGCGGCTGGCGTGGGACCGTGTGTCGGTCACGTGCGGACAGACGTGGCACCCGATGGTGATACAGGTCATGCCGTCGATATCGGGACTCGCCTCGGGCGCGCCCTTCTCGCCGTTCAACCGTTCGCCGCAGATAGCCGTCAGCGTCGGCGTGAACAGGGGCTGGAACCTCACGGCCGCGGCGCTGTACCAGTTCCCCAACACCTCGGTGGGACCCGACGGCACCTCGTTCAACTACTCGCGCTGGAGTCTGTGGCCCGAGCTGTACGCCTCGGTGAAGCATGCGGGCGAGCACCTCACGGTGGGCGCGGGCGTCGACGTGCTGAGCATCATGCCCCGCAAGACGAGCACGGCGCGCAGGACGGCGACGGTCGACGGCGCGGAGACGGTGACCGACATTACGGTGCGCGTGCACGACCGCGTGACGGGCATATCGCCCGAAGTGTTCGCCGACTATAAGAGCGGGCTTTTCAACGTGAAGGGCAAGGTGATATACGGGCAGAACACGGCCCATCTGACCATGATAAGCGGCTTCGGCGCCACCTCGTACGACCCCGCCACGGGTTCGTACGACTACGCCCCGCTGCGCTCGGTGACCTCGTGGCTCAACTTCACCTACGGCAGCCGCTGCAAGGCGGGCATAATGGGCGGATTCTCGCAGAATCTCGGCGCCCGCAAGGATTTCATCTCGACCGACGACTACTGGGTGCGCGGAGCGAAAAACACCGACTACATATGGCGCGTAAGTCCGTCGTTCACCTACACGGCGGGGGCGCTGGCCCTGGCGCTGGAGATGGATTACACGGCCGTGGGATACGGCGACGAGGCCATCGACGGACGGGTGAAGGCGTTGCGCACGGTCGACAACTGGCGCATATGCACCATGATCCGCTACTCGTTCTGACGAGGGCCCGTCGGGCCGCGGCTATTCCTCCGCCTTGCGGCTTATGTCGGCCGTCACGGCGCCCGTGAAGGCCGTCAGGTCGCGCGGCGCGATGCGTATCTGCAAGCCACGCACTCCCGCGCTGACGTAGATGAAATCGTGCAGCCCGCAGCTTTCGTGGATGTATGTCGGGAAGCGTTTCTTCATGCCTATGGGCGAGCATCCGCCGCGGATGTATCCCGTCACGGGCAGCAGCTCCTTCATGTGCAGCATCTCCACGCGTTTGTTGCCCGAGACCTTGGCCGCGGCCTTGAGGTCGACCTCGTGGTCGCCCGGGACGACGCACACCAGATACCCCGTCCTGTCGCCGCAGAGCACCAGCGTCTTGAACACCGTGGCGATGTCCTCGCCCAGTTCCTCGGCCACGTGCACGGCGGCGAGATTCGATTCGTCCACCGTGTAGGGGATCAGTTCGTAGGCTATTCCCGCGCGGTCGAGCAGGCGGGCCGCATTGGTCTTTTCGATTTTGTTTTTTGCCATAGCGATATTGCATATATCTCAAGGTCGCGGTTCGCCGACAGCGGCGCGAATGCACGAACCTTGCGTGAGTGCAGTCCGCCGCGCGGGGTGGCGGCGAACTGCCGACATTGCAGCGCAATGTCGATATTTACAAACGTGTTTCTCCCCGCAAATTTATCCATTAGCGGCGAAATTGCAGCGTTCGGCGTCCGTTTTTCTTATCGATGCCAACATCTTCGGGCCGCCGCGGATACTCACGCTCGGCAAAACCGCAAATAAATTTGCTTCTGCGCTCGGCTTATTCGTATCTTTGACTTCGTCTTAGATACTCTCGCTCGGCAAAATGCAAGCGAGCTTGCTTTTGCCCTCGCTTATTCGTATCTTTGTATTATGAAAAAATTTTCACTCACCGCCGTTTTACTATCCGCCGCGCTCTGCCTCGCAGCATGCGGGATATCCTCGTCGCCCGAGGCGACGGCCAAACGTTTCTACAAGGCCATAGCCGACGGCGATTATTCGCGCGCGCTGGAATATACCGACCTCGACGAGGAAGACACCGAACTGTACTACGCCCTGATGGAAAAGGCACGGTTGTCGGTCGAGGAGAAGGGCGGCATAAAAAAGATCGAGGTCGAGAAGCTGCCCGACGCGGATGGTGCCGACGAAGACCCGCAGCATGCCGTGGTATTCGCGCGCATACACTATGCCGACGGCTCGTCGCAGGAGGAATACTGCGAAATGGTGTCGGCCGACGGCAAATGGAGAGTCGATGTCGATCTCAATTCGAAATAGCGTCGCGACAGCGCTGGCATTCGTTCTGTCGGCGGGCTGCGGCGGCCCTGCCGAACGTTCCGTGACAGTCCCCGACATACCCTACGACTCGCTGCAAACGGCCGATCTGGCTTTCCGACTCGGCCGCTCCGTCGAGAGCGAGATGATAGCCTCGTGCGACGAGGGGATGCGCTACTCCCACGTCGGCGTAGTCATACGCTGCGACTCGGGTGCCGCGGTGGTGCACATCGAACCCTCGCCTACGACCGACGAACGGGTCCGCTGCGATTCGGCAGAGGATTTCTTCCGTTCCGACCGCGCCGCGGCGGGTGCCGTGATGAGGCTGAGCGGCCTCAACGACATCCAGAGGACCGCCATTAGGGATTACGCACTGCGGCTGCGGGATTCGCAGATCGTGTTCGACCACGACTACTCGATGGCCGATTCGACGCGGATGTACTGCACCGAACTCGTCGAAAGGGCCTTCGCCGCGTCGGGGATATCGCTGTCGCAAGGCAGGCGGCATAGGTTCCCGCTGACCCGCGAACCCGTCATCCTCCCCTCCGACATGGCCCGCAACGCCTCGCTTTCGACCATCACAGCCTTCACCGCAAAAAAATGAGACCCCGAAAGGTCTCAACGGTGCGGATAAAGGGACTCGAACCCCCACGCCTCTCGGCATCAGATCCTAAGTCTGACGTGGCTACCAATTACACCATATCCGCAAGCATGCGTCGCAAAGGTAATAAAATTATCATTAAGCCGCGAGGCGGCAATACGAATTTTATTAGGTATTTTCCTTTTTTTAGCTACTTTTGTAGAATAAACTTGCGATCGCATGCACCGCGCGGCACGCGGCCCGACGACAGGGCCCGCACGATACGCGCCCGAATGCCGACGATCGCCCGCAAACAGCCCCGTTATGCCAAAAACCGTAACTCTCGTACTCCCGCCGAAGCAGGCCGCCGATGCGGAGCGATACACGTCGCTCGCCGCACGCACGCTGGGCATCAAGCGCGACGACGTGGCTCTGGTGCGCGTACTGAAGAGGTCCATCGACGCGCGGCGCAGCCCCGTGAAGGTCAACCTCACGCTGGAGGTGTTCGTCGACCGCGAGCCGCAGCCCGCGCCCGTACGTTTCGACTATCCCGACGTAAGCCATGCCACGGAGGTGGTGGTGGTCGGCTCGGGCCCCGCGGGACTCTTCGCCTCGCTGCGGCTGATCGAGCTGGGGCTCAAGCCCATACTGCTTGAACGAGGCAAAAAGGTGCTGCCGCGCAAGCAGGATATAGCCCTCATAAACCGCAACCTCGACATCAACCCCGATTCGAACTACGCCTTCGGCGAGGGGGGCGCGGGCACCTTCTCCGACGGCAAGCTGTTCACGCGCAGCAAAAAGCGCGGCGACTACAACAAGGCGTTGCAGACGCTCGTGTTCCACGGCGCGACGCCCGAGATACTCTTCGAGGCGCACCCCCACATCGGCACCGACCGTCTGCCGCGCATCATCAGCAACATATGCCGCACCATCACCACGGCGGGCGGCGAGATACACTTCGGCTGCAAGGTCACGGGATTCAAGATCGAACGCGGCCGTCTACGCGGCGTGGTGGCCAACGGCAACACGATCGAGGGCGCGGCCGTGGTGCTGGCCACGGGCCACTCGGCCAAGGACATCTACTACACGCTCGACCGCTGCGGCGTGCGTCTCGAAGCCAAGCCCTTCGCCATGGGCGTGCGCATAGAGCATCCGCAGAGCCTCATCGACTCCATACAATACCACACTCCCCACCGCGACGAATATCTGCCCGCGGCATCGTACTCGCTCGTCGACCAGATCGACGGCCGAGGCGTCTATTCGTTCTGCATGTGCCCGGGCGGCTTCATCGTGCCTGCCATGACCGACGCGGCGCAGTCGGTGGTGAACGGCATGTCGCCGAGCGGGCGCAACTCGCGATGGGCCAACTCGGGACTGGTGACCGAGATACGGCCCGACGATTACGCCGACCTCACGCTTCAGCACGGAGCACTGGCGGGGCTCGTGTTCCAGCAGCAGTTAGAGGAAGCGGCGCGCGCGAACGGCGGCGAGAGGCAGATAGCGCCCGCACAACGCGTGTCGGACTTCGTGGCGGGACGGGCCTCGGCCTCGCTGCCGAGCACGTCCTACATCCCGGGCCTCACCCCGTCGCGGCTCGATCGGTGGATGCCCGACTTCATCGCCTCGGCGCTGCGCAAGGGCATAGCCTCGTTCGACCGCAAGATGAAGGGGTATCTGACCCCCGACGCCATAGTGGTGGGCGTGGAGTCGCGCACCTCGACCCCCGTGCGCATACCGCGCGATCCCGATTCGCTCATGCACCCCGAACTCGAAGGGCTGTTCCCCGCGGGCGAGGGTGCGGGCTACGCGGGCGGCATAGTCTCGGCGGCCCTCGACGGCGAACGCGTGGCCGACGCCATAAAACGATACATATTCACCAAACGAAACGACCGATAATGGAGCTGTTCGGAGATACGAAAGATTTCATCCGCTCGCGCTGGTTCCACATGCTGGAGCGGATCAGCCCCTCGAAGATCGAGGACCCGCACGACATACCCATCGTCATAAACAGTTTCAACCGACTGACGACGCTGCGCCGCCTGACAGACTCGCTCGAAGAGCGCGGACTTACGAACATACACATACTCGACAATCGCAGCACCTATCCTCCGCTTCTGGAGTGGTACGAGAAGGAGGGAAGCCGCTACGACATAATCCGCCTGCCGAAGAATTTCGGGTTCAAGGCTCTGTGGAAATATCGCCCGACACGCAAACGCTTCTGCGGCGACTACTACATCTACACCGATGCCGACGTGGAGCTGGATCCGTCATGTCCCGCCGACGTGGTGGCGCGCATGTTCGATCTGCTCAAGAACCGCTACCCCTACGCTTTCAAGATCGGCCCGTCGATACGCATCGACGACCTGCCCGACTGCTACAAGCTCAAGGATGAAGTGCTGGCATGGGAGAGCCGTTTCTTCACCCGTCCCGCAGGCGACGGACTCTACCGCGCCACGATCGACACCACCTTCGCGCTCTACCGCCCGCGCATAGGACTCAGCAGACGCCCGTCGCTGGAGGCCTACCGCATGGCAGCGCCCTATTGCATCCGCCACCTGCCGTGGTACGAGGACTCGGCCAACGTCACCGACGAGGACCGCTACTACAAGGAGCACTGCCTGCACGTCACATCGTGGAACAACAAATAACGCGCACCATGAAGACTCGCGTTATCATACCGATATACCGACCCCTCGACGCCGACGAAGAGCGCGCGCTGAAGCACAACTGCCGCATGCTGGCGGCGCACGATATAGCCCTGTTCGCGCCCGAGGGGCTGGACACGGCATCGGCCGCGGCTCTCGCCCCGCAGGCGGAGGTCGTGCGCGTCACCGACGAATGGCTCGGACGCCGCAACGGCATAGCGGGCTACAACCGCATGATGCTCTCGGGCGACTTCTACCGCATGCACGGGAAGTGGGATTACATACTCGTGTGCCACACCGACGCATGGATCTTCCGCGACGAACTGCATGCGTGGGCGGCCGAGGGCTACGACTGCGTGGCTGCGCCGTGGATACGCCGTGCCGTATACGATCTGCCGCTCGTAAAACAGTACATGGCCCTGCGCCGATGGGCGAAACACCGTCGCGGACTGCCGTGCCGCGCCGATCTGTACGGACGCATAGGCAACGGCGGCCTGTCGCTGCGACGCGTCGAGGCCTTCATCGAGGCCTGCGACCGTTACTCCGACCGCATCGGGGAGTATCTGGCAGCGAAAGACCATCTTCACAACGAGGACGTCTTCTGGGCCACGGTGCCCGACTCGTTCCGCTACCCTGCACCCGACGAGGCGCTGCGGTTCGCTTTCGACACCAATCCCGCCTACTGCTACCGCCTGACGGGCAAACGCCTGCCCATGGGCTGCCACAGCTGGTCGAAACCGCGCATGCGCCGATTCTGGGACAGCATAATAAGCACATTATAATGGATCGAAAAATCACAGTCATCATCAATGCCCGAAATGCAGCCGACTGCATAGAACCCACACTGAAATCCGTGGGGGGGGGAATTTCGACGAAGTGTTGGTCTGCGACATGGAGAGCGACGACGCGACGGTCGAAATCGCACGCCGCTACGGCTGCCGCGTAGTGACGTTTCCCAAAGCAGGACATACATGCGTGGAACCCGCGCGGATGTTCGCCCTGCAAAACGCCTCGCACGACTACGTTCTGGTAGTCGACGCCGACGAGATCGTACCGCGCGCGCTGCGCGATTACCTCTATGAACGTCTGGCCGAGCCCGAACCGCCCGCGGGCATACGGATCCCGCGCCGCAACTACTTTCTCGGCCGTTTCATGCACGGCACCTATCCCGATCACATACTCCGTTTCCTGCGCCGCGACGGTTGCAGCTGGGCACCGCACGCACACGCCATACCGCAGGTGGCGGGACGGGTGGAGAGCATTCCCGCCTCGCGGCGCGACCTGGCTTTCATACACGTGCCGCACGAGAACATGTCGGTACTGCTGGCCAAGGCCGACGCCTACACCGAATCGGAGCGAATACGACGCCGTGAACGCGGCGAAAATGTCACGGCGGGCAAACTGATTCTAAAACCCGCTTTCGTCTTCTTCAAGCTCTACATATTAAAAGGCGGATTCCGCGACGGCACGGCGGGATTCATCCGCGCGGCCTACAACAGCTTCTACAAGTTCGTCTCGCTGAGCAAGATGTACGAGGACAAAATAGGGCTCGCCGACGGACGGCATCCCGACATCGACTCGCTCCTGAAATGATAAAAAGTGCGGCGACCTTGTTTCGTAAGATCGCCGCACGTATTCATCGCCGAAGCCTTCTGCGCATCACATCGCATAGCTGAACGTTATGCCCATGCGGCGGGGTTTGCCGTGGCTGAAGAAGCTGTTGTTCACCGACTTGAAGTAGAAAGTGTAGAAATCCTCGTCCAGCAGGTTGCGGCCCCACAGCGTGAGCGAGAAATCGCCGCGGCAGAGCTTCACCGACACGCCCAACTGCGAATAGAAGTTCTGCGACAGAGTGTTGCTCTCGTTCCAATAGATCTTGCCCGCACCCTGCCACGTGCAGTCGAACACCACGCGGTCCACCACGCGGCTGCCCGTATACCAGTCGTACGACACGCCCGCCGAGACGGTATGCTGCGGGGCGTAGGGCAGATATTTGCCCTCGTAATTCTCCTTGCCGTCGTCGAACTCCACGAACTCGGCATTCGTATAACCGTAATTGCCCTTGATCGACAGATTGCGCACGGGCAGCAGGTTCACCGACAGCTCGGCGCCGCGGCTGCGCGAACGCCCCGCGTTCGACATCATGCGGCCCGTGGTCGAACCCTCGGGAAAGACGGTCAGCTGCTGGTCGCGGCACTCGATCCAGAAAGCCGCCAGATCGACGTACAGAAGCCCCTCGGCCAGACGCAGGTGGCCGCCCAGCTCGTAGTTCCAGCTGTATTCGGGATCGTACGTGGTCACCGACGCCGCATCGTAGGGCGACTCGCCGCCCGCACGCGGACGCATCTGCGACATCAAATCGGCCATCATGGCGTTCATCATCTTGTTCTGGAGAATATCCGAAAATATCTGCGTGTTGAATCCTCCCGCCTTGTAACCGCGCGTCACGGTGGCATAGAGATCGCCCGCGCCCGTCGAGAAGTTGACGGCGAATTTGGGCAGCAGCTCCAGCCAGTCGAGCTTCTCGCGCCCCGCGAAGGGAACCTCCACCTTATTATAGGTCTGCATCATGGGCACGAGACGGTAGTGCACGGCCGTGTGGTTGTCGTAATCCATCCTCGTCGACTCGTAATCGAGGCGCAGACCCGCCGTGAAGCGCCACCGACGGCCCGCGCGGAGCGACGATTCGTGATAGACGGCCAGCCCGTAGGCGGGAATGTCGAAATTGCTCGCTATGTCGAACTGCGATTCCTCCAGCTCCAGCCGCGCGAACGGCATCGCACTCTGTATGCCCTTGTTGGCCGCCGCCAGGATCAGGCGGTCGATGCCGTCCTGCATGAACGTAACGGGAGCGTTCATTCGCAGGCTCCTGTAAAATCCGTAGGCGCCCGTGATCCACTGCCAGCGGCGCTTGTCGTCGTAAGTGCGCAGCACCACATCCTCCGTCAGGGCGTGCTCGTGCTGCTCTTGCAGGAGCGTGAATAACGACGCCGAGGTGAAGTCGTTGTCGATGTTCATCCTATCGTGGGTGAACTGGTAACCCGTCGTGCTGCTGAACTCGGCTTTCGGACCGCGACGGCGCACGACCAGACCGTCGGTGACGTTCAGACGCTCGTAGCGGCTCGGCGAGTTGTAATCGACGCCGTGCACCTCGCCCGTCTCGACATCGTAGAGCGAATAGGCGTATCCGCCCTCGTCGTCGTACCTCACCGACGCGGTGTTGTCCAGCGTCCAGCCTCGGCCGAGGTCGCCCGCCACGCGCACACGGCCGCCCCCGCCCTGACCGAAGTCGCAGCGGCTGCCGTCGTACCCGTTGTCGAAAAATCCGTCGGTGCGGGTATAATAACCGCCCGCCATGTATCCGAAACGGCCCGAACCCTTGTGATAGTACGACGCCCGCGCACGGAACGTGTTGCCCGAGCCGTACTCCGCCGAGGCGCGCACGGCGTCGCGGCCGCGGATGCCGAGGGGCGAGAGGGTATAGATATTGAGCTGGCCGCCCATGGTGTTTCGACCGAAAAGGGTGCCCTGCGGGCCGCGCAGCATCTCGACGGCCGCCACGTCGAGCATGTCGAAATCGTAGTTGTTCTTGTTAAGGTAGGGAACGCCGTCGACGCTGACGCCTATGACGGGCTGGTCGATGCGCGCGCCGAAACCGCGGACGTATATCGACGAGGTCATCTTCGACCCGTAGTCGGGCTGGTAGAAGTTGGGCACTATGGCCGTGAGATCCTTTATCGACAGCACGCGGCCGCGCTCCAGATCCTCGCTGCGCAGCTGCGACACCGCCACGGGGATATGCTTCTTGTCGATGTACGACTTGGGCATGTCGGTCGAGACGACGACGGCATCTATCCGCCGCTCCCTCTGCACGCCGTCGCCGTACGAGGCGTAGGTGCTGTCGGGGCGCTCGGCCGAATAACAGTTGTGGCAGGCGCCGCCGAGCAGGGCCGACAGCGCGAAAACGAACAATAATTTCATCGTAAGACCTATTAATATAAATTTATCTTCGGCGGACTGCAACTCGCCCGAAGGCTCGCTTGCGTCCTCCGCTGTCGGCGAACAGCATCTCCCGAAACCGCAATGCAAAGGTACTTCCCGCGCACAAGCGCATCAACTATCATTTATTATAGTTTTTCGTTACGGTTAATTGTCTTATCTTTGCGACTATGGAAGTCAAGCCCAAAATAGCGGTCATACATCCCAATTCGCTGTGCTGTCTGGCCATGCGCGCCATACTGGCCGACATAGCCCCGTTCGTGGACATGTTCCGCAACGTGGAGATAGCATCCTACAACTCGATGGAGGAATTCGACGCCGACGAACCGCACACGGCCATACACTACTTCGTGTCGGCGGAGATACTCGCCGCCAACCTGCCCTTCTTCGCTCCGCAGCACCGCCGCTGCATTGTGCTCGTCGACGGTGAAACGGATGGGATTCCCGCCGAGTTCCGCACCGTGGACACGCGCCGCCCCGAACGCGACCTGCTCAAAACGTTCCTCGCCATCCACAACGCCGCCCACGCCGCCCACGGCATGCACCCGCACGCCGAAAAGGAGTATGCCGAGCTGCTGTCGCCGCGCGAAAAGGACGTGCTCGCGCTCGCGGTCAAGGGCTATATAAACAAGGAGATAGCCGATCGGCTGAACATATCGTCGGCCACGGTGGTGTTCCACCGCCGCAACATATGCGAGAAAATCGGCTCGCGGTCGATAGGCCGCCTTACCATTTATGCCGTTATGAACGGCATAGTCGATCTGCGGGAGTTGTAACAGCACTGCACTGACCTCCACCGCATTACGCACTGCACACCTCGCCGTCCGCACCGCCGCGGAAAGCAGTTATGAAATAATTTGAATAATTTTCCGCATATTTATTCGCCGCGGATTTTGATATGTCGACGATTTGCGATATATTTGTACCCGAAGCGGGAAATACCGCCTGCGATGAGAATATGAACATGAATTTCTTCTTTTTCAAGCGATTTTATTATTACCGTGCGAACGGTCGGGATACGATATGCTAAACTGTGAAGATTTCATGAACGAGTGATATTGATCCTGACCGCCGCTGCGAGGTCAGGATTTTTTTTAACCGACAATACGGATGCTGAAGATTGCCATACAGGGTTACGAAGGGTGCTTCCACCACATAGCGGCCAACGAATATTTCGGCCGCGACATCGACATAATGCCTCAGGACACATTCCGAGGCGTGGCGGCCGCCGTCAAGCGCGGCGACGCCGACATGGGCATGATGGCCATCGAGAACTCCATAGCGGGGTCGATCATAGCCAATTACAGCATCCTGCAGGACGCCAACCTTCAGGTGGCGGGCGAGATCTATCTGCCCATAAAGCAGAACCTGATGGTGCTGCCCGACGTCGGGTTGGACGACATCCGCGAGGTGGAGTCGCATCCCATGGCCCTGCTGCAATGTATCGACTATCTGGACGTCCGCCCCTGGAAGCTCATCGAATCGGAGGATACGGCCCTCAGCGCGCGCCACATAGCCGAGAAGGGGCTGCGCCACACGGCGGCCGTGGCGAGCGAACTGGCGGCCGAGATGTTCGGGCTGAAGATCATCGCTCCCGAGATCAACACCATAAAGAGCAACTACACGCGCTTCATGGTGCTCAAGCGCCACGACCACAACATCGACCCGCAGGCCGACAAGGCGTCGCTCTACTTCAAGACCGACCACCGCGAAGGGTCGCTGCTGCGCGCGCTCAGCCAGTTGCAGGGCATCAACCTCTCGAAACTGCAATCGTACCCCATCCCCAGCGAGCCGTGGCACTATCTGTTCCACATCGATCTGGAGTTCGGATGCCTGGACGACTACATACGCAACCTCGACCGCTTGCAGGCCGCCGCCGAGGAAGTGCACGTCTACGGAGTGTACCGCAGCGGACTGCGCAACGACGACGGACATAAATTATAACCGAATAAATAACATCTAACGAAAAAACGATTATGGCAAAGGTAGAGATCGCTCCTTCACACAGAATGGATTGCATCAAGGAGTATTACTTTTCGAAAAAGAACCGCGAGATAGCCGAGCTGCGCAAGGCGGGCCGCGACATCATCAGCCTCGGAATCGGCAGCCCCGACATGCCGCCCCACAAGAGCGTCATCGAGCGTCTGGGCAAGGAGGCGCAGCGTCCCGACGTGCACGCCTACCAGCCCTACAACGGCAGCGACCTGCTGCGCGGCGCATATGCCGACTGGTACGAGAAGTGGTACGGAGTGAAGCTCAACCCCAAGAACGAGGTGCTGCCCCTGCTGGGCTCGAAGGAGGGCATCATGCACATCTGCATGGCGTTCCTCGACGCGGGCGACAAGGTGCTGGTACCCAACCCGGGCTACCCCACCTACCGCGCGGCCGTGACGCTCGCGGGCGGCGAAGTGGCCGAGTACGCCCTCAAGGCCGAGAACGACTTCTACCCCGACTTCGACGAGATGGAGAAGCAGGACCTGAGCCGCGTGAAGCTCATGTTCGTCAACTACCCCAACATGCCGACGGGAACCCACCCCACCGAGGAACTGTTCAAGAAACTGGTGGAGTTCGCGGGCAAGCACAACATCCTGCTGGTGCATGACAACCCTTACAGCTTCGTGCGCAACAACCTTCAGCTCAGCATACTTTCGATACCAGGCGCATGGGACGTCGCCATCGAGATGAACTCCACCAGCAAGGGCCACAGCATGGCGGGCTGGCGCGTGGGCGCCGTCGTGGGCCGCGCCGACATACTGAGCGACATACTGCGCTTCAAGAGCAACATGGACTCGGGTATGTTCTACCCCGTGCAGGCCGCAGCCGCCGAGGCTCTGGCGCTGGGCAACGAGTGGTTCGACGAGCTGAACGCCACCTACTACGCACGCGAGGCGCGCGGATACGAGCTTCTCGACGCACTGGGATGCACCTACAAGAAGGGCCAGGCAGGTCTGTTCGTATGGGCCGCCATGCCCGCCGACTTCGAGGGCGACTGCTTCGCATTCTCGGACAAGGTGCTCGACGAGTGCGACGTGTTCGTCACCCCGGGCGGAATCTTCGGCAGCGAGGGAAACAAGTTCATCCGCATCTCGCTCTGCATGCCCGAGGAACGTCTGGCCGAGGCTGCGCAGCGCGTGAAGACGCGTTTTTCGAAATAACGCCGCGCCGAGATGAAGACTACCGTAATAGGCCTGGGCCTTATAGGAGGTTCGTTCGCCCTGAGTCTTAAGGACAAGGGGCTGAGCGACTGCGTAATGGGCATCGAGCGCTCCGAACAGAGCGCCCGACGCGCCCTCGACCTGGGTCTGGTCGACCGCATCGTGACACAGGACGAGGCCATAGCCGAGAGCGATCTGATAGTGCTGGCCACCCCCGTCGACACCATCCCCGTGATGGCCGTGAAGCTGCTCAACCGCATACGTCCCGATCAAATAGTAATGGACATGGGCTCCACCAAGCAGGAGCTGTGCGAGGTGACCGCCATGCACCCCAACCGCGGACGGCTCGTGGCCACGCACCCCATGTGGGGAACGGAAAACAGCGGTCCCGAGGCCGCCGAACACGGAGCCTTCGCGGGACGCACGGTGGTGATATGCGACAGCGAGCGGTCCGACGCCGACGCCCTGGCCGCGGTGGAGGATATCTACCGCACGCTCGGGATGCCCATACGCTACATGTCGGCCGAGGAACAGGACACTCACTGCGCATACGTCTCGCACATATCGCACATAACCTCGTTCGCGCTGGCGCTGACCGTACTGGAAAAGGAGCGCGAGGAAGAACACATATTCGATCTGGCGGGCGGAGGTTTCGAGAGCACGGTACGTCTGGCCAAGAGTCTGCCGCAGACATGGGCGCCCATATTTCTGGGCAACAAGTACAACATACTGGACGTGCTGCGCGAGCACATCCACCAGTTGCAGATACTGCGCCGCATGATCGAGCGCGACGACCGCGAAGGACTGCTCGAAGCCATGAGCAAAGCCAACAGAATCAGGGAAATACTGAAATAACAACGAACAATGGGAAAATTCATTCTCGGGGCCAAGAGGCCCCTCATCATAGCGGGTCCGTGCAGCGCCGAGACCCGTGAGCAGACGGTGGAGACCGCCATGCAGCTGGCCCGCTCGGGCAAGGTGGACGTGATCCGCGCAGGCGTGTGGAAACCGCGCACCAACCCGGGTACATTCGAGGGAATCGGCGAGCCGGGCCTCGAATGGCTCAACGAGGTGAAGAGCGCGACGGGACTGCCGATAGCCGTCGAGGTGGCGAACCACGCGCATGTGGAGTGCGCGCTCAAACACGGCGTCGACATACTGTGGATAGGTGCGCGCACGACCGTATCGCCCTTCGCCGTGCAGGAGATCGCCGAGAGCCTCCACGGCAACGAGGACATAACGGTGCTCATCAAGAACCCCATGACGCCCGACATCGGCCTTTGGGCAGGTGCCGTGAATCGTCTGGTGAACGAAGGTGTGAAGATCGAGAACATCGGTCTGATCCACCGCGGATTCTCGTACTTCGGGCACAGCAAGTACCGCAATCCGCCCATGTGGCACATGATCTTCGAGATGCGCAGCCGCTTCCCCGACATGATGATGATATGCGATCCGTCGCACATATGCGGCTGCCGCCCGCTGCTTTACGGCATCTCGCAGCAGGCCGCCGACCTCTGCTACGACGGACTCATCATCGAGAGCCACATAACGCCCGACAAGGCTTGGAGCGACGCTTCGCAGCAGCTCACGCCGCAGGATTGCCTCACCATGATCGACAACGTGATGTGGCGCGCCAAGACGGCCAACGACCCCGAATTCAACAGCGAACTCGACGTATGCCGCCAGCAGATCGACCAGATCGACGCCGAACTGTTCGACCTGCTCAGCCGCCGCATGAACACCTGCGAGAAGATCGGGTCGATAAAGAAGGCCAACAACGTGGCCATCCTGCAAAGCAACCGCTGGGAGGAAATATGCCGCCGCATGCTTTCGCTCACGCGCGGCATGAACCTCAGCGAGGATTTCGTGCGCACGGTGCTGGAGGCCATCCACATCGAGAGCATCAACCACCAGAACGAGGTGATGAACAAATAATCGCCCCGCCCTGCCGAGAGGCATTCTCACAAAAGCTGTCCGATCGATTTCGGACAGCTTTTTTCTTGACCCGCCGACATAGAGGGTTCGGGAAAAAATTTATCTTCGGCGGCTGCGGGGGTCGCACCGAAGGTGCGAGCCGCC
>CAUHCL010000041.1 GCA_959604655.1 uncultured Alistipes sp. | reverse complement strand
CGACGGCGGTCGGAGTGCGATAGCAGTCCGCCGCAGTGGGGCGGCGGCGAACTGCCGATATCGCCATGCGATATCGAAAAAAACGCAGTGTATTTCCGCTGCCTGACATTCTTATTTTTTCATATTGCGCAGACGCTCTATCAGCGCATCGATATCGGCGTCGTTCGAGAAATCTATGACGATCCTGCCGCCGCCGTTCTTTCCGCGCTTTATGTTGATATTCTGCGAGAAATAGGGCTCCAGCAACTCCACCAGCCGCGAGTACGACTCGGGATATTCTTCCTCGCCCTGACGTGCCGTTTCGCTCTTGTCGGCCATTTTCCGTGCCAGTTCCTCGGTCTGACGCACCGACAGGGCCTTCTTTATGCAGCGCTTCAGGGCGCGCAACTGATCCTCGGGCGCTATTCCCGCTATGGCCTTGGCGTGGCCCATGGTTATGAGTCCCTCCTTCAGGGCGAGCTGCGCCTCGCTCGGCAGGTTCAGCAGACGCATGTAGTTCGATACTGTCGAACGCTTCTTGCCCACTCGGTCGGCCATCTGCTCCTGCGTGAGCCCGCATTCGTCTATCAGGCGCTGCATGCCGAGCGCTATCTCTATGGCGTTGAGGTCCTGACGCTGTATGTTCTCCACCAGCGCCATCGCGTGCAGGCTCTCGTCGTCGGCCTCGCGTATGTAGGCGGGCAGCGTTTCGAGCCCCACCATCTGCGATGCGCGCCAACGGCGTTCGCCGCTTATTATCATGTAACGTCCGTCGCCGTCCTTCTTCACCGTTACGGGCTGTATGACGCCCAGCTGGCGTATCGAGTCGGCCAGCTCGGCCAGAGCCTCGTCGTCGAACTTCGTTCGCGGCTGCGTGGGGTTGGGGTATATCTGCGAGACGGCTATTTCGGCCATGCGGCTCATGGGCGTGGCCTTCACCTCGATGTTCTCGGTGCCGAATATGGCGTCCAATCCGCGTCCTAAACCTTTCTGTTTCATATCGTCGTTACTGTTTTTTATCCGTTTTGGCGCGATTGCGCTTGAGCAACTCCTTGGCCAGAGTCAGGTAATTGACCGAACCCGTTGCGGCCGCGTCGTAAAGCATTACGGGCTTTCCGTGCGACGGCGCCTCGCCCAGACGTATGTTGCGCTGTATTACGGTGTCGAAAGCCAGCGGGCCGAAGTGTTCGCGCACCTCGGCGGCCACCTGGTTGTTGAGGCGGTTGCGCATGTACATCGTCAGCACGAAGCCCTCTATCTCGAGCGACGGGTTCAGGCCGCTTTTCACTATCTTGATCGTGTTGAGCAGCTTGCTCAGCCCCTCCAGCGCGAGGTATTCGCACTGCACGGGTATCAGCACCGAATCGGCGGCCGTGAGTATGTTCACCGTGGTGTAGCCCAGCGACGGCGAGCAGTCGATGAACACGTAGTCGTAGTCGTCGCGCACGCTGTCGACTATGCCCTTTATCACCCGATGGGCGTTCTCCATCTTGGGCAGCTCGGTGTCGGCGGCCACCAGATCGATGCTCGAAGGCAGGATAGACAGATTTTTCACGTCGGGGCTGCGCAATATCACCTCCTCGGCACGTTTTTCGCCCACTATACATTCGTAAATGCCGTCGAGATCTATGTCGAAACCCAGTCCCGACGTGGCGTTGGCCTGCGGATCGGCGTCGAGCAGCAGCACCTTCTTGCCGAGCAGGGCGAGCGATGCCGCGAGATTGATGGCCGTGGTGGTCTTTCCCACGCCGCCTTTCTGATTTGCTAAAGCTATTACTTTCGACATATTTTCCGACTTCGGTGATTGTTAGGTGTTTAATGCGATCGTTCCCGCTCGGGTTCATGGCGCGGCGCGCGGCCGCAAGCAGGATACAATCGGACAAAATTAATGAAATTAAATCAAATAAAACAACGGATGCCGAAAAATGATTAACTTTGTCAATCGGCCTTTCGGGCCGCAACCGATGCTGTTATGACGGAAGATATTAAGAAAGAGAGTGAAAAAGCCCGCGCCGTGCCTGCGGGTTCCGATGAGGTGAAAACCTGCGCGGCGAAGACTCCCTCGTGGTGGGACATCGCGGCGGTGCTGTTGGTTTTCGCGTTGTCGCAGGGGGCGGCCGTGGCCGTTTGCCGCCTGCTCGGCATTGAGGGTGCCGACATGAACGTGGCCCGCGAGGGCGACGAGGCCGATTTTGCGGCCTACGTGCAGGGACGCTACGTCGCTGCCGTATACTTCATCTTCATGCTGGTGTGCCTGCCGATTCTGTGGTATTACAAGAGTTTGCGCGGGTGGAACGTGCGGTTGTCGTTCCGCGCTCCCGGGTGGGCGTCGCCCTTCAGGCTCCTGTGCGGCTATGCCCTGCTGTGGTGCATGACCATCGCGGCCGAGCCTCTTGCGTCGCGGCTCCCGGGCAGTCAGTCCATGCTGGGCGGCGGGGGATGGCTGCTCGTGTCGGCGGTCGTTCTGGCGCCGATTTTCGAGGAAACCGTGTTCCGCGGTTATATAGCAGGCGCCCTGCGCAGCGCCTATGGCGGCGTGGCGGCGTGGATATGGTCGGCCCTGATCTTCGGGGCGGTGCACATCGTGCCCTCGGTGGTCGTCAACGCCGTTCTGTGCGGACTCGTGCTCGGATTCTACTATTTGCGCTACCGCTCGCTGGTGCTGGTGATACTTCTCCATGCCATGAACAACGTCACGGCCTGCTTCTTGCGTACGATCGGCATGGACGACACGACCGTGCGCGAGGTCGTGGGCGGTGGTACGGCCTATACCGTAATCTATGCGGTGTGCGCGGCGGTGTGCGTCATGGCCGTGGTGCGCATGTTTCGCCTTCTCAGACGCGTCGAAAGCGATAATTGTATTGCCTCGAAGTAATAATATCGGGCGGTCCTACGTTAATTTGGCGTAAATTAACTATCTTTGTCAAATATTATGCGTCGATTCGTAAAAATATCGCTCATTGCCGCCGCCGTGTCGGCCGTCGCCTGTCGGGAGTTGCCCGATTATCTGGCGAGCGACGCCACCATAGCGCGCGTGGGCCGCAAGGAGCTTAAATACAGCGATATCGCCGAAGCCATACCCTCCAATGTGTCGGGCGCCGACAGCGTGTCGTTCGTGAAACTTTACGTCGATAAATGGTTCGTGCGGCAACTGAAGCTGGAGGAAGCCGACCGCATGTTCTCGGGTTCGGAGAAGGATATCGAGAAGATGGTGGAGGATTACCGCCAGTCGCTGCTCATGCGCAAGGTCGACCAGCATTACGTCGACGAGCAGATGAACACCGATTTTACGGACAAGGACATAGCCGACTATTACAATACCCACAAGTCGGATTTCATCCTCGACCGTACTCTGGTCCGCGGCCGCATATTGCGTTTCGACGCCTCGTACCGCCAGAGCAAGAAGCTGATGGAGCAGATGCGCGCCGCAGCCTCGTCGCAGGCGGCGGCCAAGACCTTCTCCGACATTTGCGAGAAGAACGATTTCCTGCTCATCGACAATCGGGCCGAGTGGGTCAGTTTCGCCGATTTCCTCTCCAACCTGCCCACGACCCGTTCGCAGGACTACACGCCGCTGCTGGACAAGGCGGGCATACAGGAGATGAAGGCCAACGACGCACGCTACTATTTCGACTTCACCTCGGTGTGCCGCAAAGGCAACGTGGCCCCGCTGGAGATGGTGTCGGACAACATACGCCGCATACTGCTCACGCAGCGGCGCAGCGAGATAATAAGGGCGCACGAGGAACAGATCGTGTCGGAGGCGATGGAGAGCGGGCACGCCCGTATTTACAAGGAGATCGCCGAATCCCGTGCCGACGAGGCAGCGGCAGAGTAAGCTTTGCGGCGGCAGAACAGTGAATAAATATAGGTAGTAATTATATATTATGTTGAAAAACAAGTCTTTGGTTGCGGTGCTGACGGCGGGTATCCTGCTGGCGGCAGGTGCGCTTACGGCGCAGAAACGGCAGGTGATGCTCGATCGCGTGGTGGCCGTGGTGGGCGGATCGGCGATTCTCTACTCCGAAGTGGAGGACTACGCCAATCAGCTTGTCGAGCACAGGCGTTCGCAGGGTTTCACGTCCGACCGCGATCCGATGAACGAGGGTCTGGAGATGCTCATGAAGCAGAAACTGCTTTACAGTCAGGCTCTCATCGACTCCATAACGCTCAACGGTGACGTCAATTCGGGTGTCGAGGAGCAGTTGCAGATGATGATCGCCGAGGAAGGCTCCATCGCCGATCTCGAGGCCAAGCATCACATGGCGATCTTCAATTTCCGCGAGATACTGCGCCAGCGCGTCACCGAGCAGGAGTACGCCCGCTCGATGCAGGGCGAGGTGGTGAGCGGCGTCACGGTTACCCCGGGCGAGGTCGAGCGCTATTACAACGAGCTTTCGAAAGATGAGCTGCCGCTGGTGCCCGAACAATACGTCTATGCCCAGATCGTGAAATATCCCTCGTCGCAGGCCGAGGCCAAGCAGCGCGCCAAGGAGCGCCTGCTGGAGATGCGCGAGCGCATCATCTCGGGCAAATCGACGCTTCCCGTGCTGGCACGCCTCTACTCGGTCGATCCGGGATCGGCCATGAACGGCGGCGAGTATCCTCCGGGCCCCCTGTCGCAGTGGACCAAACCTTTCGGCGACGCGCTCGCGACGCTGAAGCCCGGCCAGCTGTCGGAGGTGGTGGAGACCGAGTACGGATTCCACATCATCGAACTCATCGACGAGCCCAAGAACGGCATGTACCATTGCCGCCACATACTCATCAAGCCCACGTATACGACCGACGAGCTGATCGAGCCCACGAAGTTCCTCGACAGCGTGTCGCTGCTCATCCGTTCCGACTCGATGACCTTCGAGCAGGCCGCCATGCAGTTCTCGGAGGACGAGCTCACCAAGATGAACGGCGGTCTGGTGTCGAACCACGACGTTCTGATGAGCAACCCGAGCTATTCCAACGTGAAATATACGGCCACCAAGTTCCGCCGCGAGGATTTCGGCGAGGGCAAGAGCCTCAAGGACTACATCGCCATCTCGCAGATGAAGGTCGGCGACGTCTCTGCGGCCTACCAGTCGGAGGACCTCAAGGGCGACGATCTGAGCAAGATCATCAAGCTGCTGGAGATCATCCCCACCCATCCCGCTTCGCTGGTCGACGACTACCTCACGCTCGAGGAGATGGCTCTGGAGGCCAAGCAGGAGAAGGTGTTCGACGAGTGGATGCGCAAGAAGATCGACGGACTCTACGTCTACATCGATCCCGAGTTCCGCGACGGCGAATTTCAGTACGACAATTGGGTCAAGTAACTGTTAGGGGGAGGCCTGCAAGTGCGTCGCGTAATATCGATCATATCCGTTGCGCTGGTGTTCGGCGGCATGCTGTTCGCTCGGGAGGCGGGCGTTCGCGGTGCCGCGGCGGCGTGCGGCGGCGATGCGGCCGCGGATATCCGTGCCTCGCGCGACAGCGTGCGGCGCCACGACGGCGGAAAGCCTCCGCGCCGCAGGATCGACTTCAGGGCCGACGTGGTGAGCAAGGAGGGCGACGACAGCATAATCCATTTCATGGGCAATTTCGCCGCGCACCACAACGGTGCGGTGATCTCGTGCGACAGCTCGGTGCGTTACAGCGACACCCGCTGGGGTTTCTTCGGCCGCGTGATAATCAACCAGGATTCGGTCTACATCTACGGTGACAGCGCGCTGTACGACGGCGGGAGCAGTCTGGCCGAGGTCTATGCCCCCATCGTCAAGGTCGTCGACGGCGATGCGCTGCTCTATACCTACAATTTCAGCTTCAATACCGAGGCGAAGATCGGCCGATACACGGGCGGCGGCGTGCTGGTGCACGACGACGACATCATGGAGTCGCTGCGCGGATATTACTACGCCGACACCCACGAGGTGATCTGCGTGGACGAGGTGGAGCTCCACGGCGCCGATTACGACATGAAGAGCGACTCGGTGATATACAACTCCGAGACCGACATGGCCCGTTTCTTTACGGGCAGCGAGATATGGAACGCCGACGGCGACTATCTGTGTGCCGACGAGGGCTTCTACGACAAGACGCGCGACCTCTATATGGTCACGCGCAACGGCTACATACTCACTCCCGAGCGCGAGGTGTGGGGCGACACACTCTCTTATTACCGCTCGTCGGGCCATGTGGTGGCGCGCCGCAACATCCAGATGGACGATTTCGAGAACAAGATGCTGGCCTTCGGCGATTTCGCGGAGTATTGGTCCGAGGCGGGCAATGCCGTGCTCACGTGCAACCCGTCGGTGGTGGGGTACGATACCGAGCAGAGCGATTCGGTCTTTCTGCGGGCCGACTCGATGCTGCTCTTCACCGTGTCGCGTTTCGAATCGGCCGAACCCGCCGATTCCACGGCGGCGGATGCGCCTGCTGCCGAGCACTCGGACATTGTGCGTCGCGAATCCGCTTCCGTCCGTCCTACGGAGGCTGTGCCGAGTGCCGTGCAGAGCCGTGACGAGGATCCCGACTTCTACGACGATGACGAGGAAGCCGCCGACAGCGTGCGGCGCGACTCCGTAGCGCAGCCCACCGCCAAGGAGTTGAAAGCCCTGGAGCGCGAGCATATCCGCAAGGCGAAAGATTCGGTGAAGCGGGTGAAGGCCGCCGAGCGCAAGAAACGCCTCGATTCCATAGCCGTGGTGCGTCAGGCCAAGGCGACGGCCCAACTGGAGAAGGCGCGGGCCAAGGAGCTGGCGCGCGCGTCGAAGGATTCCATGAAGCGCGCCGCATTGCGGGAACGCATGCTGCGCCGCGGCGGCGATGTTTCGGTCCTCGATTCGCTGGACAGCCTGGCGAGTGTGCGCAACGACTCGCTGCGGCACGGGGACGAGCACGGGCACGACATCCGAACGCTGACCGCGGAGAACGAGGACAGCATAGCCCTTGCCGAGGCGCGTGCCATGAACGAAGAGCTTATCCCGACGGATACCGCCCGCGTCGACAGCGTTTACCGTCTGGTAAAGGCCTACCGCAATGTCCGCATGTACCGTACCGACGCGCAGATGGCGTGCGACTCCATGGTCAGCGTATCGACCGACTCGATCATACATTTATATATAGATCCCGTTCTGTGGAACAACTCCAACCAGATCGCATCCGACGAGGTGGACGTGTTCACCCGCAACCGCCAAATCGAGCGCGCCGAGTTCGTGGGCTCGCCGATCATGGTGTCGGAGATCGACACCACCTACTACAACCAGGTGGCGGGCAAGGTGATGATAGCCTATTTCCGCAACAACGACATCTATCGCAACGATGTGAACGGCAACGTGCAGACCATCTATTTCCAGCGTGAGGACGACGATCTGCCCGAAGTGACGCAGATGATATATCTCGAAAGCGCCTCGGCGTCGTTCTACATCGAGGACAAGGAGCTCGTGGGCATGACTTACCGCAACGACGTGCCGTTCAAGCTCTATCCCATAGCCCAGATTCCGCCCACGCAGGACAAGCGGCTGCGCAATTTCAAGTGGGTGCCCTCGCTGCGGCCTACGCGCGAGTCGGTGTTCGACCGTACGATACGTCCTTCGGTCCGCGAGGAACGCATGCGGCGCGAGCGGCCGACTTTCGACATCGTGGAGCGCATGGACCGCTACAAGGAGCGTCTGCTGCGCAGCGGCGAGTGGATCGACCGCGAGGACGAACTCACCCCCGAACTCATCGAGTGGCGCAACTCGCGCGAACTTTAGAGGGGCGGCGTTTCCACCCCTCCCCTGCATGTGCGATCGTTTCGATTGTTGCCCGATTACCCGCGGCGGCGGTACTCTTTGGGCGACATGCCTACGCGTCGTTTGAAATATTTGCCGAAGAATGTCTGCGACGGGAAATTCAGTTCGTCGCTTATCTGCTGAATGGTCATGTTGGTCGATTTGAGCAGTGCGCGCGCTTCGAGGATCACATACCGTTCGATCCACTCGGCCGCCGACGATCCGCTGCACTCCTTCACCACGCGCGACAGATAGCGCGGCGTGATGAACAGTTTGTCGGCATAGAATTTCAGCTGCCTCTCCTTCTTGAAGTTGTCTTTCGCCAGAAGCAGGAACTCTTTCGACAGCACGTCGGCGCTCGATCGCGGCTGGTTGTTTTTCATCACGTCCATCACCTCGCGCGAATTGTAGAAGAACACCATCATCAGATGCTCCACCATCTTGAGCCGATAGGGGTTTGTGTCGACGCGTACTATGCGGCGCATGATGTTGAAGAAATTTATCTGCATCTTCATATCCTCGTCGTCAAGCCGTGTAACGCAGTCGTCGTACCAGCGGGTGTCGATCGGTATTTGCCCGTTGATGTATACCAGCAGGTTTTCGATGAAGTTGTGCGACATGACCAGTATCGAGGCGTCGAAGTCGTCGTCGATCTGCTCCACCGACACTATCTGGCCGGGCATTATGCGCACGATGCTCGGCGACGAGATGTCGTACTCCGTAAGATTGATCCGACCGCGGATCCTGCCCGCGTTGCATAGCATCAGCACGAAGAAGTCGAATTTGTGGGGACCGCGGCCCTTTTGCCGCAGCTCGCTGAAATCCTTTATCTCCGAATATTTGAAATACGCCAGTTCGTGTCCTATGACGTCTACCGAGGCTATGTCGGCTATGTTGTGCAGCCAATCGAGGTATTGTATCATACTAATAATCTTATTTATCGACACAAAAATAGTAAAAACGGGCAAAAACAGGTTATCGTGTGAACATATTGACCAATATGGCAGATATAAAAGACACAAATTGCGTCGGCTGCGGCCTGCGGCGCGTCCGAGCGACAGGCGTAGCCGCGGGCCGCGACGGTTTTTTGCACGGTCGTGGTTTTTGTTTTATATTTGCAGAACGAAAGACATTCGAATCAAGGCGGAAAGAGTTTATGAAATACATAATCGCATCGATCTTATTCTCAATTTTATCCCTATTGCCTCTTGCGTCGCACGCGCAGGAGGTCGAAACCGTGGTAATATCGGCCGCGGCCGCCGATACGCTCGCGCATGCCGACGGCGATGCGGAGACTGTTTCGGCCGATAAGGGCACGAAGAAGAAGCGCCGCGGTTTCTGGCGGCAGCTTTTCCACGGCAACGAGGATCATACGTTCGACAAGAAGTTCGACGTGAGCTTCATCGCGGCGCCCTCGTATACGCGCGAGTCGAGCTTCGGCATAGGAGGACTCGCGTCGGGACTTTACCGTCTCGACCGCACCGACTCGCTCATGCAGCCGTCCGACGTATCGATCGTCGGCAACGTGGCTCTGTCGGGATTGTACATGGTGGGAGTCAGCGGCAACAACTATTTCAAGGGCAACCGCTCGCGTCTGTCCTACGACGTGACCTTCGCCAACAAGCCGCTCTATTTCTGGGGTATCGACTACGCCGACTGCGTGGCCAACCCCGCGATAGACTACACCCGCCGCAAGATAAGCATCGACCTGCAATACTTCTACACCATATTCGACGAGTTCAAGGTGGGCGCCCGAATCGATTTCTCGCACGCCAAGATCTCATCCATCGAGGACGAAAGCTACCTTCAGGGGCAGAAGCGGTCGTACACCTTTACGGGAGTGGGTGCATCGCTGCAATACGACACCCGCGATTTCATCCCCAATCCGCAGCGGGGTATCTACGTGATGGCCGACGTGACGCTCTATCCGCAGTTCATGAGCAACTACGATAAATCGCCCGTCCGCACCACCTTCATCTTCGATTTCTACCACAGCCTGTGGAGCGGGGGAGTGATCGCCACCGACATCTACGGCCGCTTCAACGGCAAGGACTCGCCGTGGGCGCTGCGCGAGGAACTGGGCGGCGGCTACCGCATGCGAGGCTATTACGCGGGCCGTTACATCGATAACAGCATCGTGTCGTGCCAGGCGGAGCTGCGCCAGCGCATATACAAACGTATCGGATGCACGGTGTGGGGCGGATGCGGAACGGTGTTCCCGCGTTTGAGCGAGTTCGAATGGAAGAACATCCTGCCCTCGTATGGTCTGGGATTCCGATGGGAGTTCAAGCATCGTGTGAATATCCGCGTCGACTACGGATTCGGCAAGCATACGAGCGGCTTCATATTCAATATCAACGAAGCCTTCTGATCCCGCCGCGGCGAACCGCAGCCGCAACGGCCGCCCTCGGCGGTCGACTTGCGATATGCGGGCGGCATTGTGCGCCGTCCCCGTTCCGTTTTTCGAAATCTTTTGGCAATGATGAAATTTTTTACCGCATACAAACCGTTTTATAAGAACAATCTGCGCCTCGCGCTGCCCGTCATCCTGTCGCAGATGGGGCAGATAACGGTGCAGTTGGCCGACACTGCCATGGTGGGCCGCTACGGGGGTGACGACCCCACGCCGCTGGCTGCCGTCGCGTTCGGCACGAGTATATTCTTCATAGTCTTCATCGCGGCTATGGGCCTCTCGTTCGGACTCACGCCCTTGGTGGGCGAGTACTTCGCCCGTGACGACAGGCGTTATGCGGCCGAACTGTTGCAGAACGGCGCTGTGCTGTTCATGCTGACGGGTCTGGCTGCCTCGGCCCTGCTCGTCGCGGCACGGCCTCTGCTCTCGCTTCTGGGCGGGATCATGATCGATTCGGGCAGCGACGCATCGATTGCCGAGGTCACCCATGCGGCCCTGCCTTATTACGACACTTTGGTGTGGAGCATGTTCCCCTCGATGATATTCTTCACCTTCAAGCAGTTCCTCGAAGGAATAGGCAATACGCGCACTGCCATGGTGGTCATCATCGTATGCAACGCGATAAACATCGTGTTCAACTGGGTGCTGATCTTCGGCAAATGCGGTTTCGAACCCATGGGCGCCGTGGGTGCGGGCATAGCCACCCTGATCTCGCGAATCTGCATGTGCGTGATGATCGTCGCGTACTTCTTCCGCAGCGGACGTTTCAGTGTCTATACCGAAGCGTTGCGCATGCAGGCGTTCCGTCTGCGCACCATGCTCCGCATACTCAAGGTCGGCATCCCCATCTCGTTCCAGATGTTCATGGAGGCCAGCATATTCGTGGTGGCCAACATCATGGTGCTGGCGTTCGGCGCCCATGCCCTGAGTTCCTACCAGATAGGCACCAACATGATGAACATCACGTTCATGATCGTGGTCGCCATCGGCTCGGCGACGACCATCCTCTGCTCGCACATATACGGTCAGGGCGATTTTCGATCGTTGAGGCGCACCGTGAATGCGTCCTACCAGCTGGGGCTGGCCTGGTGCATGACGGCGGCGCTGTGCTTCGTGCTGCTGCGCTTCGCCATCCCCGCGCTCTTCACCACCAATGCGCGCGTCATAGAGCTCACCGCCACCATGCTGGTCTACATAGCGCTGTTCCAGGTGTCCGACTGCCTGCAAACCATATCGATCAGCATCCTGCGCGGATTGCAGGACGTGAAGGTCATAATGCCGATCGTGTTCGTGTCGTACATCCTGATAAACATCCCCGTGGGCTGGCTGCTCGCGTTCAAGTGCGGATTCGAGGCCGTGGGACTGGTGATGGGATTCATCGTGGGGCTGTCGTGCTGTGCTGTGATGACCGTGCGCCGCGTGCGTCGCGATATAGCCCGTTTGGAGGCGCGAACGAGGTAAATCGAGATTTTTGCGCGGAAATACGGAATAATTTTCTTATTTTTACAAAAATTTTTTGCCATCCATGAGTTGTAACAAATGTTGCTCTGAAAAACATATGCCCGAAATCGGCCGCGGCTTCCGTGTCTGCGACTGTGACGGGACCCCCGAAGTGGAGACGGTCGAAGGCTGTTTCAAGCTCCACGAAACGCCGTGGCTCGAAAGCTATCCCGACAATGTCCCGACCGACATCTTCGAGGTCCGATTCAAGAATACGCGCCGTTCCTACTATCGGAATGTCAACGACCTTCCGCTCAAGCGCGGCGACATCGTGGCGGTGGAGGCGTCGCCCGGGCACGACATAGGCATCATATCGCTCACGGGCGACATGGTGGCCAAGCAGATCCGCCGCACGGGTTTCACCCCGTTCAACGGCGAGTACAGGAAGATTTACCGCAAGGCCAAACCCTACGACATCGAACGCTGGCAGGAGGCCATCGCGCTCGAACACGACACGATGATACAGTCGCGACAGATCGCGGCCGAGATGGGACTCGACATGAAGATCGGTGACGTGGAGTATCAGGGCGACAAGATCAAGGCGATATTCTACTACATAGCCGAAGGCCGCGTCGATTTCCGCGAGCTGATAAAGGTGTTCGCCGAGCGTTTCCACATCCGCATCGAGATGAAGCAGATCGGTGCGCGCCAGGAGGCGGGGCGCATAGGCGGCATAGGCGCCTGCGGCCGCGAGCTGTGCTGCGCGTCGTGGGTGTCGAGCTTTTCGAGCGTCACCACCAACGCCGCGCGCGTGCAGGATATATCGCTCAATCCCCAGAAACTCGCGGGGCAGTGTTCGAAACTCAAATGCTGCCTCATGTACGAATACGACGTATATGCCGACGCGCGTCAGGGCATTCCCCGTCTGCGCGAGCCTTTGCAGGCCATGGACGGCGAGTACCATCTGGTGAAGACCGACATTCTGGCCCACACCATGTCGTTCAGCAGCAGCAAAGACGCCATGGCCAACATGGTCACCATACCCGTGTCGCGCGTGAAGGAGATCATGGCTCTCAACCGCGCGGGCAAGAAGGTCGATTCGATAGCCGACAAGCAGAACGAGATAATCGACGAGGAGCCGACATTCCGCACTGAGGAGGACAGCATCACCCGCTTCGACAATCTCAACAAGCGCCGCCGCAACAAGGGCGGCCGCAAGGACCGCGCTGCCAAGCAGTCGGCGGCCGAGACTGCGCCCGCGACGGCCGACGAGAATACGCCGCGCGGGGGTGCCGAGGGCCGCGAACGACGCAACCGCAACAACCGTCGCGACGGTGCGGGCCGTCCGCCGCGCCGCGAGAACGCTCCCGCCGCCAACGCTCCGACGGCCGAAAATGTATCGCCCGACAAGGCGGCAGCAGCTAACGGCGGCGAAGCAAAGCAGGGCAACGGCGAACGCCGCAGCGACAGACGCCGAGGCGGCGGCAACCGCGGCCGTGGCGGCAATAACAATAATGCACGTAGCGACAACGCTCCCCATGCCGCTTCGGCCGAGGGCGGTAACGGTGCGGCCGACAAGACAGACAAGACCGACAGGGCTGACAGAGCCGACAGGCCGCGCGGCAACAGAAACGCAGGCGGTCGGGGCCGCAGGCCGCAGGGCGAGAACCGCGGCGACGGCAATGCGCGAAATGCCGAATCGGCGGCGCCTAAAACCGAGTAACCGATGCGGTGGTGCAGTCGCATTTTGCGGTCGGCGGCCTTGGTGGCGTCGGTGACGCTCGTGCAGTGCCGCATGGCCGAGTGCGATGTGGCGATCGCCGACGTGAACGTCATATCGTGGAGCGACGAGGCCGTCGTGACCTTCTGCAACGACGACACCACCGCGCTCCGCAACCTCGATCTGGTGCTGCATGTCGACCGTTCGTTCGACAGCCGCGAGTTGCGGTTCGACATCGCCGTCACCACCCCCGACTCGCTCCGCTGCGTCGAGCGCGTGACGGTTCCCTCGTCGGTGCGGTGGCGGGGCAATATACGGCGGACCGACATCCGCATGCCCTACCGACGCAACGTAAGATTCGCCTGCGAGGGCGAGTATGTCGTAGGCATAACCCCCGTCGGCGAGGTGAACGGCGTCGAGGCGGCGGGCATGGATTTTTCGAAACAGATAACAGAATAGATAAGTGGGAAAGGACAAACTCAGACGATTTGCGGAAAACCTTACGTTCCGATGCCTGGTGCAGCCCGAATTCGAGGATATATTTCACAAGGATCACCCCCTGAAGAGGCGCTGGCACGAGGATTTCTTCGGCAACGGCAATCCCATCGTCCTCGAACTGGGATGCGGCAAGGGCGAATACACCATAGCGCTGGCCGAGCGCAATCCGCAGATCAACTACATAGGCGTCGACATAAAGGGCGCGCGCATGTGGCGCGGTGCCCGTACGGCTACCGATAACGGCATGGGCAACGTGGGATTCCTGCGCACGCGCATAGAGTTCATCAATTCGTTTTTCGCCCGCGACGAGGTGTCGGAGATATGGATCACCTTCCCCGATCCGCAGCTCAAGACGCGCCGCGCCAAAAAACGTCTGACGTCGCCCCTCTTTCTCGAATATTACGCCCGCTTCCTGCGCCCCGACGGCCGAATAAACCTGAAGACCGATTCGCAGCATCTGTTCGGTTACACGGGCGAGGTGATACGTCGGTTCGGCCTGCCGTGCGATGTGGCCAATAACGACATCTACGGAACGGGCTATGCCGACGAGGAGCTGTCGGTCAAGACGGCCTACGAGAGCAAGTTCCTGCAATGCGGGCTGCCCATAACCTACACCCGTTTCTCGCTCGGCGGCCGAACGCAGTTCGACATGTTCGATTGGGACGAGGACGACAAACTCGAAAAGGATAACGAGGCGGCGCGCAAGTGACGCCTCGCGCAACAGAATAGTTACACGAAAAGGTAATGAAGATGTAAACGACACACATAGACGTATAAATAAAAGGCGTTGGCTTTTATTTCGGGAATCCGAAACTTCGACACTTTCAAATTACCCCGAGGAATAGAGTTTGACGCCCATGCTGTTTACGGCGTGGGCTTTATTCCATTATCAGGGGTACAGGTAAGTCGAAGACCTCGGATTCCGATGTGGAAGAATTGGTCCGCGCTTTTCGTATGCCGCCGAGGCGTAATCTTCTGTTCGCGCTCGACTTCAAGCCTTTCACTTCATTGCCGCAGCATCATATCCGGGCCCTCATTCCGACGGGCCGATCCGAAAAACAATCATACGCTCGATTTCGCACAATACGTCGCCGCCCTATACCGACGTTATAATCATCGCGCTATAAAACGGCGTATCTGTCTAATAATTAAAAAAATATAATAACGTATCCGCCCGTTGGCGGCGACAGTCGTTAGAATTGATTTTTGCATGCGGTCGCGAATGGTTCCGACCGCTAATCTTTTAAATCATTTCTATCATGACTTCAAAACTTTTGGACGTGCGCAAGGCTGTCGTACGTCTTCTGGTCTGCATGCTTTATGAAGGCCGTTACTCGACACGCAATCTCGGTTGGATCTACCGCTGTTACGTCAGCCACCTGTTCGGCGTCAGTTTCGAGACATTCTCGTCCTATCTCGATGCCGAAAACGATCCGCTCGACGACGTTGAGATTCCGACGTATATCGTCGTCGGTCTGTGGGCGTTGGTCAACACTCCCCGCGATACGGATCGGCTGCCTGAGGATTTGCGGCGCGTGCTCGCTTCGGCGAGCTACGTCAAGACCCGCTGCGTCCGCACCCGTGACGCGGAGTCGGCTTTACCGTTGCCGTGCGACGAAGAGGCTCGGATGAACTCTCGGTGCAGCGAGGACGAGAAAGAGTCGGAGGCGGTAGAGATCCTTTAGCCCTCGATGCTTGCCTACGGCAGCGGGGCCGCCCGAAATAGGGCGGCCCCGCTTTGCCTTCTGCGTTCTCAAAGCAGATTCTCGCGCATTTCGTCCGAGCGGGCCATGCTTATACCGTGCGTGCCTGTGGCGCTGTCCCCCTCGATTATGCGGGCGACGGACAGCTTCGCGGCGATCGTGGAGAGCCGACGGAGCGCGGGAGCCTGACAAATCGCGGATTTGATCGCCGAAAATAATCTTTTTGTGCTATATTTGTATTTCATTGATACGTTAAAGGAGCAAGAAAAATATGCCGATGATTTACAGATTCAGGATGCTGAGCGACGAAAACGACAATTTCGTACGCGATTTCGAGATGGATGCCGAGGCATCGCTGCTCGATCTGCACGAATTTATTATCGCTATGCTGCGTTACGATCCGTGCATGGCGTCGTTATATACGGCCGACGATCGGTGGGAGCGTTTGCGCGAGTTCACCTGCATGGATATGGGGCTCGGCGAGGGTGTCGAGGGCGCGCCGATACCTATGGCCTCGGTGCGGCTGTGCGATGTGCTCAGGCGTCTGCGCGACCGCCTCATATATGTGTTCGACCCCTTCTCGCAGCGGGCCTACTATCTCGAACTGGTCGAGGCCAAAAAGCCCGAGGATGGCATGGAGTATCCGCGCCTGCAATTCGAGCACTCGCCCGCGCCCGACCAGTACGATCCTGAGGCGAGCGAGCAGGGCGGTTCCATCTTCGAGGAGATGATGGGCGAATACGGCGATTTCGAAGGCGACGACAGTTACGACGACGAGTATTGATCCCATGACAGCGACCGACAAGACCCTGATCGTCATAGTCGGCCCGACGGGGTCGGGCAAGACCGACCTGGCCGTCGCCGTGGCCGAACACTTCGGCTCTCCCGTCGTCTCGACCGATTCGCGTCAGATATACCGCGACCTGCCG
>CAUHCL010000040.1 GCA_959604655.1 uncultured Alistipes sp. | reverse complement strand
ACTACACCGAAAGGTGGTACTTCAAGAAGACCGAGCGGCAGTGGAACCCCGAGACCAACAAGGTGGAGACGCTCGATCCCGAATACGGATTCTACCGCCTCTACAACTACACCACGGCACTGTCGTTCTCGACCAACATCTACGGCATGTGGCAGGTGAAGGAGAAGTACAAGAACTTCAAGCTGCAAGCCATACGGCACACCATATCGCCCTCGATCAGCTTCTCGTACGCGCCCGACTTCAGCAAGCAGAAATACGGCTACTACCAAACCGTGCAGAGCGATTCGACGGGACGCACCGCCATCTACTCGCCCTTCGACAACAACGCCTACGGCGTACCATCCTCGGGCCGCAGCATGGCGCTGTCGTTCTCGCTCTCGCAGAGCCTCGAAATAAAGGTGCTGAGCAAGCGCGACACCTCGGGCATGAAGAAGATATCGATCATCGACGACTTCAACATCAGCGGATCGTACAACTTCCTCGCCGACTCGATGAAGCTGTCGACCATATCGCTCTCGCTGCGAACCAAGCTCACGGGCAAGCTGGGTCTGAACCTGCGCGCCACGCTCGACCCCTACGAGGTGTCGCCCGAGGGCAAGCGCTACGACCGTCTGACGTGGCGGCGCGGAAACCTCGGACGAATAGTCAGCACGGGATGGAGCTTCGGCTACTCGTTCAAGTCGCGAGCCTCGGCGGCCCCCGCCATAAACGACATAAACACCGTGCCGCCCGAATACGCCAACCCGTTCTACGACCCCTACGGCACGATGGATCCCGTGCTGAGGCGACAATACATGTCGCAGGCCTATTACGACTTCTCGCTGCCGTGGAACGTGGGACTCAACTACGCGGTGAACTACTCGATAAGCTACGTCAACAACGGCACCACGGGCTATCGGCGCAACGTGACGCAGACGGTGGGATTCAACGGCAGCATAACCTTCTCGCCCAAGATGGCCGCCACCATATCGGGAGGTTACGACATATCGAAGAACAAACTGACCACATCGTCGGTGAGCATCACGCGCGACCTGCACTGCTGGCAGATGTCGTTCTCGTGGATACCGTTCGGATACTACCGCAGCTGGAGTTTCCACATAGGCGTGAAGGCCGCCTCGCTGCAAGACCTTAAATACGACAAGAGCCAGTCGATGTACGACAAATATTATTAATCTTATGTACACCCGCATGAAGACAACCTTGCGCCGCATGGCGGCTGCTGCGATCGTCATATTGTCGCTGTCGGCCTTCGCCGCGCCCGAAGCCGAGGCCCGAAAGACGCTCCGCATACTGGCCATAGGCAACAGCTTCTCGGACGATGCCATGGAGTATCTGCCGCAGCTGCTCGACAACATGGATATCGACAATGTGGAGCTGGCGCGCCTATACGTGGGAGGATGCACGCTCGAACAGCACATGAGGTTCCACATCGAGGGAAAGGCGCCGTACGAGTTCTACCGCTCGGCCGCGGGCGAGAACCGATGGGTTAAATCGAAAGAGAACGTCTCACTCCGACATGCGCTGTCGCTCGGCAAGTGGGACATAATCACCTTGCAGCAGGCATCGGGATACTCGGGCCGCTACGAGAGCTACCAACCCCATCTCGACGCCCTGATAGGGATCATCAGGGCCGCGCAGCCCGAAGCCGAACTGGCATGGCACATGACGTGGGCCTACTCGACCGACAGCACGCACGGGCAGTTCGCCGACTACGGGCGCGACCAGCGGCGGATGTACGACGACATATGTGCTGCCGTGCGCGAAATGACGCGGCACACCTCGGCATTCTCGACCGTCATACCCTCGGGCACGGCGATACAGTCGCTGCGAATGTCGGAACTAAACAACCCGCCCAAGGATCTGACGCGCGACGGGTACCACATAGACTACGGGGCAGGCCGCTACGCGCTGGCATGCGTATGGTATGAGACTCTCGTAAGGCCGTTCGCCCGAAAGCCGCTGCGCGCCAACACGCTGCGGATAGCCAAAGGCGACGTCGCGGTGGACGACCGCGCGGCGGCATACTGCCGTAAAGCGGCACGCAAAGCCGTCGGCGGGAAGTTCAGGGCACGCCGCATAAAGTGCCGCCGCACTGCACCGAACGACAGGTCGCACGCCGACATAATCAAATAGCGGCCGACATTACGGCCATAGAAACGAATTGAAATGGCAAGTTTCCTCCAGGTAGAGAACATCAGCAAATCCTACGGCGACAGGACGCTGTTCCGCAACATAGGGTTCAACATAAACGAGGGCGACAAGATAGCCCTCATCGCCCCCAACGGAACGGGCAAAAGTTCGCTGCTGAAGATATTGGCGGGAATGGATTCGTCCGACCGCGGCGGCGAGGTGAAGTTCATGCGCGACATAAAGGTGGCCTTTCTCGACCAGAACACCGCGTTCAATCCCGACAACACCGTTTTCGACGAGGTATACTCGGGTCTGGGCGCCACGTACGACACCATACGCGACTACGAGCGGGCCATAGCGTCGGAGGACCAAAAGCGCATAGAGCGCGCGATGGCCGCCATGGACGCCGCGGGCGCATGGAATGCCGAACAGAAGATAAAGCAGGTGCTGTCGTCGCTCAAGCTCACGCGGCTCGACCAGCGCATGGGCAGTCTGTCGGGCGGCGAGGCCAAGCGGGTGGCTCTGGCGCTCATGCTGTTGCAGGAGGCCGATTTCCTCGTCATGGACGAGCCGACCAACCACCTCGACATAGAGGTGATAGAGTTTCTGGAGGATTACCTCGGCAAATCGCGGTGCACGCTGCTCATGGTCACGCACGACCGCTATTTCCTCGACCGCGTGTGCAACACCATATTCGAACTCGACCGCGGCGAACTCTTCGTGTACAAAGGCAACTACCGCACGTTCCTCGAAAAGCGCGAGGAACGCTACGCAAACATGCAGGCCGACATAGACAAGTCGCGCAACCTGCTGCGCCGCGAATTAGAGTGGATGCGCAGCACCCCGCAGGCGCGCACGGGCAAGGCGCGCTACCGCATAAACGCCTTCTACGACCTGAAGGATCGGGCGTCGGTGTCGCTCGAACGCAAGAGCGTCGCCATCGACGTGGGCACGTCGCGTCTGGGCGGCAAGATAATCGACTGCGAGGATGTGTCGCTGCGCTTCGGCCCGCGGTGCATGCTCGACCGCTTCTCGTACAAGTTCTCGCGTTACGAGCGCGTGGGCATAGTGGGCAAGAACGGAGCGGGCAAGAGCACGTTCCTCAACCTGATGACGGGCGACCTGCTGCCCGACTCGGGCACGGTGGAACGCGGCGAAACGCTCCGCATAGGCTACTACCGCCAGCGCGGAATAGACTTCAAGGCGGGACAGACCGTGTTCGACGTGGTGCACGACATAGCGGAGACGGTGGAGGCCGCCGACGGACATTCGGTGTCGGTCACCACCATGCTCAACCGCTTCCTCTTTCCGCCCGAGACGCACTCCAAGCGCGTGGAGATCCTGAGCGGCGGCGAGCAGCGCCGACTCTATCTGCTGACGGTGCTCATGCGCAACCCCAACTTTTTGATCCTCGACGAGCCGACCAACGATCTGGACATACTGACGCTCAACGTGCTGGAGGATTATCTGCAATCATTCAAGGGCTGTCTGCTCATCGTGTCGCACGACCGTTATTTCCTCGACAAGACCGTCGACCATCTGTTCGTCATCCGCGAAGGCGGCGGGGTAAAGGATTTCGTGGGACATTACAGCGAGTACCGCGAATACATGAAGGAGCTGGAGGCCGAAGAGGCGCGCGCGGCCAAGGCTGCGGCCAAAAGCAACCACGCGGGCGCAGCACCGCAACGCAGTTCCACGGCCCCGACGCGCCGCAAGCTCTCTTACAAGGAGGCCCGCGAGCTGGAGGCTCTGGAGGCCGAGATACCGCAGTTAGAGGCCGAGAAGGCCGAGCTTGAAGCGCGTCTGTCGTCGGGAGAGCTGTCGCACGGGGAGTTGACCGAGGCATCGGCCCGCATAGGCGAGCTGCTGGAGATCATCGGGGAGAAGGAGATGCGTTGGCTGGAGCTGAGCGAGGTGTAAAGGCCCTAAAAAACGATGGATATGCAGTTCCGTACCGTAACAGACATAAAGCCTTTCGAGAGCAGGATCGACCACTCGTCGCGAATACTGTCGCTCGGATCGTGTTTCGCCGACAACATCGCCCGACGCCTGCAACGCGCCAAGTTCCGCGTCGAGGCATCCCCCACGGGCATACTCTTCAATCCCGAATCGATAGCGCGTGCCGTGGAGCGTTTCGCCGCAGCCGACATGCCGACACGCGACGAGTTGCGCCGTGACGGTAGCCGTTATTTCGGCTACGACTTTCACTCGGCATTCTCCGACACCGATCCCGAACGGGCACTCGCCTCGATGCGCGAGGCCGTGCACAAAGGCGCCGACGCACTGCGCAAGGCGGATACGGTGATAATCACATTCGGAACGGCATGGATCTACCGACTGCGCGAAAACGGTGCCGTGGTGGCCAACTGCCACAAACAGCCGCAATCGCTATTCGTCCGCGAGATGATGGCGGCGGATCGGATAGTCGACCGCTATGCGACGCTGCTCGCGGGACCACTCGCAGGCAAGCACGTCATATTCACCGTAAGCCCCGTACGCCACCTCGGCGACGGAGCAGAGCGCAACTCGCTGAGCAAGGCCGTGCTTCGCGTGGCCGTCGGGGAGCTCACGGGCCGATTCCAAGGCACCGACTACTTCCCCTCGTTCGAGATCATGAACGACGAGTTGCGCGACTACCGTTTCTATGCCGACGACATGGCGCACCCGTCGCAAACGGCGATCGGCTACATATGGGAACGCTTCGGGCAGACGGCGCTGACCGACGAGGCCCTGCGGCTGGCCGAGCGGGCGGAGCGGATAGCCGAAGCCGCGGAGCACCGACCGTTCGATCCCCGCAGCGAGGCCCATCGCGACTTCTGCCGCGCCATGCTGCGGCGAATCGAGGAACTGCGACGCGCGGCGCCGCAGATGGAGTTCGGCCACGAAATGGAATATTTCAACTCGTTTTTGGAAATTAATTAGTAATTTTACGTCCGTAATACCGCACAAAATGAAACATCTTTCGCTTCGCATAGCAATAACTCTCGCAGCATTAACGGGTTCCGCATTCGCCGCAACGGCAGGGCCGCGCCTGGTGGTGAATATAGTCGTAAGCTCGATGCGCGCCGACGATCTCGACCGCTACGCAGCGAATTTCTCGGGCGGCGGCTTCAAGCGCCTTATGGACGGCGGAGCGGTATTCACCGACGCGTCATACGACTACATGCAGACCACGACGCCCGTGTCGCTCGCGACCATATCGACGGGCGCGCAGCCCTCGACGCACGGCGTGGTGGCCGACAGATGGTTCGACCACGTGGGCAACAAGATGGTGTCGCTCATCGACGACGCCAAGGAGCAGAGCGTGAATTACAGCGCAGGATCGGGCGGATACTCGCCCCGCAACCTCACGGCGCAGACCATAGGCGACGCCGCGGCGCTGCACGACAGCCGCAGCCGCATAGCCACCATAGCGGTGGATCCCCTGTCGGCCATAGTCATGGCGGGCCGCACGGGCGAGGTCTACTGGATGGAGAGCCTGCAATCGGCCTGGACCACATCGTCGTACTACGCCAAGGAGCTGCCCGCATGGGTGACCGAATACAACAGGAAGCAGACCAACCACGACTACATGCAGAAGCGCTGGACGCTGCTGCTCCCCTACGACGACTACCGCAACTCGCAGGTGTCGTACATCGAGGGGTTGCAGTGCAAGTGCGGCAAACGCATAGATTTCATCGACCGCCCCGAATCGGCGGAGCGCATAAGCGACGACTACGAGCAGATGAAGTACACGCCCGCGGGAAACAGCGCCATGCTCGCCTTCGCCAAGCAGGTGGTGGCCAAGAACGGGATGGGCGGCGACGAGGCCGCCGACGTGCTCAACATAGTGCTCGACTCGCCGCGCATGATAAGCGGCCGCTTCGGGCCCGAATCGGTGGAGTACGAAGACATGCTCTACCGCCTCGACCGCGATCTGGAGGATTTCCTGTCGTTCCTGCTGGCGCAGGTGACCGACCCGCGGCAGATAGTGGTGGTGCTGACGTCGGACCACGGCACGAGCCCATCGTACAACTCGCCCGCCGAAGAGCGCGAGCGTTTCAACGTGCGTCAGGCCGAGGTCATAACCAATGCCTTCATAGGCGCGCAGCACGGCAACGGAGAGTGGGTGCTGGGCTGCATCGACCGCGCCATATACCTCAACCACGACCTGATATACGAAAAGGGGCTGTCGATAGCCGACATGCAGCACGACGTGGCCACGTTCCTCATGCAGCTGCGCGGGGTGTCGCACGCCACTTCGGCCGAGGCCATGCGCAACAGCTACTTCGGCAGCGGCTACGCGCGCAAGATGCAGAACGGATTCTACCCCCGCCGCTCGGGCGACGTGATAATAAACCTCATGCCCGAATGGATCGAGGAACGGGAGGATCTTCGGTCGGCGTCGGGTTCGATGTACCGCTACGACACGCACGTGCCCCTCGTGATATTCGGCGGCGGCATAGCCCCTGCCAGGATAACCGACAAGACCGATATGACATCGGTGGCCGCCACCGAGGCGCGATTGTTGGGGATAACCCCTCCCTCGGCATCGGAAGGCGGGGCTTTGAATATTTTTTAAGAGCTTAACGACATGAAAGACGAAATCCAGGATCGGATCATCGAAGAGTTCGCGGTGTTCGACGAGTGGCTCGACAAATACGAATACCTGATCGAGCTGAGCGACACGCTGCCTGCGATCGATCCGCAGCACCGCACGGACGAATACGTGATAAAAGGCTGCCAGTCGCGGGTATGGGTCGACGCCCGCATGGAGGAGGGGAAGGTGTTCTTCTCGGCCGACAGCGACGCCATAATAACCAAAGGCATAATAGCCCTGCTGATCAGGGTGCTCAACGGGCGCACGCCGCAGCAGATACTCGACACGGAGCTCTATTTCATCGACGCCATAGGTCTGAGCGAGAACCTCTCGCCCACGCGCAGCAACGGACTGCTCGCCATGATAAAGCAGATGAGGATGTATGCGCTCGCCTTCACCCGAACGCAGCAGTGACGGCCCGAGGCGGAAAAGTTATTTGAACAACGGAAATGACACCTGAAGAGATTTTGAAAGTGGAGCACGAGATCGTTCTCACGCTGAAGAACATCTACGACCCCGAAATACCCGTCAACGTCTACGACCTGGGACTGATCTACGAAATAGATTTCGATCCCGAGGGCGTGGCCAACATACGCATGACGCTCACGGCGCCCAACTGCCCGATGGCCGACATGCTCGTCGAGGACATAAACACACAGGTGAAAAAGATCGACGGAGTGAAGTCGGTGAACATAATACTCACCTTCGAGCCGCCCTGGGACAGAAGCATGATGTCGGAGGAGGCGCTGCTGGAGCTCAACATGCTGTAACGCACGCCCCGACCCGACGGCGGCCCGCTAACCCGATACGCCCATGACAGACGAAAAGCGAAGCATAACGGACAAGTTGCGTAAGGGAGCCTCGTGCTTCGGATGCGGCGGTTATCTGTCGTCGCTCGATCCGCTGCACCGCGCCGAGATCTACAACGCGCTGGGTTACGAACGCCTGAGCCGCAAGAATCGCGACGTCAACGGCTTCTATGCGGAGTGCCGCTCCGACTGGCCGCAGACGTTCTACCTGATGTTCCTGCGCACGCTGGGCGACGAGCGCAACAAGGGCGCTTTCACCGAACTGGCACGCACGGTGCCCTACGCCGCCATACTGCGTGAGAGACTCGTGCCGCACAACGTCGAGGCGATGCTGATCGGGGCGTCGGGACTGCTGGACCTCTATCCGCACGACGAATACATACTCGACTTGAAGCGCGACTTCGCCTATCTGGCCGGCAAATACGCCATATCGCCCATGCGCGCATCGCAATGGTCGCTCATAAGGTTGCGCCCGAACAACCACCCCATACTGCGGTTATCGCAGGCCGCGATGTTCCTCACCTCGGTAAGCAACGTAATGGACCGCATACTCGAATGCCGCACCGCCAAAGACGTCAACGCGCTCTTCGGCGTCGAGACCTCGAAATACTGGCGCACGCGCTACACACCCGCAAACGGCTCGGATCCCGTGGCAAAGCACATAGGGCACACCAAGACCGATCTGCTGGGGATAAATCTGGTGGTGCAGATGCAGTTCGCATACGGGTCATACATCAACAACGAGACGCTGCGAACGCGGGCCATGTCGCTGCTGGAGAACATTCCCGCCGAGGACAACAGCATAATCCGAGGCTGGAACGCCTGCGGCACGCTGGCCAAAACGGCATTCGACAGTCAGGCGCTCATACAGCTACGCAACGAATATTGCAAACGGGACGATTGCGACCGCTGTCCCGTCGGACGGCGGATCGTCGCACGAATGGCCGTGCCGCAGATATAGTGCGACTCGCAAGAGTCGTGCGGGCCGCAGCCTCGCCCCGCGGAGGTCCGCTATCATTCGCATCCGCTCATCCCGCGGTCCCCGCAGGCTGCCGCCCGAAAACACGGCGCATAAAAATGCCTGTTCCCGTCATATTATTTCCTCCCGCAATCGAAAAAAATCCCATTGACATTAAAATCAAGCACATATTTTGCCGTTCGAAAAGAAATTTTTATCTTTGTAAGATGTTAAAAGACTTTCAGAAAAAACAAGTAAAACATTATGGATATAGTCAGTAATATAATCAAACTCCTTTTCGGGTCCAAAGTCGAGAAGGATCGCAAGCAGATAGAGCCTTACGTTCGAAAAATCAAGGAGGTATACCCCACCATACAGAAGCTGTCGAACGACGAGCTGCGCGCCCTGAGCGCCGACCTGATGAAGCGCATAGCCGATTTCATTGCCGAGGACGAGGCCCACATCGTCGAGCAGAAGGCCCGCCTCGAACTGGCCGACACCACCCTTGCCGACAAGGAGAAGATATCGAAGGACATAGACGCCACCACCAAGCGCATAGACGAGAAGATCGAGCAGAAGCTGGACGAGATACTGCCCGAGGCATTCGCCATCATGAAGGATACGGCGCGCCGTTTCGCCGAGAACGACACGGTGGAGGTGACGGCTACGGCGTTCGACCGCAACCTTGCCGCCCAGAAGGATTTCGTCAACATCGACGGCGACAAGGCCGTCTACTCGACGCACTGGACGGCGGGCGGAAACGACATCAAATGGGACATGGTGCACTACGACGTGCAGCTGTTCGGCGGCGTGGTGCTCCACAAAGGCAAGATAGCCGAGATGGCCACGGGCGAGGGCAAGACCCTCGTCGCCACCCTGCCCGTATTCCTCAACGCACTGGCCCGCAAGGGTGTGCACGTGGTGACGGTGAACGACTATCTGGCCCGACGCGACTCGGAGTGGATGGGTCCCATGTACGAATTCCACGGACTGTCGGTAGACTGTATCGACAAGCACCAGCCCAACTCGGAGGCGCGCCGCAAGGCCTACATGGCCGACATCACGTTCGGAACCAACAACGAGTACGGCTTCGACTACCTGCGCGACAACATGGCTTCGTCGCCCAAGGATCTGGTGCAGCGCAAGCACCACTACGCGATCGTCGACGAGGTGGACTCGGTGTTGATCGACGACGCCCGCACCCCGCTCATCATATCGGGTCCCGTGCCCAAGGGCGACGACCAGCTGTTCGAGAGCTATCGCCCCTCGATCGAGAATCTCTACAACCTCCAGAAGAATCTGGTCACCTCGCTCGTGGCCGAGTCGCGACGCCTCTTCGCCGAGAACAAGCTCGACGAGGGCGGAGTACTGCTCTACCGCGCGCACAAAGGACTGCCCAAATACAAGCCGCTCATCAAGTTCCTCTCGGAGCCGGGTATAAAGACCCAGTTCCAGAAGACCGAGAACATCTACATGCAGGACAACAACCGCCGCATGCCCGAGATCGTGGACGATCTGTTCTTCGTGATAGATGAGAAACTCAACTCGGTAGAGCTCACCGACAAGGGCCACGACGCACTCTCGAAATACTTCAACGAGGACGGTTTCTTCGTGCTGCCCGACATAGGCAACGAGATAGCCGAACTGGAGAAGAGCGAGCTCACGGCCGAGGAAAAGGCGCAGCGCAAGGACGAGGTGATAAACGACTACTCGATCAAGTCGGAGCGCGTGCACACGGTGAACCAGCTGCTGAAGGCATACTCGATGTTCGAGAAGGATGTGGAGTATGTGGTGATGGACAACAAGGTGAAGATCGTCGACGAGCAGACGGGCCGTATCCTCGAAGGACGCCGCTACTCGGACGGACTCCACCAGGCCATCGAGGCCAAGGAGCACGTGAAGGTCGAGGCCGCGACGCAGACCTTCGCCACCATCACGTTGCAGAACTACTTCCGCATGTACCACAAGCTGGGCGGCATGACCGGTACGGCCGAGACGGAGGCGTCGGAGTTCTGGAGCATCTACAAACTGGACGTCGTGGTGATCCCGACCAACCGCAAGGTGGTCCGCGACGACCGTCAGGACCTGATCTACAAAACCAAGCGCGAGAAATACAACGCCGTGATCGAGGAGATCGTCAAACTCGTCGAGGCGGGACGTCCGGTGCTGGTCGGCACCACGTCGGTCGAGATCTCGGAGCTGTTGAGCCGCATGCTCAAACTGCGCGGCATCAGGCACAACGTGCTGAACGCCAAGCAGCACGCGCTGGAGGCGCAGGTCGTGGCCGAGGCAGGACGCTCGGGACAGGTGACCATCGCGACCAACATGGCCGGCCGCGGTACCGACATCAAGCTGACGCCCGAGGTGAAGGCCGCGGGAGGTCTGGCGATCATCGGCACGGAGCGTCACGAGAGCCGCCGCGTCGACCGCCAGCTGCGCGGACGCGCCGGACGTCAGGGCGACCCCGGATCGTCGCAGTTCTTCGTATCGCTCGAAGACGACCTGATGCGTCTGTTCGGTTCGGGCCGCATCGCTTCGATGATGGACCGCATGGGTCTGAAGGAGGGCGAGGTGATTCAGGCCGGCATGATGACGCGGGCCATCGAGCGCGCCCAGAAGAAGGTCGAGGAGAACAACTTCGGAATCCGCAAACGCCTGCTGGAGTACGACGACGTGATGAACTCGCAGCGCGAGGTGATCTACACCCGCCGCCGTCACGCGCTGTACGGCGAACGCATAGAGATCGACCTGAACAACATAATGTACGACTATGCCGAGTCGTTCATGGAGAACCACGAGGGCATGGACTACGAATCGTTCTCGTTCGAACTCATCCGCGAAGTGGCGCTCAAGCCCTCGTTCGACGAGGCGAAATACTCGTCGTCGAAGCCGCGCGAGATTGTGGAGATGATCGTGGAGGATCTGCATACGCTCTTCGAGCGACGCGCCAAGGCCGTGGCCGACACGGTGCGCAACACCATGCAGGCCATCTACGAGGACAACAAGGACCACATGGACCGCGTGATCCACTTCCCCATCACCGACGGACATCTGGGATTCCACGTGCCCGTGGAGTTGCAGCGATGCAAGGACTCGGACGGAGCCGAGATATATAAGGTATTCGCCAAGATAGTGATGTTCACCACTATCGACGACGCATGGCGCGAGCATCTGCGCGAGATGGACGAGCTGCGCCAGAGCGTGCAGAACGCCACCTACGAGCAGAAGGATCCGCTGTTGATCTACAAGCTCGAATCGTACAACCTCTTCTCGCGCATGCTGGAGAAGGTGAACCGCGAAACGCTCGCCACACTCGACAAAGCCTATATTCCCGTCCGCGAGAACAACCCCGAGTCGGTGCAGCAGGAACGGCACCAAAAGGCCAAGGTGGACGTCAACAAATTGCAGGCTTCGCGCATGGCGGCGGCCGCTGCGGCAGGACAGGGCGAGAAGAGCAAGCCCGCACCGATCAAGGTGGAAAAGAAGGTCGGGCGAAACGATCCGTGTCCGTGCGGCAGCGGCAAGAAGTACAAGCACTGCCACGGAAAAATGATGTAACGAACATGTTTAACGATTGTCGCAAAGGCAATCGTTAAATGTTTAGTATCGTAGAAGTCGCACGTTCGCCGACGGCGGCAGGAATGCGCGAGTCGGAGCGAGCAGCAGTCCGCCGCGTGGGGGCGGCGGCGAACCGCCGATATCGCTGCGCGATATCGAAATTTACGATAGCGGACATAAAAAAATTTTTCATCATGGGATACGAAGAAGAGAAACAGCGGCAACTCGACATGCGCTACCTGCGCATGGCCCGAATATGGGCCGAGAACTCCTATTGCGTGCGACGCAAGGTGGGGGCGCTCATAGTGAAGGACAAGATGATAATCTCCGACGGCTACAACGGCACGCCGTCGGGATTCGAGAACGTGTGCGAGGACGAGGCGGGCAAGACGAAGGCATATGTGCTGCATGCCGAGGCGAACGCCATAACCAAGGTGGCCAAAAGCGCCAACAACTGCGACGGCTCGACGCTGTACATCACCGACGCCCCCTGCATAGAGTGTTCGAAACTGATTATCCAGGCCGGAATACGGCGCGTGGTATACATGAACGATTATCGTTCGGAGGAAGGGCTCGACCTGCTCAAGCGGGTCGGCATAGAGTGCGTGAAACGCTCCGAGGACGAAGAATAGGCCAGACCACCCGCATCACGGCCGCTACTCGGCGGCACTCCACAGACCGCGCGTTATCTCACGACGCATGACGGCGAGATAGCGCGCCTTGCTCCATCGCAGCGTAAGCGCATACCAGCCGCACAAAACGGCCGTCGCCGCCCACTTCGCGCACTCCGTCACGCGCACGCGGCGCACGCGATGGTAGAATCTCGCACGCCTCAACTGGCTCACGCCCACATTGTAGCTCAGCCGCGAGAAATATGCGCGGGTCAGTTTCTCGGGCGGAATTATATGGTACATGACAGCTTCGGGAGCATAATAATACGCCGCATCGGCCAGACGGAGCCTCTCGAACAGATCGCTTTCCTCGCCGCCCGCAAGCGACGCGCCTACCCTGCCGAGCGATATGTCGAACACGCCGTAACGTTTGACAGCGCTGCGCCGCAGGGCCATGTTTCCGCCGCCCGGGATACGGTCCTCGGGAAACGGGCGCACCTTGTCGCCAAGGTATAAAGTATTGGCAATGAGGCGTTCGGTGTAGCACGACATCCATGAAGGACGCTCCGTGACGTATTCCGCGACGATCGGGCCTCCCGCCGCCACCGCTTGGGGCACGCTGTCGAACAACGATATGTAGGCCGATATGAATTCGGGGGCGATGCGCTCGTCGTCGTCGATGATGGCTATATACTCCCCCGCGCTCTCGCGTATGCCTCGGTTGCGGGCATAGGACAGCCCTTGGTTGGGTTCGTCGACCATGCGCAGATTGAACCCCGCATGTTCGGCGACGAATGCGGCGAAACGCTCGGACGTGTCGTCCGAAGAGTTGTTGTTAACCACCACGCACTCCCACTCCCCGCGGGGCGCATCCTGCCCCACTACCGAAAGCAGCGTATCCATCAGACACGCCGCACGATTGTAGGTAGCTATTATAAGCGAAAGTCTCAACATAAATCCCGTCCCGTTCGATAATCCTCACGTTTCATTGCATGACGTCCGACCCGAAGTGCCGCATCAGAACGGCAGGTCGTCGGGATCGTCGTTCGCCGCGGGGATCGGCTGCGAAGCGGCGCTGCCCTGCGTCTGCTGCGGACGGGCCGAAGCACCTCCGCCATACGACGATTGGCCGCCCGAATAGGACGTACCCGCCGAACCCTGCTGCTGCGCTCCGCCCTGCGCGTTGTCGCCGCGGCGTCCGAGAAGTTTCATGTCGTCGGCCAGGATCTCGGTGGTGTAACGCTTGATGTTGTCCTTGTCCACCCACTCGCGTGTGCGCAGACGGCCTTCAATGTAGAGCTGCGAACCCTTGCGCACGAAACGGTCCACCACGTCGGCCAGACCGCGCCACAGGGTAATGGTATGCCACTCGGTAAGTTCCCGCGTCTCGTTCGACTGACGGTCGTAGATGCGTTCGGTGGTAGCCAGACGCACGCGGGCCACCTTCACGCCCGATTCGGTGGTGCGCACCTCGGGGTCGATGCCCACGTTGCCCACCAATATGACTTTGTTTATCATGGTACAAACGTTAATTGAGATTCTTTTAGATTACGGTCAGAAAACCGTGGGAGTGTCGCCCACGTGCACCTTGCCCTCGATATCGCTCTTGAGCGTACCCAGGAAATCGTCGTCCGAGCCCTCCATGAACTCCACCTTCACGGGTTGGAAATAGAGCTTCTCGCGCACGGCATCGGGCACGCGACGGCTGCGGCGCAGCTTCACGGCATCTTTCTCGGTGGTGAGCAGACGGGCCGCAGGATGCTTTTCGAGCAGCTCGACCATGCGTTTGATATCGGCCACCGAGTAGACATGGTGATCGGCGAAATTGAGCGCATCCACTACCTTGTAGCGCTCCCTGACACCCGCCACGAACACCTTGGGGTTGCCTATGCCCGACATGGCTATCACCTCGTCGCCCTCGCGGAGCGGCACAGTGGCCGACGCGGTGACGGGCAGCGCGTCGGTGGGAACCATGCGGGTGAAGTATACCTTTTGATAAGCCACCTTCTGCAACTCCTTGCGCCACAAGCGCTGTTCGAGCGGCGACATGGCTTCGGAACACTTGGTCACGATGAAGTAATGGGCGCGGTAGAGCGAATCGACCCTGTCGCGCAGCGTTCCGCACGGCAGGAAATCGTCCTTGTAGAACGGGCGGGTGTAATCCATAACCACCACATTGATGCGCGCCTCGACGTAACGGTGCTGGAAGCCGTCGTCCATCACGATCAGATTCACTTCGGGGTGCTCCTTCTCTATGCGGCGTATGGCCTCGGCACGCTTCTCGCACACCACCACCAGAGCCTCGGGGAACTTCAGCTTTATCTGCAAAGGTTCGTCGCCCACGTCGCGGTACGACGAACTGCCCTTTACCTCCATGTAACCCTTCGTACGGCGGCCGTAGCCGCGCGACAGCAGTGCCACATTGTAGTGAGGCATCATGTAGCGCATTATCATCTCGGCCGTGGGAGTCTTGCCCGTTCCGCCTACGGATATGTTGCCGACGCATATGATCGGCACGGCGAACTTCTCGCTTTTGAGCAGCCCGCAGTCGAACATCCAGTGGCGGATGTATATGACCAACCGATAAGGGTACGACAGCAATTTCAGCAGAAACTTCATAACCGAGCGGAAGCCGATCCGCATTTACAATTTTTCAAAGGTAACCAATTATTTGCGATTAACCAACGCAGAAGCGTTTTTTTTACGTTTTTTGCAATCATCCGACCTTTTATGCCCCCGCGATACACGATTTTTTACTAATTTTGTAGGAAACTTCGGCGATCCCGCGCAAGATGGTATTTCCAGAAAACACGCGAGGAAAAAGCGCCACGTAACATTGCAGAATTATGACAGCATATACGAAAATAATCTTCGCGGCACTGCTGCTTTCGCTCGCCGCCTGCCGCTCGGAAAAAGCTCCGACCGCGGACGACGAAACGGCAGAGGAGCCGCAGCACACGCTCGTCTACGGCATCGTGGCCGACAATTACCGTACCGAACAGGGCGAGGTGGGCAGCGGCGAGACGCTGGGCAAGATACTCGACCGCTACGGAGTATCGGCCGCCACCATCGACAAGCTCGACAAGGCCGCCGCCGACATATTCCCGCTGCGCAAGATACGCGCAGGACGTCCGTTCACGGCTTTCCTCTCGACCGACTCGCTCTCGGCGGGGCGGCTCGACTGGCTGGTCTACGAAAAGGATGTCACCGACTACGTGGTGTTCGGCTTCGCAGGCGACTCGGTGAGCGTCACGACGGGACAGAAGGATGTGGACATACGCCGCCGACGCTGCTCATCGACGATAGAGACGTCGCTGTGGGGCGCCATCATGCGCGACAGCCTGCCCAACGCGCTGGCCGCCGAGATGGAGGACATTTACCAGTGGACGATCGACTTCTTCGGACTCCAGAAGGGCGACTCGTTCACCGTCATATACGACGAGAAGGTGATAGACTCGACCTTCGTGGGGATAGGCCGCGTGTGGGGCGCTAAGTTCACACACGGGGGCAAGGAGGTGTATGCCATACCGTTCAAACAGAACGACAAGATACAATACTGGGAGTACGGCGGAGCTTCGCTGCGCAAGCAGCTGCTCAAGGCACCGCTGAAGTTCACGCGAATCAGTTCGCGTTTCTCCAACGCCCGTCTGCACCCCATATACCGCGTATACCGCCCGCACCACGGCGTAGATTACGCCGCACCCAAAGGCACTCCCGTACACGCCGTGGCCGACGGAGTGGTGATCTTCAAAGGCTGGGGAGGCGGAGGCGGCAACACGCTGAAGATAAAGCATGCGGGCAATCTGGTGACA
>CAUHCL010000039.1 GCA_959604655.1 uncultured Alistipes sp. | reverse complement strand
CTGTGCTCCCGAGGATGCCGAGAAACGACGCCAGTCGGAGCTGTCGGCCCGCTTCGCGCTGGGCAAAATGCTCGGCGGACGCCACATCTTGAAAGTGCATGCGGGATATACGGGCGTGTTCGGTTCGAAGGCGCTGGCCGATTACAAGGATAACACCATAATGGCGGGAATGCGTTACGGCATAAGCGGCCGCAAACTGGAGTTCCTCATCGGAGCGGACTATTACCACGACCGCGTGGAGCTTTCGACCGACAGTCCCCACTACGTGTTCCCCTACATGCGCATGACGTGGAAGAACACCACCGAGGGATTCGTTCCCTATGTCGAGGTGGACGGCGGCCTGCGTCGTCACGACTACGGATCGCTCATGCACGAGAATCCCTATATGCTCTTGTCGGACGGTGAGCTGGCAGGTGCGGTTTCGATGCCCAACGAGTCGTACTATAACGGCCGTGCGGGTATAAGCGGCCGTCTGGCACGGGGACGTTTCTCATATAACGTGTCGGCCGAGGTGACCTTCGCCGACGACCATTATTACTGGTATTGCTGTGATTATGCCGATTATCTATTCGCTCCCGCATACCAGCACAGCCTGCGTATCGACGGAAGCATAAAGTTCCGTCCCGTGGGGCAGTTTGAGGCCGAACTCTATGCGGGCGTGTATGCCTGGGAGAACTACGACTCCTATTACAGCAGCCGCCCGAGTGCGCAAGGGTCGCTCAAACTGCGTTATCTGGGCCGCAAGGTGACGGCAGGCGCGTCGCTGGATTACAACAACCGCATCAAGTGGATGAGCATGACGCCTGCGGGCGATTTCGAGGTAATCCGCACCCCGTCGACTTTCCGCCTGGATCTCAATGTGGAGTGGCGCGTGACCGACCGCTGGGCCGTGTTTGCCGAGGGCCGCAATCTTACGGGCAGCAAAGTATACGAATGGGCCTATTACTATTACGACACTCCGCAGGGAGTGCTGGGCGCTAAAATCACTTTCTGACGTCTTTTCGCGGCGTCGGATGCGGATGCCCGCTTTAATATGAATATCGACGGCGTATGCATTGCATACGCCGTCGATTATTTGCGTGTCGTAGTCTGCGGTGCGAGCTAACTGCGAGGCTGAAACGTGGCGAAGAATCGCAAATGCCGATATGCGAAGATTGGCTATTTACAGCTTAAATGTAATTGGATTCATAACGGGAAAGCAGTGACGTCAGCCCGTTGATACACCCCACGCTGAACTTATGTTCATTCTCTTTGATAAAGGTGCGGACTTCGCTCATCGGGATAAATTCCAGTTCGGTGGTTTCCAGTTCCTTATCTTGCGCGGACTTGTACAAGTCTCTGAAGTAATCCATCGTAAACGATTCGTCAAACTTGATCTTTACGTAACATGAAATACCCATTTCGAATCGGTCCAAAACTATCGACAAGTCGAGAAACCCGTAATCGATTATCTGTTTTTTATAATTTTCATTCAGTCCGAGTTCCTCTCTAAGCCCTCTGTACAAACATGTCGTGAACGATACATTGCCGTAGATATCGACATCCATAAGGCTGAATGCCTCGTTCATCGAAAAATGATACTTGTTTTTATCGACGATAACGTTGCTTCCTCTGTGGGCGATTATAAGATACTCTTCCGTGCCGTCGGTGGCAATGATATAACAGCCTATGCCGAATGACGAAAGGAATGCGGGTATGGCATTCAGGTCTTCAATGCCTTTTATTACAATTGATTTCCGAAGCCGTTGGTATATCTTTGCAAATACTCTGAACGTGAAATAATCCGTTTTATAGAAGTTTATCTTCAATACGGGATCTTCATTATCTCCGCATCTGTTGAGCATGATGTGGTCAACTCCATATAGATAACCGTTGAAACGTATCTTGCCGTGCCGGAGTTCATCGAGAAATTCGTTTGCGGCGTTGGCGGATTCCTCCGCTATCAGAGTGTTGTAATCATCGATGCCGATATGCGAGAAACTTTTTGCAATTGCGGAGTTGTCCGAAGAATCGCAGCAATGACTCTCGAATCCCAGCTCGTTCAGTTGCTTGCCGAATTTTTCAGGTATGGGGATAATGACCGATTTATCCGATTGTTTCAGGATGATGTTCTTCTCAAGATATTTGGGGACGGCATGGTCGATTGCCATATAATCGGTATCGGCTTTGAAATTCAAGGTCTGAAGCTGACGGCTGATTTTTGTTATCCGTCTGGATTTGACTTTTGCGGAGGTGTATGCCTTCATTTTATCTAATGCGGTATTTACCACGTACCCCAAAACGGCACCGACAATACCTCCTATGATATATTCTTCCATAAGTTAATGGTTTGTATTTTAGGTTATCGTCTGACTGCTCTTGCGGATTCCGGCAGCCGCTGAAGGCGTTAAATGCCCCGACATTTAGGATTTCCGTTCGGATCGTTGATGAAATGCCCCCCCCCGATGGTATTCTATATGTCGTTGTTAACCCTGCAAAGATACGAAAAGTCGAGCGCAGAAGCAAACCGAAGGTTTGATTGTACCGAGACGGAGTAGCTAAGGCGCAACCAAAGATACGAAAATTAAAGTACGGAATCGGCTTTTGACGCATGTATTAATTCGAAAATTTAATCGTGCAATAAATTTTGTCGTGCGGGCCGCTTGTATTATCTTTGCGGCCGAATTAAGGTTCATTCGATATGATAAGCAGAAGATTGCTAAGAATAAAGGTCGTGAAGGCCTTGTACGCCCACATGAAGTCGGAGTCGGACTCGCTGATGGCGTCGGAAAAGACGCTCGTGGCATCGATAGACAAGACATACGACCTCTATTTCCAGATGCTCGCCCTCGTCGTCGAGATGGCCCGCTACGCCGAACAGCGTCAGGAGGCAGCCAAACAGAAAAAACTCCCCACTTTCGAAGATCTGAATCCCAACCGCAAGTTCGTCGACAACAGCGTGATACGCCTTATCGCCGAGAGCGATTCGGTGAACGACCGTCTGGCGGCCCGCAAACTTTCGTGGTCGCAAAGTCCCGAACTCGTGAAGGCTCTCTTCGCGCAGCTGGAGCAGAGCGACTACTACAAGAAATACATGGCCTCGGCCGAGAGTTCGTTCCGCGAGGATCTGGCTCTGGTCACCGATTTCTACACCCGCGAGCTCGAAGGATCGGAGCTGCTCGAAGAGGTGCTCGACGAGCAGTCGATACTGTGGAACGACGATCTGGGATTCGCGCTCATAATGGTGACCCGCACCCTCTCGGGCATGCGCCAGTCGCACCGCGAGGTGAAGGTGCTGCCCAAGTTCAAGAGCGATGACGATCTCGACTTCGCGAAGGAGCTTTTCGAGAAGACGGCGATCAATTTCGACACCTATCTGCAATATATCGAAAGATTCACCCGCAACTGGGACGTGGAGCGCATAGCCTTCATGGACAACCTCATCATGGCCACGGCAGTGGCCGAGCTGGTGTCGTTCCCGTCGATCCCCGTAAAGGTGACGCTGGACGAATACATCGAGATAGCTAAATTCTACTCCACCCCGGGCAGCGGCACGTTCATAAACGGAATACTCGACAAGATAGTGGCCGCACTCACCGAGGAAGGCAAGATCTGCAAGAGCGGCCGCGGACTGATCTGACGGATCACGCGGCACATGGCACGATTTAAGCATTGACTTGATACGGATGACGACGAAGCGCGCATATGCAGCGTTGGCAGCAGCGGTGCTGCTGTTGGCGGTAGGCTGCGGCCCGCAGGCCGACAAGGCCGCGGGCACGGCTTCGCAAAGCGTGACCGCAACTTCCGAGGCGTTGCAGGACGGAATATGCGACACGTTGCGCTTCGGCCGCATGCGCAGCGGCGAGACCGCGGTTAAGAGTCTGCGGGTCGAGAACGGCGGCAAGACTCCGATGGTGCTGCTGCGACACACGACCTCGTGCGGCTGCGTCAGACTGGATTACGACCGACGCCCCGTGGCTCCCGAAGCCGCGACGGAGATACGCTGCGAGTTCGATTCGCACGGGCAGCAGGGCTGGCAGATGAAACTCATAGAGTTTTATTTCGCCGATTCGGCCCGACCTTTGAAACTATACGTCGAAGCCGAGGTGGAATAGTCGCATAATCGGAAATAATTGCTTATATTTGTAAGCGACAAAATCGACGTGTCGGGGTGCAACGTCGCGAACGGAAACGATAAACGAAACACATTAAATTTATATTGTTATGATTAATTTGCTTCAGGCTGATGCCGTAGGACAACCGGGAATGGGCGGTTTCTGGATCATGATGTTGCTCATGATAGCCGTTCTCTACTTTTTCATGTGGCGTCCCGAATCTAAACGCCGCAAAGAGATGGCCAAGTTCCGCGAGGGACTCAAGAAGGGCGACAAGATAATCACCGCGGGCGGAATATACGGCACGGTGAAGGAGGTGAAGGAGACTACCCTGCTCATCGAGGTGGACGGCAACGTCACGCTGCGCATCGACAAGAACATGGTGGTGGCCGACAACTCGCAGTTGCAGAAATAGGCCGCGAAAGCGCCTGACAGAGACGTCCGAACTCCTTGCGGGGGTCGGACGTTTTATTTGCCTATTCCTCCACCCCGCACTCGCAGAAATGGAACTCGTCGCGCGCCTTGTCCTTGGGGAACAGGAAATAGACGCACAGCGCGCGGGTGCACAGCTCGCCCGCCGAATCGAATATCGTCACATCGATATCCACCACGTTGCGCCGCTGCCGCACGACCGAGGCGCGCAGCGTTATATGGTCGTCGGTGGTATGGATCGGGCGCATGTATTTGACCTCCATCCTCGACGTAACGCCGCTGGTCTGGAATTTTCGGAACACCACCCAGCTGCTGATCTCGTCGGCCAGCGTGGCCTGGATGCCTCCGTGAAGGGTGTCGACCCACCCCTGAAACTCCGAGCGCGGACGCCAGCGGCTCACGATCTCATCGCCGTCCTCATAGAACTCCATGCGCAGGCCGCGTTCGTTATGCGGATCGCAGCCGAAACAGCGGTAACGCTCCATGCCGCGCCAAGGATTGACTATCTTTTTCATGGTAATTCGGATTTTGATTTTCGCAAGGACAAATATACATCAGCCGAAAGCAACCAAAATACCCCGAATCGCTCGGATAATGTTCATTTTATCCCCAACGGCCCCGCGATGCAGTACGCCGCGGCTACTTTTCGGTCATGATACGCAGCGCACAGGCCAGCTGGTCGGGACACGACGTACCCTTGCCGTGACAGTCGATGCCTTGCAGTTTGGCGATTACCTCGTCGACACGCATGCCTGCCACGAGCAACGCTATTCCCTGAGTATTGCCGTGGCAACCGCCGACGAACTCCACGCGGCGCACGACATCGCCGTCGAGTTCTATGTTTATCGCCCGCGAACATGTGCCGCAGGTCGTGTACGTCATCTTATCCATTGTGTATATCATCTTCTGAAATCGCAGACAAAGATAATTATTTCAGCATAATCGGCATCCGAGAGCCGCAAAAAACGCGGGAATCCGACGACAAATTAGTACCTTTGCGGAGTTCGACATTAAGAAACGATGGAAAAAGACAACATATACGACGTTATAGTCATAGGCGCGGGAGCCGCAGGCCTGATGGCGGCGGCCACGGCGGCCCGCAACGGCAAGCAGGTACTTCTGATGGAGAAGATGGAGAAGGCGGGACGCAAGATCCGCATATCGGGCAAGGGACGCTGCAATGTAACCAACGCCCGTCCGCCCGAGGAATTCCGCGAGGCGATACGGGTCAACGCCGACTTCTTCGACGTGGCTTTCGCCGAGTTCAACAACAAGGCGACCATACGTCTGTTCGAACGCCTCGGCGTAAAACTCGACATAGAACGCGGACAGCGCGTATTTCCCCACAGCGGCAAGGCCTGGGACATAGCCAACGCCCTGGTCGACTACTGCACCGACAACGGAGTGACGTTCATGTACGGCACGCGCGCGGACGGGATACTGACATCCGACGGCAAGGTCTACGGCGTCACGTACGTCAACAAGCGCGGGTTCCGCCGCAAGGAGGAAGCCTCGGCAGTGATCGTCGCCACGGGAGGCGTGAGCTACCCCGCCACGGGTTCGACGGGCGACGGATATCTGTTCGCCGACGAGCTGGGCCACACGGTGACGGAGGTGCGACCGTCGCTCACACCACTGCGCACGTCGCATCCGCAGCGCAAATACCTCGACGGGCTGCTGCTCCGCAATGTCCGCGCGCAACTCGTCGTCGACGGCGAGGTCGTGCGCGAGGAGTTCGGCGAGATAGGATTCTCGGAGCGCGGCATAGAAGGCGCGGTGGCACTGCGGCTGAGCCGCGACGCGGTGGATGCCCTCATCGACGAACGCAAGGTGAAGATAGTGCTCGACATGAAGCCCGCGCTCGACGAGGAGACGCTGTTCGACCGCATAAAGCGCGAGATAGCCGAGATGCAGCCCGAAGAATTCTTCTCGGAACTGCTGCGCAAGCTCGTCCCCAAGAATCTGGTAATGCCCATAGCGCACGAGCTGGACGTACATTCGAAGAATTACATACGCAAGGTGACCGATGCCGAGATCCGCCGACTCATCAAGGTGCTGAAAGGCATGGTGTTCCCCATCGTCGACTACGCCCCGTTCGAATACGCCGTGGTAACGGCGGGCGGCGTGTGCTGCGACGAGGTGAACAAGTACACGATGGAATCGCTGAAAGTGAAGGGCCTCTATTTCGCGGGCGAAGTGCTCGATCTGGATGCCAATACGGGCGGTTACAACATGCAGATAGCCTTCTCGACGGGACGTCTGGCAGGACAACTGAAGAAATAACACGAATGAAAATCTCGGGCAGAACCATAAAACGGCGGCTTTACGGGTTGCGCAACCTCCCGACCGACCTGAAGCGCGCGCGCTATTTCCGCGGGCACGGCGTGCACTCGCCGTTCGTTTACGCCATCGTAAGGCAGGTGTTCATGCGCTCCGCCCCGATCGACGGCGACACCGCGCTTTACACCGCACTGAAGAGCCGCGGGATCTCCGAGCGGCGTGCCGTACAGCTGCAAAACCTGATGATTCATTGCGGATACACCTCGTTCGGCATAGATTGTGCCGACGACGATACGGCGCGGCATGATTTTACGGTGGCGACGCTCGCGGTGGCATCGGAAAGGCTGGGCGCAATGGCGGCAAAAGCCGAAGCCGACGGCTCGACGCTCTGCATAATGTCGCCGTGGTACGACCGCATGCGCGACAAGGCGTGCCGCGCCATAATCGCGAAGCACCGCTGTACCGACATAGACAATCGCGGATACCTTCTGCTGTTTAACAATTACCTGCCGAAACAATCGTTCAGATTATGAAAATATATACCAAGGGAGGCGACAAAGGACTCACGTCGCTAATCGGCGGAGAGCGCGTATACAAGACCGACGAACGGGTGGAGGCATACGGAACGGTGGACGAACTCACGGCGTTCATCGCCCTGCTGGCCGACAAACTCGCGGCGGATGCCGACCTGCGGCCCCACACCGACATGTTGCGGCGCATAGAGTCGCGTCTGATGAACGTGGAGGCCCTGCTCGCCACGGGCGAGGGAGGACACGACAAGACGGCACATCTGGAGTGCGATGCCGACGAACTGGAGCACGCCATCGACGCCATGCAGGAGCGGCTGCCCGCGATAGACAAATTCACCGTCCCGGGCGGCGACGAACGCGTATCGCTGTGTCACGTCTGCCGCACCGTATGCCGACGTGCCGAACGCGCGGCCATAGGCGCCGCATCGAAATACGACATAGACGGGCGCGCCACGATATACCTCAATCGACTTTCGGACTATTTTTATCTTTTAGGTCGCACGCTCACCGAGCACTTTCACGTCGACGAAATACTTTGGATTCCGTAATACGGATCGCCCGCAGCAAGCTCTGCAATGTACCCCGAAACATCGGGATTCGTCTAGCTCCGCACAAGTTCCGCACGGCAGATAATAGGCAGACTGACAAGGTATTATGGCAGCAGCGGTAGAACTGTCCGTAAGATTGCATACGAAAGTACTTGCATTTGTCGTTTTTTTTCTATATTTGCGACCGATATAGATTTCGAGACGAACAAATTTTTTCCGAGCCTCGAAAATATGCAGAAACGTAAAACTACGACATTATGTATTGGACTTTAGAGTTAGCATCGAAATTGGAGGACGCACCATGGCCTGCAACCAAGGAGGAATTGGTCGATTACGCGATTCGCTCGGGCGCCCCGCTGGAAGTATTGGAGAATCTTCAGGAGATCGAAGACGAAGGCGACATCTATGAGTCGATAGAAGATATTTGGCCCGACTACCCCTCAAAAGACGACTTTTTCTTCAACGAGGAAGAATATTAACAGCCTTCAGACAGGTTAAATAATTAAATATCAGCGCGATGAACAATAATAATTTGTTTGTCGCGCTGGTGTTTTAGGGCCTCAGACGGTGCGGTTTGTTTGTCTAAATTACGGTTTTTTCGCTCAAAATCGGAGTTTGTTTGTCTAAAATACATTACCTTTGTTTCTCCTCGGGAATATTAAAAAAGGAGGAAAAAGCGTATGGGAAGACCAAAAAGACTATATCCACTTGGCAGATACCGGCTCCGTGTCCCCAAAGATACGGAAGCGGACAAAGCTTACCCTGTCGTTTTGGAATATACCTGGAACAGGGAGATTATCCGCAAAACGACAAATGTCTTTGCAAAAATTGCTGACTGGAATCAGAACGGCAATCAGGGACGAGGCGAATTGCGAGTCAGTTATGGAAGCGAGTATAAACGTCTTAACCAGCTTCTGCTGGCCCGTGTTGAACGGATTGACAGTCTGCTTGCGGAGTATAACGAAAAGCATCCGAATCAGATAACGGTAGATGTCGTTTCCGGTTTTCTTGCTGACAAGCCTCTTGCCCGACGAGACCAAGGAAAAGATTTCGTGGAGTTCACATTGGAACGCCTCGCTTCCGATTATTCGAGAAACAGAATCGGGAGAAGCCGATACGAGAACGGAAAGAGCTGCATGAATATATTCCAAACCTTTCTTAGAGCGACCAGACATGGAACTTACCGCCCGGATTCCATTTTTGTCGGTGATATGACTCCTGAACTTTTGGATAGCTATATAAACTGGCGCAGGGAAATCAAGCAGAACAGTGATGCGACTATCAATCATTCTTTGACCCCTATCCTGAAAGCCTGTGCGTATGCCTGTGAAATGAACATTATGGAGCCTGCCGTAAATGCAAGAATCCAGGACATGCGTATTGTCACGAAGGCTTCTTTATCGGAGGAGGAAAGCGAATTTGACGGAAAAAGTCTGAACAAGGAACAAATGCTGTCTTTGTTGGAATATTATAAGACTTGCAATGAACCTCGCAGGAAAGAGTTTTTGGAAATGTTTTTCTTTGCATTCCATGCTTGCGGACTTCGTGTTGTGGATGTGATGACCTTACAATGGAAACATATTGACTTTGTTCGGAAGGAGTTGCGAAAGATTATGATCAAGACAAACAAACGTCACGTGATTCCACTTACGGAACCGGCATTGCACATCTTGCAGCAATGGCAGGAAAAGCGCGAAGGATGCAAATATGTTTTCAATCTTGTGAAGGAATCTTTGGATTTGGATGATGCGGAAGCTCTCTATAAAGCGCGCAACAATGCGACCAAATGTATCAACCAGTCGTTGGCGGTAGTCGGTGAACAAATCGGCTTACCTTTCAACTTGTCAATGCACGTGGCGCGCCACTCCTTTGCGGTCTTCGCTTTGAACAAAGGTTTGTCAATGTCTGTGGTCAGCCGCTTGCTTGGGCATGGAAGTACGGATGTCACCGAAAAGGTCTATGCTAAATTCCTGCCGGAAACCTTATCCGCAGAAGTGGCAAGATTGAAAGAAGATTTTATTTCTTTAGAGATAATATGATTATTCACAATGTAATGGATGAGTGAAAAATGACAATGTTACAGATAACTTTCCTGTTTATAGGATTCTTTATATTGATATTAGTGTTGGCGACTATATTCAAACGGTACCAGAGAACCATTCTTTGGACAGCTGCAATCTGTATGTTTCTTGGAGTACTATTCAGTGTCGGATTCGGATATGTAGATGTCATTGATGGGGATGTTCCAAATCTGCCTGTGATTACAAGTATGATCCTGATAATAATCGGATCGGCATTGTTGATTGTAGGTGCGGAAAAACTCCATTCCCAACAAAGGGAAAAAGAAAATCAGAGTATTCCCGTTGTAACTTCGGCTTCAAAAGCTCATTCAGCCGATGATAATGGAACCGGAATCGTATTGACCGGACAACTGAAAACGGAACTTGCGGAGAAAGTCTTTGCCAAAGCAATAGAGGCTGGCTATATGAAAGAAGAAGGTTCCCATTATAAATGGAATGAATCCAAAGTTCTGTTGGCGTATATGTGTGGTCGGATTTATTGCGGAGATTATCCGGAGCGTCTTAAAATGGAAACAAAGACCTATTGGAAGTTCGGTATGGAACTCTTTCCCGACACCGAATTGTGCGCTCTATTTGACACTTCCGACATAGGTCAGTCCCGTCAAAACAGAAAAGACCTGATAGTTCCGAAAAATTTTCAGAAAATCGACATCTTTTTTGAGTAGCCAAAAGGCTGCTCTTTTTATTTATAATCAGACAGTTAAGCACACACCCTAATATTAGCCTAACATTAGGAATAACCTGTTATATAATCTATGCTAACTTCTTAGGTTCTAAGGACTCTCTACCTTCGCCGCAGTTGTGGGACGATGTGCACAGTCGTGTCACGGCAACATAACCCGGCTTGAAGTCCGAGTGTGCATCAGGATTGGAAAGCCATAATAAGATTTACTATGGCAAAGAAATTAAAGGTAGAGAGTATATGCGAAAGAGAATTGTTGGAAAAGATTCTTCGCATAGTGGAACGACAGGAAAAACTGCCAACCGCAAATAAGGAGGCAGCGCATTGTCTGTATGACAACAAGTCCTTGATGGCGAAATTGGGAATCAAGGAGAAGTATCTGAAGAAATTACGGGACAATGGCTATCTCGGTTATTCCCGTGACGGTGACAAGTATTGGTACACGCAGGAGGATGTGGACCGTTTCTTACGTCACTTCCATTTTGATGCTTTTGCAATCGGTATTGACTTACTGAAGCAGGAAGGAGGTGGCTATGTTTGATAATCTGCGTCTGACCAATATGCTTCGCTCGGAAGTTGAGCATGTTCCGGGAACAGGACTTCCGTTGGACGCTTTTCCCGACAAGATTCAGGAAATCATACTGAATCTGTCTCGTTATGAGAATTTCAACATCGAATACACGGCATCCATTATCCTTTCAGCCGTTGCTACTGCTGTCGGCAATTCCTGCCAAATCCGCATCAAGGGCGAATGGAAAACAAGTCCTTCCATTTATATGATGCTAATCGGTCGTCCAGGATTGGGAAAGACTCCGCCTTTGGGATTCATATACAAGCCAATCAACGAACAGGATGACAGAATGTTCGAGAAGTACAATGAGGAATGGAAAGAGTATGAACGGGCAATGGCTGTTTCGGGGAATAAGAAAGAGTTTGATGGTAATCTGCCAAAGAAGCCTCATTTGGTGACTACTGTCATTTCCGATTTTACTCCGGAGGCAATGATGAATACGCATCAATATAATCTTCGTGGAATAGCATTAGTTGTTGATGAAATTTTGGCTCTCTTCAATTCCGTAAGGAGATACAGCAATAAAAACAATCTTATCGAGGACTTGCTGACTGCTTATAGCGGGCAGCCTTTGAAAATCATCCGCAAATCGGAGGCTCGACCTATTTTAATCAAGAAGCCTTGTATCAATCTTATAGGTTCGATTCAGACCAATCTGTTGCAGGAAGTTTTTCGCACAGAGTTCCTTGCCAATGGATTGCTTGATAGATTCCTGTTCGTCTATCCGAAAGACAGGACTATTTCTATATGGAAACGGAATGCGTTGGCTTCGGCAAGACCTGATATTCTGAATCAATGGAGAACAATCATCGATAAAATACTCGGTATTCCTTGTAATGTTAATGAAAAGGAAAATTCAGTCAATCCTGCCATACTCACAATGACAGCGGACGCTGAGGAGTATTTCTATGATTGGTACAATAGAATCATTGACTCTGTAAATGCCATTGAGAATGATGCGGAAGTGGAAAGCCGGAAAATGAAACTCAATGGTCATGCAGCGCGTTTGGCTCTGCTGTTTCAAATTATGAAGTGGGCTGTTGATGAAGCTGATATGCAATATATCGATTTGGATTCCGTGAAAGCTGCAATCAGAATGGTTGATTACTATGAGGAGACTTACAGGAGGATTCAGGAAATCATTGTTTCAGATAGTATTGGTGAAACCAAAGAAGCGTGGTTCTCGTTGCTCGGAGACACCTTTTCAACCTGTGATGCCATCGTTGCCGGTAAGAAGGTGGAAATGTCCAGACGGACTGTCTATTATGCCTTGGAGCAGTTGTGCCGACTTCAGAATCCTCTTATAGAGAAGATTCATCATGGAGTATATCGTAAGACTACGGTTGGGAATGCCAATGCACCTTGCACTATTGCACTTTTTGCTGACAATAGCAAAGGGCAATCTTCCCAAAGTGCAAAAGTGCAGAGTGCAACTTTAATCAATTCGAACAACCATGAGTGAATATAGGTTTCATTTGCAGAAATACAAATACGGTAGCAAGATTAGTTGTCCGAGTTGTGGAAAGCCCCGATGCTTTGTCAAATATGTCGATGCAGAAGGAAAGATTGTCTTTCCTGACAATGTCGGTAAGTGTGACCACGAGAATAGCTGTGGCTATCATTATACACCCAAAGAATATTTTAAACATCACTCCGTTCGTTTACAATCACTCTCGTCTCGGCATTGCTCATGCAAACATGGCACTGCTCTCGACTCAGCCGTTTATTTCAAGGATAATCCTAATGTATTGGCACGAGATCAAAGCGTGGGCGAATCATTCCAAGCTGCTCTATGTAAGTTCGTAGAGAAGAAATCAGTTCTCACAGTTCCTTCATACATACCGTCATCTTTTGTGGATAGAAGCCTGTCCCATTATGAAATCAACCCTTTGTATAGGTATCTATGCAACATGTTTGGAGAGGAAGAAACCATACGCTTGTTCCAGTTATATCGTATTGGGACATCTGCGAAATGGGGAGGTTCAGCGGTGTTCTGGCAGATTGATATTAATGGTTTGGTCAGAACTGGAAAGATTATGTGTTATAATCCCGAAAACGGGCATCGAATAAAAGGACCTCAAGCCTTTGTCAGTTGGGCGCATTCGGAATTGCATTTGCCGGATTTCCATTTGAAGCAATGCCTGTTTGGAGAGCATTTGCTGAAAGGGTCATCTTCGTCTCCAGCTATGCTTGTCGAGAGTGAGAAGACTGCTGTTATAATGAGCCATTTCATTCCTGATTATATTTGGCTTGCAACCGGTGGCAAGAACGGTTGTTTTAACCGAGATGCAATGCAAGTTCTTCAAGGCAGGGATGTTACTCTTATACCGGATTTAGGTGCGACCGAACAATGGAAAGCGAAGTCCTCCCTGCTATCAGGAATATGCAAGAAAGTCTCCGTGTCCGACATCTTGGAACGGATAGCGACTGAGGAACAGTGCAGTCAGGGATTGGACATAGCAGACTTCTTTCTTTTTTCGCCATCCAAACGGCAGATACTCCAGCAACTGATTCAGCGTAACCCTGCTTTACAGTTGCTTATTGACGAACTCGGATTGGAACTTATTGAATAACGGAGGAACTCGTTCCGGGAATTAATAGAAAGTCCATAACACAATAAGGACTTTTTGCCTGCCGGCAATAAAATCCGGATACTGCCACATTACGAGAATTGGCACAGGAGCAAGCTCCAATTGTTATTAACACTTATAAGAAAGACATTATGAATACAGATATAAAACAAGCGATGCACGTTGAAGCTGCCAAATCATTCAGCATGGCAGAAGCCAACGAAAACGAAAGGCGTTGGAACGATGACAAGATTGACAGAAAGAACCAAGACTCCACGAACAATTATGACAAGACGAGAATGAAGTTGAATTTTGAAATCGGTACTGACGGGAAAATTCATCCGTTGGGCTATCATGAGAAGTCGCTTGAAGTCCGTTTGCAGGAACGGTTGACTGAGCTGGGCTGGAAACCATTCAAGCTGGACAGCAAGATTCAGCCGAACTGTTGCGCCAGATTTATTTTCGGTGGCAATCACGATAGGACTATTGAAATGGCTTTCGGCGATCAGACCGTCAATTTGGAAAAGGATGCCGACAACAGCCATTTGCATCGGTGCGAGGAAATAGAACATTGGGCAAAAGATGTCTATGATTGGTGTGCCAAACGGTACGGGCAGGACAACATTGTCGGATTCCAAGTGCATCTTGACGAAAGCAGTCCGCATATTCATGCTTTAGTTGTGCCAGTCGGGATCCGACCCAAAAGCGGTCGTGAGTGCGTAATGTGGTCTGCCAAGTTCGGCAAGAACCGTTATGAGTATGGTCAAATTCTTCGGGGAATGCATACATCACTATATGAGGAGGTTGGCAGCAAATACGGTCTTGAACGTGGAGACAGTATTGACGGGCGTAATTTGCAGCACCTTCATAAACGCGATTATATCCGCAAACTCACCAAAGAGGCAAAGCAGGCAGAGAAAGCGGTCAAGGGACTTCAATCCATGATGCGACATTTAGAATCAAAGATTTTCAGTTATAACCAACAACTTGAAAAGGTGGAGCAGGAATTAGCTTCCGGCAGGATAACTCTCGACAGGTATGAAGCGCAGAAAGCGGATATACAGAAACTCATCGCCGAGTATCAGACCAAACTTGAAGACAAGGCTGACAAGCTACACTCAAAGGAGCAGGAACTGGAGCGACTGACCGCAGATGCGGCAAAAGCCCGTTCAGTTATCCAGCCGTTCCGTAATTACAAGGTGGATTTTACGGCACCACAAATCACAGAGAAACCGCCTATGTTCTGTACGGACAAATGGGTCGAGCGTCAAAACCAACATATCGCTAAGCAGTTTACCACAATTGTCCGCAAGATAGAATCCCTGTACAGAAATGATGCGGCACGGCAAGTCGAAGCGGCCCAACGCAATGTTTTGGCGGACTACGGAGAACTCTTCCAGTTGCGAAATGATGTCAAATCGCTCACTGAAAATAATGATAATCTGAAATCTACGTTAGAGACAATCCTTGACCAACTTGCAAATCCATCACTCCGCACAAAGATATTCACCATAGCTGACGCCCTTATAGGCGGCACTCCGATTGCCGTTTCCCCCGGTGGCGGTGGAGGCTCCACTTCCGACCTTCCTTGGGACGGCCGCAGACCAGACGAAGAGGAAGAAGCCTACCGGAGGAGGTGTCTAATTCAGGCGTTTAAGGTCGCAAATACCTATGTTAGGAAAAGTTATAGAAGGAAATAGAAGGTTGTTGACCAGTGCTTTAACATTGTTAAAAGCACTGGCTTCGTGATTCTACCAAGTAACAACCTTATCCACTATCTCTTGTTGCTCTGAAGTAGTTCGTCTGAGATAAACTCTTGTCGTCTCAATACTTTCGTGGCCCATTAAATCGGCGAGCAATGATATATCATTAAACTTCTCCAGAAAGTTTTTCGCAAAACGATGACGGAATGAGTGAGGATAAACTACTTTGTCATTCAGCCCATATTTTATTGCGTAGTTCTTCAATTGCTGTGCAACACCTCTTGTTGTAATACGATTTCCAGAATGATTTAAAAACAGATAGCCACTTCTTCGTTCGGATTGTTCAAGCCATTCAAGAGTATCATCTCGCAATGTTTTAGGAATGTAGATACGCCTTACTTTACCACCTTTTGAGTAGATGTCATAATACCCGGACAATATATGTTCAACTTTCATTTGGACCAATTCACTGACTCTGGCCCCGGTGGCAGCAAGGAAGCGAACGGCAAAGTACCATTCTTTGTTGATTTCGCATTTCAGCTTGTTCTTTAAATAAATATAATCAGCATTGCTGATAACATTCTCTAAATAGCTGCGCTGTTGCTCCTTGACGGTTTTCAATTTCATCCGTGGCTTTCCGATGTATGAAAGATACTTGTTCAATCCCAGTATTCTGAGATTTACGGTTTTGGGTCTGAAGTTGTCTATCAGATAACTCTTATAGGCAAGCAGATTCCGTTTGCTGATTAGCCGGTAATGAGAATAGAAATCTTTAACTGCGAACAGATACGCTACAATCGTGTTTTGCGCCAGATTGTCCTGACGCATCAATGTCTCAAAATCAATGTCATTCATCATATTCAATCATTAGTGTTGGTTATGTTAAACACTAATAATATACCCTCGGAGTCTTTATAGACGCCATTATAGGAAATCCACCGTATCAACAGATAAATAAAGGAGACGGA
>CAUHCL010000038.1 GCA_959604655.1 uncultured Alistipes sp. | reverse complement strand
ATCTTCGGCGGCTGCGGGGGTCGCGCTTTGCGCGAGCCGCCGAAGATAGCGCCGCGTAGCGGCGCGTTTGCAAACGAAAATATGTGGAACTACGTGTCGGGGTTCGGTTATTTGGTTACTGTTCGCCGACGGCGGTCGGAGTGCGACAGCAGTCCGCCGCAGTGGGGCGGCGGCGAACTGCGCGACTCTAAAGAGTCGCATTTTTTTTCGTTCGCCATATCCGCTTCTCGGCCATTGCAGGGTTCCCTAATTTGCCATAATTCGAATATTTTCGGCGGATAGATGGTTATCTGAAAAATTATTACTATCTTTGCGCACCCGTAAATGCGGGATTAGGATTACAACAAACACAAGTTATTAACTAAACGTAAAAGATGGATTCAAGAAGTTACAAAAGTATCTCGTTGAACGCCGCCACGGTTCAGAAAGAGTGGGTCGTGATCGATGCCACCAACGAGGTATTGGGTCGTCTTGCGTCGCAGGTCGCCAAGATCCTGAGAGGCAAGAACAAGCCCGGCTACACTCCCCATGTCGATTGCGGTGACTACGTTATCGTGGTCAATGCCGACAAGGTGAAGCTCACGGGCAACAAGATGACCGACAAGGTCTATGTTCGCCACACCGGATACCCGGGCGGTCAGCGTTTCGCAACCCCCGCCGATTATCTGGCAAAGAAGCCCGAGTTCGTTATCGAGCACGCGGTGAAGGGTATGCTCCCCAAGACTCGTCTGGGTGAGGCTATCATGAAGAATTTGAAGGTTTACGCAGGCGCCGAGCACCCTCACGCCGCACAGAACCCCAAGGAAATTAAGTTAAACGAGATTAAGTAAAGAGTATGGAAGTTGTAAACACCGTAGGTCGTCGTAAGGCTGCTGTGGCTCGCGTATACGTGAAGCCGGGTAAGGGACAGATTACAATCAACCGTAAGGCTCTCGAAGTCTACTTCCCCCTGAACATACTCCAGTACGAGGTTAAGCAGCCTTTGATGGTTACCGAGACGCTGGAGAACTACGACGTCGATATCAATCTCGACGGCGGCGGTATCAAGGGTCAGGCCGAGGCCGCTCGCATGGGAATCGCACGCGCGTTGTGTCAGATCGACGCCGAGTTCCGTTCGGTACTGAAGAAGAACGGATTCCTCACCCGCGATTCGCGTGAGGTTGAGCGTAAGAAGCCCGGTCAGCCCGGAGCACGTCGCAAGTTCCAGTTCAGCAAGCGTTAATTCGCGGCAGACCGGATTTTCGGCAATGCACGACGCGAGTTGGAAATCGGCGAGACTACTGCGATATGTCGTTTCGGTATTACTTGCGGATTGCTCCGTCGCGGAAAACCTTTGGGATTGGTCTTTGGACCACTACCGCAAGGGTTGTTGAAAAGAGAAATTAAAATTAAAACAGAAAATTAAAATGTCACGTACAGATTTTAATACATTATTGGATGCCGGCGTTCACTTCGGTCACCTGAAGCGCAAGTGGAACCCCAAAATGGCCCCCTACATCTTCATGGAGAAGAACGGCATCCACATCATCGATCTTCACAAGACCGTTGTAAAGATAGATGAGGCTTCGGCTGCACTGAAGCAGATCGCAAAGAGCGGTCGCCGCGTGCTGTTCGTCGCTACCAAGAAACAAGCAAAGGAGATCGTTGCCGAAAAGGTGGCACCCGTCGGAATGCCTTACGTTACGGAGCGTTGGGCGGGCGGTATGCTTACAAACTTCCCCACGATACGCAAGGCCGTCAAGAAGATGACCACCATCGACAAGATGCTGGGCGACGGTACTTTCGATAATTTCTCAAAGCGCGAGAAGCTCCAGATCGCACGTCAGCGCGCCAAGCTGGAGAAGAACCTCGGTTCTATCGCCGATCTTACCCGCCTGCCCGCAGCATTGTTCGTTATCGACGTGCAGAAGGAGGCCAACGCCGTCAAGGAGGCCAAGCGATTGGGCATCCCTGTGTTTGCAATGGTAGATACTTGTTGTGATCCTACCGACATCGATTACGTTATACCTGCAAACGACGATGCTTCGAAATCGATAGCCGTCATTCTCGACGCAGTGTGCGCGGCCATTGCCGAGGGCACCGAGGAGCGCAAGCTCGAAAAGGAGAAGGAGGCTCAGGAGGCCGAGGACGCCGCACCCGCGAAGAAGGAGGGCAAGCCCCGCATCAAGAAGGCCGTGAAGGCTGCCGTCGATGCCGAGGAGGCTGCCGTGGCCGAAGTGGTTGCCGCTTCGGAGAACACTGAGGAGAAGGCCGAGTAAGGCTTTCGGCTAACGAGAAATTATTAACACTTTAACGCAAGACAACTATGGAAATCAAAGCAGCAGATGTAATGAAGCTCCGCAAAATGACGGGCGCAGGTATGATGGACTGCAAGAAGGCGCTTATGGAGGCCGAGGGCGACTACGAGCGTGCGAAGGACATCATCCGCGAGAAGGGCAAGCTCGTGGTGAGCAAGCGTGCCGATCGCAGCGCTACCGAGGGCGTGGTCGTTACCAAGATCGAGGGCGGAAAGGCATATCTCTTGTGCCTGGCCTGCGAGACCGACTTCGTGGCCCAGAACGAGGAGTTTGCAGGTTCTGCGAATGCTATTCTGGATATCGCCGTGAAGAACGACGCTGCCGACAAGGAGACGCTTCTTGCCATCAAGAACGACGAGGGACGCACCGTAGAGGAAATGGTTACCGAGAAGTCGGGTCAGACGGGCGAGAAGGTGGAGCTGGCCTACTACGGCCGCATCGAGGCTCCCTACTGCAACGCTTACGTGCACTTCAACAAGAAGCTGGGTACCGTTCTGGGATTCAACAAGGAGGTGCCCGCCGAGGTGGCACACGCCGTTGCAATGCAGGCTACGGCCATGGCTCCCATCTCGATCGACGAGAACGACTGCCCCGCAGAGACCGTCGCTCACGAGAAGGCCATCGCTCTGGAGCAGATGAAGCAGGATCCCAAGAACGCCAACAAGCCCGAGGCTATTCTGGAGAAGATCGCAGAGGGTAAGATGCGCAAGTTCTTCGAGGAGAACACGCTGTTGAATCAGGCTCTGGTGGGCGAGAAGATCTCGATCCGCGAGTATATTCAAAAGGCCGACAAGGATGCTACCATCGTAGCTTACAAGCGTTTCGCGCTGGAGGCCTAATTGATAGAAACGACGGTTTCGGCCGTCACGAAAAAAGAGCTGCCCGATAAGGTTCGGCGGTGTGGAGGGGCGGGGCGCAGCCTGCGGAGAACGCAACGATGCGAATTCCGTTGCGGGCCTCCGCAGGGCAGAGGCTGCGGCCCGCGCAGTCCTGCGGACTGCAATATATTGCGTCATGCCACCGAGCGTAAGCGAGGATTGGCATCGCAAACGGGAGGTTGTCGATTGGAATGACGCACTGCCTCTTGTGTTTGCGGTTCGAAGAACCGCGCAGTTCGCCGCCGCCCCACTGCGGCGGACTGCATCTCGCCCAAGGCTCGTGCATTCCTGCCGCCGTCGGCGAACCGCAGGCCGCGATTTGCACGACTTCTCCCCAAACCATTTCTGCCGCGCAGGGGGGGGGCGCCGACGTCGATGTGAACGCCGAGGAACGGTGGAGCTGCGGTACGTTGCTGCCGTTATTCGCGGCGCGACATGCGATCGCCCAAGTAGAAGTAGAGAGTGCCGTAGGAGTAACGTCCCGTTTGCGCGCCGCGGTCGAAGGTGATCCACAGATAGCGTTCGTAATTGCCGTAAGGCACGGGGACTATGGTCGGCCAGCCGCGGAACCCGCCGTTGGCATATTGCTGGCGGAAAGTCCCTTCGTAGCGCAGGGTGGGGTAGTCGTAGATGTAAAATGTCGTGTCGGGACCGCCGCTCAGCACGTAGCGTCTCCCGCCGACGGTGACGATGCGTATTCCCGTGTTATTGTTCTGCTCCGATTCGGCTATCTGCGTGTAGGGCCCGTTCCAGTTCTCGCTCTCGCAGAGGTAGGTGACATAGGATTTGTCCTTCAGGGCGCAGTAGGCCAGGCGCCAGCGCGCGGCCTCGCTGTCGTAGAAGAAGTCGGGATCCTCGGTGTTGAAATCGTGTCGGCGGGTGTAACTGTGCGGGAAGTCGAGTTCGGTGCACTCCAGATAGTGTATGCCGTGCAGCAGATCGGTGTCGGTCTCGGCATATGCCAGAGTATGGGTATCCTCGTGGGTGGTGGTCATGACCATGTATTTCCCCTCGTCGGGGTCGTAGACCACTTTGGTGGCGTGGAATCCGTACATGATGCCGTCGCCCTTGCCGAAGAACAGAGCGCCTTCAAGACGCAGTTCGTAGGAATCGAGGTCGACGGAGTAGACTCCCTGATAGGAATCGATTATGCGCTCGAATCCGCGGGTGGTGAAGCATACGTAGAGCCTTCCGTCGCGGATAAGCGGCGTGCCGTCCTTGTACTGTATGATCTGCGGGTCGGCCTGCCCCGTGCCGCATGTCAGACGGCTCTGTGCCTCGTGCAGCGCGACGCTGCCGCCTGCGGGCAAGGCGGCATGTACTCCGAACGAGTAGGTCGTGCAACGGTCGATGTTGCGCATGTCGTGTTGCGCGCTGTACAGCAGATCGGCGGTCCCGTCGTCGCCGATGCGGAATACGTGGAATCGGAATCCCGTGTATTGTATGCGCAGCGATATGTCGTCCGCGGGTGCGGTCTGTTTCTGCGCGAGCAGGGTCGCTTCGCCGTCTGCGACCGCATACGAGGCGACGCGGCCCTGCTCGTATACGGTGCGGATCGTCGTGCCGCGGCCGTCGTTGGGGTAGAAGTCGATGCCTGCGCTGTCGCCGTCGTCTATGTCGGCGACGCGGATTTCGTAACAGAGATAGGGGTGGAATGCACCTATGCGCAGCGTGGCGGAGGTCGCCGTATCGCCCGCCGAGATGCGGAGAGTCTTCCCCTGTTGTTCGAGTTCGGGGCTTGGACCGTCGCATTCGACCGCGATGTCGGCCGAGTTGGGCAGGAACAGCCGCGCGCCGTCGGTCGCCAAGCGGCTCATGACCTTGCCCGTGTTGTAGAAATTGCGCCCCGACGATTGTCTTACGAAGGTCATGCGGGTGAGGTCGACCTCTTTTTGCGGGGTCTGGGCCGAGACGGCCATGCACGACAGCACTATGCAGGATAGGACGATGAATCTTGTCATGGAAGTGAACTTTTAAGACAAATATAGCGATATTTCCGTTATGGCCGTATTTTACGGCGAAATGTTTTGCGAACGGTAAATAATTGTATAACTTGCATTCGTAAACAACCCGAACTTGCAGACGATAATCCTTAAAACATGTCCTTTTTGCATAAAATATTGAGGGGGGGGGAATTTAGCGTATTCATATAGACCTCCCCCGCAGACGGCGTACTTTTCGGGCGCGCTGTCGTGATCGGTATTGCGGCATGGATCGCGTGGACGATCGTTTTATTCTTATCGTGTTTCAAGTTTGATTTATAATTTCATATGAAGAATTTTTTGGTTTTGTCCGTGGCGCTGGTATTGTTCGGCGGTGCAACGGCCCAGGTGCGTATCACGGGACGCACGGTGAATGCTGCCGACGGCAAGCCCGCAGGGTGGGTCACGGTCTCGGCGGAGCGCGATTCGACGGCGCATGCCGTGGTCTATGCCGACGGCGAGGGGCGTTTCACGCTGTCGCTCAAGGAGGCGGGGACGTACGACGTCCATTTTTCGATGGTGGGCTATAAGCCCGCCGTGAAGCGTGTCGAGGCCGCGAAGGATACCGACATGGGCGATGTGGCGCTCGAAGAGGGCGAGATGATAGACGAGGTGCAGGTGACGATCCAGAAGCCTCTGATAACCCACACGGCCGAAAAGATGACATACGAGGTGGACAACGATCCGCAGGCGGCCACCTCGACGCTGGAGGAGATCATACGCAAGGTGCCTCAGCTCACGATCGATGCCGAGGGCAACGTGAAGATGAACGGCGAGAGCAATTACAAGATACTCGTCAACGGCCATTCGTCGGGAGTGATAAGCCGCAACTTCTCGGACGTGATAAAGAGCATGCCCGCATCGCAGATCAAGCGCATAGAGGTGATTACCAACCCCTCGATGAAGTATGACGCCGAAGGTACGGGCGGCATTCTGAACATCATAACCTCGGGGCGCCGCATAGACGGTTTCGACGGCTCGCTGAGCTACCGTCAGGGTTTCGAGGCTATGCAGTCGAGCGGCGGAAGCGCGCGCGTGGCGTTGCAGACGGGCAAGTTCGCGTTCGATCTGAACGGCTACGGCGGCTATTTCCGTTCTCCGATGAAAAACAGCGTCACAACGAGCGAGATCGAGAATCTGGTGTCCGACGCCAACCGTTACCAGAGCAGTACGGGGCGCGGCTCGTTCGAGAACGCCTACTACGGCGTAACGATGTCGGCTTCGTATCAGATGAACGACCGCAACCTGTTCACTCTGGAGGGCGGCATGAACGGCAGTCCTCTGGGCCGCAACAAGTCGGTGAACGAGACTGTCATAAGCGACGTCGACCGCAACCCTGTGCAGGAGTATGCGTCGGTTCGCAACGCGTCGTTCGACTACACGGGCGGTTCGGCGACGATCTCCTACGAGCACCGTTTCGACGACGAGGGCAACCATACGCTCTCGTTCTCGGACAACGTGGACATAGCGCCCGACAAGTCGGATTCGCGGATAACCTACACGGGCGATGTGGCCTACAAGCAGATCGAAACCGAGGATATGGACTGGATCGAGAATACGTTCCAGACCGACTATTCGAAGCGCTTCGGCGAGCGTCACACCCTCGATCTGGGATTGAAGCACGTGCACCGCGGGTCGTCGACAACCAACGGGACGACGGTGGACGGCGTGGTGACCGAGGCGGTCGACATGGATTACACGCAGGATGTGGCGGCCCTTTACGGCGGTTACAACTACAACGGCGCCAAGTGGTCGGCCAACGGCGGCGCGCGCCTGGAGGCCACGTGGAATGCCGCCGACGTGAAGTCGTCGCGCGAGGGCGACTATTCGTTCGACAACTCGTTCTGGAACGTGGTGCCCTACATGTCGGTGGGCTTCAACCCCTCGCTCGGTCATTCGCTGTCGTTGACCTACACCGAGCGTCTGGGACGTCCGTCGATATGGCAGCTTTCGCCTTACGAGACGGTGACGCCCACGTCGATAAGCTCGGGAAATGACGATCTGAAGTCGGAGGTGAGCCACACCATCACGTTGAAGTATGCCTTCATGCACAAGAAGTGGAACATGTCGCTGATGCCCACGGTGGCGATATCGAACAACGGCATAACCTACTTCTCGGAGATGCGCGACGACGGCATACGGTACTCGACCATCACCAACGACCTGCGCACGCGTCGCGCGGGCATGAGCGCCATGCTGATGTTCCGTCCGCACGAGAAGTTCTCGATGTCGGTGTCGATGCGCGGCACGTGGATGAAATACAGCCTCGAATCGCAGGGCATTGATACCGAGGGATGGGGATTCTCCGAGTCGATGAATGCCGAGATAAAGCTGTGGAAGGGCGGCACGCTGTCGATCAACGAGTCGCTGTTCCGTTCGGGCGTGTACCTCGGATCGCGCGATTCGCAGTGGAATGTCTATTACGGGTTCTACGTGACGCAGAAGTTCCTGAAGGAGCGTCTGACGCTCACCGTATCGGGCAACAATCCGTTCCGCGGCGACATGGTATACAGGTCGCGCGGCGAGACGCCCACATATGTGTCGAGCAACGAATCGCGCGCCAAGTCGGAATCGTACAGCGTGGGATTGTCGTGGCGGTTCGGCAACAAGCGCGCCGACGTGAAGCGCGTGCGCAAGTCGATATCGAACGACGATTCGGTAGCGGGCGGCGACGGCGGAGGCGCATCTTCGGGCGGAGGTGCAGCGGGAGCAGGCGGCGCGAGGTAAAAAAACGGCGGGCGGATATCGGTTATCCGCCCGTCGCTTTCGAAAATCTCATCGTGTTTTGTCTATGTAACTCTTCAGCGCCTCCACGTACTCCTCGAATGCCGATATCCCGTTATCGGTAATCGTGCAGGTGGTACACGGCATGCGGCCCTTGAACCCTTTGACGACCGTAATGTAGCCCGCTTTCTGCAATTTGTCGATCTGCACGCTCAGGTTGCCCGCCGTGGCGCCCGTCTGTTCGCGCAGGTAGACGAAATCGGCGCTCTCGACCGAAATGAGGATCGACATGACGGCCAGCCTCAGTTCCGAATGCAGCAGGGGATTCAGCTCTTTGAACATGTGCGGTTGCTTTTGCGGTTGAGAATATGGCCCGGGATCACCATAAGCAGGAAGAATATCGCGGCGAAGATCAGGATGTTTTCCGAGTTCCACTTCATGGGACCTCCCCCCGGGACGGCATGCTCCGAGAAACGGATGTATATCCAAGTGCGCAGCGGGAAGATCTGGGCGGCGAGCATGGCGAGGAATCCCGCCGCAGAGGTCAGCCTGTCGCGTATTACCAGTCCCGTGATGGCGGTGCCCATGCCTATGAACGTTACGATGATGTAGAGGATCGAGGTGTGGTAGGCGACGCTCATCAGTGCCGCCGCGAACATGGATATGCCGAATACGGTCCATACGGCCGATATCACGCGGTCGATGTAGTTGCGCGCGCCTCGGTCATCGTGGCAGAAGACCTTCATTCCGCCCCAGCCCATGACGGGGATGGCGAACCATGCCCACATCCACGGCTGCGGATCGGCGGCATAGCGCACCATGAAGAATTCGAAGAGCGATACGATGACGGTCGTGTATCCCCATACGAGGAACGGCATGCCCGAGTTGCGGGCCAGACGCGTGCGCGAGTCGCGGATCATCGAGGCGATGAGCTCCAGACTCTGAGTTTCGGAGAGTTGTTCGTTTTTCATTTCTGTGTGTGTTTAATAAAGTTATTTATGATATAAACTACGTGGTCCGAATAAAACGCCTTGTATCGGCGTGCGGTGTTATCTCTTTCTCGATGCAAATATAAATAGGTTTATTGTATAAACCAAATATCGTGCGGATTATTTTAGGATAAATTTACGTGATCGTATATTTAACGGAGCAGCTTGCTTGAGGGGCGTCTTTTGCGAGCCGTAGCCTGCGGAGGAAGCGAACAGCGAGCCTCCGCGGGGCGAGGCTGCGGCTCGCGCGGCTCTAAAGAGCCGCAATTATACATATATAATCGTCTTTGGGGTGGATAATAGGTGCGGATTTTGTATTTTTGTAATGATTTTTATCCGTAAAACAGCAATTATGACAATCAGAGATTTGGAGCCGCGTGCGGTGTGGGAGCAGTTCGACGGCATTACGCGCGTGCCTCGCCCGTCGAAGAAGGAGGGGCGCATCATCGAATACCTTATGGAGTTCGCCCGTCGTAACGGGCTGGAGTGCAGGCGCGACGCAGCGGGCAATGTGGTCATGCGCCGACCTGCGGCAGCGGGGCATGAGGATCGTCCGACGGTTATCCTTCAGTCGCATGTGGATATGGTGTGCGAGAAGAATTCGGACGTGGATTTCGATTTCGAAAACGATGCCATACGCACCCGTGTCGAGGACGGATGGGTGCGTGCCGAGGGCACGACGCTCGGCGCCGACTGCGGCATAGGCATGGCGGCGGCTATGGCCATGATGACCGACGTGGAACTGAAGTGCGGAGCGCTGGAGGCGTTGTTTACCGTCGACGAGGAAACGGGCCTTACGGGTGCTTTCGGGCTCGGCGAGGGTATGCTGACGGGAAAGTACCTCATCAATCTCGATTCGGAGGACGAGGGCGAGATATTCATCGGCTGCGCGGGCGGCATCGACACGGTAGCCGAGTTCCGTTACAGGAAAGAGGCGGCGCCGAAAGGGTATGTATTCTATCGTTTCGACGTGTCGGAGCTTGTCGGAGGCCATTCGGGCGACGATATCGACAAGGGCCGCGCCAACTCGAACAAGATTGCGGCGCGTCTGCTCTACGAGGCGCAGAGCCGTTACGATGCCCGTCTGAGCTATATGGACGGCGGTAACCTGCGCAATGCCATTCCGCGCGAGGCATACGCGGTGTTCGGCGTTCCCGCGAAGTTGCGCGGCGCGTTCGAGGAACGTTATGCCGCGTTCGCCGAGGAAGTGAAGGCAGAGTTCCGTCCGACCGATCCCGATATGCGTCTGTCGCTTACCGAGATGCCCGAGGTGGGTGAGGTGATGGATGCCGAATCGCAGGGGCGCCTCGTGGGGGCGTTGATGTGCGTGGCCAGCGGCGTCGTAGCCATGTCGCAGACGGTGAAGGGGTTGGTGGAGACCTCCACCAATCTGGCGTCGGTGAAGTTCGTCGGCGAGGACCGCATCGTGGTTACCACGTCGCAGCGTTCGTCGGTGGAGAGCGCGAAGCTCTATGCCATGCAGACCGTGGAGGCGGCGTTCGCCTTGGCGGGGGCCGATGTGGCCCATTCGGACGGGTATCCCGGGTGGACCCCCGATCCCGATTCGCGGCTGCTGCGCCTTACCGAGGAGTGCTATCGCCGTCTGTTCGGTGTGGAGCCCAAGGTGCGTGCCGTGCATGCGGGACTGGAGTGCGGTTTGTTCCTCGAAAAGTATCCCGAACTGGAGATGGTGTCGTTCGGCCCGACCATTCGCGGCGTGCATTCGCCCGACGAGCGGCTGGAGATCGCCACGGTCGACAAGTTCTGGCGTCTGCTGCGCGAGGTGGTGGAGAACATATAAGTGTTTGCGACATATTAGGAAAACGGCTGCCTGCATTGCTCGGGCAGCCGTATTTGTTTATCCTCGGCGACGAGGGGCGGTCTGCTGTTGAAATTTATCTTCGGCTGCTGCGGGGGTCGCGCTTTTAAGCGCGAGCCGCCGAAGATAGCAATGCCCGAGGGCATTGCATAGTTCACTAATTATCCGTATATTTGCGTTATATGCTGTCACCGGGGAAAATATACGGCGGGATTGTCGCCGCGATGCTTGTCCTGTCGCATGCGACCGCCTCGGCTCAGGAGACCGACGATTACATGCGTTACAAGATCGATGCCGATGAGGCTGTGCGCGAGGCGGTGGAGAGCGATACGCTGCTCTTTTATCGTGCCGCGCAGAGCAGCCGCGATCTGTTCGACGAGATTACGGCATACCGTTTTTCGAATACGGCTTTCGCCCGTCGCGGCATGAGCTATCGGGAAAGAACGGCAACCCTGGACGGAATCGGCGTGCGGAGATCGGATGTCGCCGTGTTGCGTCGGCTGGGGCTTGCGGAGCACCGATACTCGGGCGTGGCCCGCGGCCGCGACGCTATGGGCGGCATGGCGGGCATCGACGAGTTCTCGACCGCGGAGGGTGTGCCGATGCCGAGCACGAACGTGGGCGTGTTCTTCTCGGGCCGCGGTTATCTGGGCGGCGTGCGCGCCTCGGTCAGTGCCGTAATGCGTCGCGGGTGGAGCATGTCGGCATATGTGGCGGGCCGCGGAGGCGACGATCTCTATGTCAAGGGCGTATATAACGACGGCATCGACGGCGGCGTGCGTCTTGCGAAGGAGTTCGACTCGGGCGGCGTTCTGGCACTGGTGGGTGCCGTCTCCGTCTCGGAGCGCGGGCTCAGGTCGGGGTCGGTGCGCGAGGCGTTCGAGCTTACGGGTGACAGGATGTATAACCCCTCGTGGGGCCGTCAGGAGGGGCGCGTGCGCAATTCGCGGGTGAGACGCGACGGCGTGCCGTTCGTGATGGCCTCGTATTCGGCCGAGGCGTGGGGACATACCCGCCTTTCGGTGTCGGCAGGAGGTTATTTCGGTTTGCGGCGTTACTCGTCGCTCGGGTGGTACGACGCCATGACGCCCGTGCCCGACAACTACCGTTATCTGCCGAGTTTCTTCACCGACGAGGCGGCCGCGGTGACGGCCGAGGAGTGGCGGCGCGGCAGCGAGGATTACACGCAGATAAACTGGACGGAGCTGTACCGCGAGAACCGCATGTCGGCCCGCGGCGCCGTCTATGCGCTCGACGATCGGGTGGAGCGGGCGGCGCATGCCGAGGCGGCGGTACGCTTCCGTACCGAACTCGGGCAGGACCTTACGATAAGCTACGGCGTGCGCGGAGCCTGCGATGCCCCGCGCCGATACCGACAGATGCGCGACATGATGGGTGCGGCGTATCTGGTCGATCTGGACTACTATCTTGTCGACGACGATACCTATTCCGATAAGTCGCAGAACGATCTGCGCCGTCCCGACCGCCGCATAGGCGACGGCGACCGTTTCTCGTATGATTATTCGCTCGTCGACCGCGCGGTGTCGGCCGATGCGCGCTTCGAGTACCGCAGCGAACGGTGGTATGTCGATGTCGCGGCGGAGATCGGCGCCGAAACCGTATATCGCCGCGGTTACTACGAAAAGGAGCTTTTCGCGGGCGACGGATCCTACGGCCGTTCTTCGTCCGAGCGGTTTGCGCCTTATGCCGTCAAGGCGGGTGCGGGGTATGTCTTTTCGCCGAGGCACTACCTGAGTGCGGCGGCCTTTGCATCATCCGCGGCTCCCGATGCCGAGGATCTGTTTCTCAATCCGCAGTACAACAATCGTATGGTCGACGACCGCAGAGCCGAGTTGCGTCGGGGCGTGGAGGCCAATTACAGATACTCGTCGCCGACGGCCGATCTGGTCATGACGCTGTATGCCGCCTCCGTGCGTCACGGCCGCCGAACCTTCCGCGCCTACGACGACCTATCGGGCGAGTATTGCGACGTGGACGTGTCGCGTATCGGTACCCTTGCATACGGAGCGGAGCTTGCCGCCGAAGTGCGTCTCTCGCGACGTCTGCGGGCCGACGTCGCCGCTTCGGCTGGGCGTTATGTCTATTCGGAGAATCCGCTGGTGACGCATTACCGCGATGCCGACAACGAGATCGTGAGTCTGCTTTCGGAGAGTTACATGGGCGACTGCACGGTGGGCGGCGCTCCGCAGTTGTGCGGAACGGCGGCGATAACCTATCTCGATTACAAGGGTTGGGCCGCCTCGTGCAGCGTGCAGGCCGTGGCGGCGCGCTATGTCGACCCGTCGTTCGTGCGGCGTACCGAGCGAGTGGCGAGGCAGGCTGCCGCATCGGAGGAAATGTACCGCCGTTTCGTCGACCAGCAGCGGTTGGGCGATGCCGTGACGGTCGATGCCTCGGTGTCGCGCTGGTTCCGCGCGGGGCGTTCGCGGATAGTGGCCACGTTGTCGGTGCGGAACCTGCTGGGCAGCAGGGATATCGTGCGCAGCGGCTACGAATCGTCGCGCATACGCCGTTATGCGAGCGGCGCGCGGACGGTGTATGCGCCGCACGAGGATGTGATAACGTATGCCTATCCGCGGACCTATTATTGCGTGGTGTCATGGAAATTCTGAACGGAATGAAATATGTGTTGCGCTTCTGGCGCGACACGATAATGTTTCTCGGCATTGCGGTGTCGGCAGGGCTGACCTACGCCCGCTTCGTGGCGGGCCGAGATATTACGACCGTGTTGTGCATAGGCCGAGTTATAGTCTCGGCAGCGATGATCGTGCTGCTGTCGCAGTCGAACAAAAGGCGCGAGCTGGATTATTATGCAAATCTCGGAGTCGGACCGCGTGCGATGCTGTGGAGCGTGGCCGCTGCGGATTACGCGGTGTTTCTCGTAATGCTCGCCGTGGCGGCGCGGATGTGATGAAAGAGACGGAGATACATATTCTGGAGGCGGATTCGGTGGAGCTGAGTTTCGGCGATCGTGCTGTTCTGCGCGGCGCTTACGCGAGTATGCGTACGGGCGAGGTGACGGCTCTTCTCGGCCGCAACGGCGAGGGCAAGAGCTGTCTTATGAGGATAATCGGCGGACGGCTGAAGTGCGATTTCAAGTCGATGCGCATCGATTCCGTGTGGCGGACGTGCTTTTCGTCGGACGAGCTGCGCTATCTGCCGCAGGGCGATTTCATCCCGCCGCGGCTGCGGACGGGCGATGTCATGCGCGACTTCGGAGTCGACGAGGATCGTTTCTACTGCGACTTCCCGTCGCTCGGGCACCTGCGTAACGCGAGAGTGGGCCGTATGTCGGGCGGCGAGCGCCGTTTGGTAGGGTTTTATGCCGTGGTGCGCAGCGATTCGATGTTCGTCATGCTGGACGAGCCGTTTTCGCAGGTCATGCCCGTGCATATCGAAGCGGTGAAGCGGATCATCCGCGAGGAACGGGAGCGGAAGGGCATTTTGCTGTCGGACCATATGTTCCGTCATGTCGCCGACTGCGCCGACGGCATATTGCTGCTGTCGGGCGGTACGGTTCGCAGGATCGGTAGCGAGGATGAGCTTGTGCGGTGCGGATATCTGCCCCGATGCGGGGGATGATTTGGCGGTTTGGAGGGAAAGAGCTATCTTTGCGCCGCGGATGAATTCGCGGCCGTAAGATGCCGTGCGACAACCGTTACGCCGCATGTAAAACTCCGTTATACGATCAATATTATGGCAGGTTCGAACTTTGTCGATTATGTGAAGATATTTGCCCGCTCGGGTCACGGCGGCGCAGGCTCGTGTCATTTCCGCCGCGAGAAATTCGTCGCGTTCGGAGGTCCCGACGGCGGCGACGGCGGCAAGGGAGGCAGCATAGTGTTGCAGGGCGACCGCCAGTACTGGACTCTCATCCACCTCAAATACCAGCGTCACCAGTTCGCCGAGGACGGCGAGGGCGGCCACGGAGCGCGTTCGACGGGCAAGGATGCCGCCGACATAGTCATTCCCGTGCCGCTGGGTACCGTGGCGCGCCGCGTGGTGGAGAACGAGGACGGTTCGACGACGATGGAGTACGTGGGCGAGGTGACCGAGGACGGCGAGCGTCTGGTGCTGCTCAAGGGCGGCCGCGGAGGCTTGGGCAACTGGCACTTCAAGAGCGCCACGAATCAGGCGCCGCGTTACGCGCAGCCCGGGGAGGAGGGCGACGAGGGCGCTTTCGTTCTGGAGCTCAAGGTGCTGGCCGATGTCGGACTCGTGGGCTTCCCCAATGCGGGCAAGAGCACTCTGCTCTCGGTGGTGTCGGCCGCCAAACCCAAGATCGCGAACTACGCCTTCACGACGCTGGAGCCCAATCTGGGCATAGTCGAGGTGCGCGACGGCAAGTCGTTCGTGATGGCCGACATACCCGGCATCATCGAGGGTGCGCACGAGGGCCGCGGACTCGGAACGCGTTTCCTGCGTCACATAGAGCGCAATTCGGTGCTGCTGTTCATGATTCCCGCCGACAGCGACGATCCCGCGCGCGATTACGATATTCTGCTCGGCGAGCTTACGCAATACAACCCCGAACTGCTCGACAAGCAGCGTCTTCTGGCCATTACCAAGTGCGACATGCTGGACGACGAACTGATGGAACAGATGCGGCCGCATCTGCCCGAGGGGGTGCCGACGGTATTCATATCGTCGGTGGCGGGACTCAATATCGCCAGACTGAAGGATATGCTCTGGAGCGCATTGCAGAACCAGTAGTATTGTTTCGATACCGTGCGGCGCTGTCGGCAGTTCGCTGCCGAGGCTGCGGTTTGCGCGGCTCCGAAGAGCCGCAAAATATTAAATGCGGCAAGTAGGACGCAGGTATTCCCGATCTGTGCTCACTCTCCGAAATCTATTCCGTGATTTGCTATCCGCAACGAATATTCGCCGTTGAAATACTCCACCACGGCGTGCAGCGTTCCGTAACCCGACGGAATCGGTTCCGCACGATAGAGACAGTCGGCGATGGTGCGTACGGCTATGGAACGGCCCGCGCGGTCGCAGGCCATGCGCGAGGTGGTGATGTATTCGCCCGTCTCGGGGTCGGTGTCGCACCACGCCGCACCCGCCCGATCCGCGAAAGTGACATCGCATAGCTCTACGAGACTGCCGACCGTTTCGGGCGTCAGGTCGCCGATCGTTATGCGCTTGGGCTTTACGGCGGCGGGAGCCGATCGGTCGATGAGGAAGTAGCGGCCGAAATCGGAGGCGGCAATGCGGTCGACGGTGTAGGCGCCCGTGGGCTCGGCGCCCAGAATCGTGCGGCCGCCGTAGTTGCCCAGCGCGAGCGACGAGCAGTGCACCGTGACGCGGGCCGACACGGGAAACTCCGTGGCCGTGGTGCGCGAATCCACCGCGATCTCTATACCGCCGCTGTCGTCGCAGATGATTATCGCCTTGGTGTATTCGCCGTAGAGGTCGTTGACAGCCACGTAGCCCGTGACCGCTATGTCGTCGGTGATGACGGTCGATGCCGCGCGGGCGAGCGATTTGAGGTAGGCTATCGATACCGAGCCGTAGGGGGCGTCGGGATATTCCCCCGCGGCGCGGTCGGAGCAGCCCGCCAGCAGAGAGAGAAGGCACAGAACCGCCGCAAGGAGCTTAATCGTAGGGTGTGCAGTCATTCTCGTCACGCATCTTTATCATGAAACAGTCCTCGCCGTCGGCTTTGCCGTATTGCAGTATGCCCGTCAGGGCCGTTTGTCCTTCGGGAACGCGGCGGGCGGCATAGTCGGCATAGGCCGATGTGTATACGGCTATGGTCGTGCCGCGCTCGTCGGCGAAGAAATTGTATCCGCTCCATGTGCCTTCGCGATTCACGTTCCAACCCTCTGCATGCTCCCCGTCGGTGACCAATCGCAGCGGGCCGACGGTGACGAGGCGTCCGCACATGCCGATGTCGAGCTCGGCGGCGGAGAGGGGCAGGGGCGCCACCTCGCGGTGTATGT
>CAUHCL010000037.1 GCA_959604655.1 uncultured Alistipes sp. | reverse complement strand
GTCCCCGCAGGCTGCTGCCCGAAAACTTTCCCATTAACGACGCCTGCGGTTCTTCGAACCGCGCAGTTCGCCGCCGCCCCACTGCGGCGGACTGCTGTCGCATTCCTGCCGCCGTCGGCGAACAGCATGCCAAAAACCGAGGCTGCGTGACGCAACCTCGCCGCACGGAGGCCCGAACAACTGCGCCGCGGAGCGGCGTTATCTTCGGCGGCTCGCACCTTTGGTGCGCCCCTCCCGCAGCCGCCGAAGATAAATTCTACACACGCCACTTCAACAAAATCCAAACAAGTTTGTTTTTGTATTCGGCTTATTCGTATCTTTGGCTTCGCCTTAGATACTCCGTCTCGGCATAATCAAACCTTCGGTTTGCTTCTGCGCTCGACTTTTCGTATCTTTGCTTCACTTTAATAAACGAACAAACCTAAAATAATCAAAAGATGAAAAAGCAGATTCTTCTTTCGGCGTTGACGCTCGCAGCGGTCGTCGGCGCCACGGCACAAGAGAAAAAGGAGTACCCCAAACCCGAGGGCATGCGCCCCGCCATGACCGAGTTCTGGACTCCGCAGCCCAAAGTGGTGACCCCGGGCGACAGCGCCACCAACTCGGCACCGTCGGACGCCGTGGTGCTCTTCGACGGCAAGGACCTGAGCGCATGGTCGAGCAGCAGCAACGGAGGTCCCGCCGAGTGGGACGTGCACGACGGAGTGTTCACCGTCAACAAGAAAAAGGGCGACATCCAGACCCGCGAGAGCTTCGGCAGCTTCCAGCTCCACATCGAGTGGCAGGTGCCCGAGAACATCACGGGATCGAGCCAGTCGCGCGGTAACAGCGGCATATTCCTCCAGAACAAGTACGAGATACAGATTCTCGACTGCTACCAGAACGAGACCTATGCCAACGGCCAGACGGGCAGCGTCTACAAGCAGGTGATCCCCCTGGCCAACGCCATGCGCAAGCCCGGCGAATGGAACGTCTACGACATCATCTACAACGCCCCCGTATTCAACGAGGACGGCACCTACAAGGTGGCTCCCACCGTCACGGTGATCCAGAACGGCATCCTGCTGCTCAACAACTTCACTATCCGCGGTACCACCGAATACATAGGTCATCCCCGCGTGGTGAAGCACGGCGACGGTCCCATCAGGTTGCAGAGCCACGGCGACCCCAGCGAGCCTATCAGCTTCCGCAACATCTGGCTGCGCAAGCTGTAAGCACACGCTTCGCTTCACGAAACAAAGGCTGCTTCCCACACGGGAAGCAGCCTTTTTCGTTGCCGCACACGCGCTGTCGGCCGCCGCGCGCGATTCTACGACGCCTTGACCATCGAGCGGCCGAGCCACACCATGGCAAGTCCCAGCAGGAAGCTTAGCCCGACATAAAGCCCGAACGACAGCCAGTGACGCTGTTGCAGCATGAGATACATATCGTCGGCGAAGGACGAGAAGGTGGTGAAACCGCCGCAGAATCCCGTGATGAGGAAGACGTTCATCGAGGGCGATATGACGTTCGACCTCTCGGCCAGACCGAAAAATATTCCTATCAGGAAACTGCCGATCACATTCACCGAAAAGGTACCCCAGGGAAATGCCGACGTCGTTACGGCATGAAAGAATTTACCCGTCAGAAAGCGCAGGCAGGTGCCTATGAAGCCCCCCAGACCCGCGATAATCATTGCTTTGAACATAATATCAGATTGTCTTTATAACTGCAAATATACTAAACAGACGCAAATTCGGTGCCGACGGTGTTCAGCCCGCGCGATAAAACGCATGGCATGCGATTTGTTTTACAAATGTCGTACATCGGGCAAAGCCGCTTTCCGCATCTGCCCCAAAAACAATCGTAAAAGTTGTGAATTATGCATCTGACACCTAAAGAAATTGACAAACTGACGCTGCTTTCGCTCGGGATGATAGCCGAACGGCGTCTGAAAAAGGGATTGAAACTCAACTATCCCGAAGCCGTAGCCTACATAACCTCCACCGCACTGGAGGCTGCGCGCGAGGGGCAGACCGTGGAGGAAGTGATGAAAGGCGCGGCCTCCGTGCTCACCCGCAGCGACGTGATGGAGGGCGTGGCCGACATGATAAGCCTGTTGCAGGTCGAGGCCGTATTCACCGACGGATCGCGTCTGGTGAGCATCCACAATCCTATCAAGTAATGAAACCGTATATTTCAATGTACCGAAATTTCACCGCCGCAAAACCGAATCCGAGGGCCGTCCGCCCGCGGCCGCGGGCCGCGTTTGCAGATCTGACCCACCCCTAAATCCCCTCCTCGGGAGGGGACTTCGGTCGCTGCACTCCGAACAAGGTACATTAGAATAATGTAAATCCGACAATCATATACAACCATGAATACAAAGAAAACGACTCCCGCCGCCGAGCCGACCGTGCGGAGAAAGAAGCGAATGCAGTCGGCATCTTCCAATAGCCTCTACCCCGACCGCGAGGGCTTCGCGCCCCGACAGTCGGTACCCGTGGGCGGCGTGATCCTCGCCGACGAGGCCATAGAGTACAACACGGGCCGCAGCACCGCGAGCGTTACGGTGCGCAACACGGGCGACCGCCCCATCCAGGTGGGTTCGCACTTCCACTTCTTCGAGGTGAACCGCTATCTGGAGTTCGACCGCGACGCGGCGTTCGGCTGCCATCTCAACATCCCCGCCACCACGGCCATACGATTCGAGCCGGGCGACCAGAAGCAGGTCGAGCTGGTGGCCTATGCGGGCAAGCGCCGCGTGATAGGCTTCAACGGACTCACGAAGGGCTACACGGGCATAGAGGACCGTCCCGTATACTATCCCGCACACATGCGCGCGCTGCGCCGAATGCGCCACGCGGGATTCAAGAGCACATCGGCATGCGACACCGAGGCCGCCGCGAAGAAGGCGCAGCCCGAAAACAATGACAACGCCGCGCATCGCAACGGCAGAAACGCAAATCGGAAACAGTAAAACATCATGGCAACAATTTCAAGACAGGAATACAACAATCTCTTCGGCCCCACCGTCGGAGACAAGATACGTCTGGGCGACACCGATCTTTACGTCGAGATCGAGAAGGATCTGCGCGAGTACGGCGACGAAGTGGTCTACGGCGGCGGCAAGACCCTCCGCGACGGAATGGGTCTGGCCAACACCATGACCTCGAAGGAGGGTTCGCTCGATCTGGTGATAACCAACGTGACCATAATCGACGCCAAACTGGGCGTGGTGAAGGCCGACGTGGGCATCAAGGACGGCAAGATAGCAGGCATAGGCAAGGCGGGCAACCCCAACATCATGCACGGCGTGCACCCCGATCTGGTGACGGGCGCCGCGACCGACGCCATCTCGGGCGAGCACCTTATCCTCACCGCGGCGGGCATCGACGGTCACGTGCACATGATATCGCCGCAGCAGGCCTACGCCGCCCTGAGCAACGGCATAACCACCCTCTTCGGCGGCGGCATAGGTCCCACCGACGGCAGCAACGGAACCACCATAACCTCGGGCCGCCGCAACATAGAGAGCATGCTCGAAGCCGTCGAGGGGCTGCCCGTGAACGTGGGTCTGCTCGGCAAGGGCAACTGCTCGGTCGACGGGCCTCTGGAGGAACAGATCGAGGCGGGCGCCTGCGGATTCAAGGTCCACGAGGACTGGGGCTCGACCCCCGCGGCCATACGCGCCGCACTCGGCGTGGCCGACCGCTACGACGTGCAGGTGGCCATCCACGCCGACACGCTCAACGAGGGCGGCTACGTGGAGGATACCATAGCGGCCATGGACGGCCGCACCATCCACACCTACCACACCGAGGGTGCGGGCGGCGGTCACGCCCCCGACCTGCTGAAGGTGGCGTCGATGCCCTACGTGCTGCCCTCGTCGACCAACCCCACGCTGCCTTTCGGCGTGAACTCGCAGGCCGAGCTGTTCGACATGATAATGGTGTGCCACAACCTCAACCCCAAGATCCCCTCGGACGTGGCCTTCGCCGAGAGCCGCGTGCGTCCCGAGACGCAGGCCGCCGAGAACGTGCTGCACGATCTGGGCGTGATCTCGATGGTGTCGTCCGACTCGCAGGCCATGGGCCGCGTGGGCGAGTCGTTCATGCGCACGTTCCAGATGGCTTCGTTCATGAAGAACGCATGCGGACGCCTGCCCGAGGATGCCGAGGGCAACGACAACTTCCGCGTGCTGCGCTACATAGCCAAGATCACGATCAACCCCGCCATAACCTTCGGCGTGTCGGACTATCTGGGTTCGGTCGAGAAGGGCAAGGTGGCCGATCTGGTGCTGTGGGAGCCGCAGTTCTTCGGCGCCAAGCCCAAGATGGTGATAAAGAACGGAATGATAAACTGGGCCAACATGGGCGACCCCAACGCCTCGCTCCCCACGCCGCAGCCCTGCATCTACCGCCCCATGTACGGGGCCTTCGGACGCACACTGCCCGAAACGGGCATATCGTTCGTGTCGACGGCGGCATGCGAGAGCGGCATAAAGGAGCGTCTGCACCTGCACCGCACGGTGCGTCCCGTGCGCCGCACCCGCCAACTCACCAAATACGATATGGTGCTCAACGGCGGAATGCCCAACATCGACGTCGACCCCGAGACCTTCGCGGTGATGGTGAACGGCGTGCACGCCTACGTCAAACCCGCGCAGAAATTCTCGCTGGCCCAGCTCTACTGGTTCAGCTGATCCGCGCATGACCTTTCGGCCGTGGGCCCCGCGCGGGTTCACGGCCGATATCGTAAACTTACAAACCTCGATAGGATGAAAATCTATACCGAAATAATAGGCAACATCAACGATCCCCAATGGGCCGCACGCGCGGCCGACGCCGAGGTGGAGCACATCGATCTCGACCAGTGGACGGCGCAGAAGAGCCGCTTCGTGGTCGACGGCGAGCACGGCAACCGCTATGCCGTGGCATTGCAGCGCCGCACGCAGCTCGCCGACGGCGACATAATCGAATACCTGCCCGAGAGCCGCCGTATGGCGGCGGTGCGCATACGTCTGAACGACGTGATGGTGGCCGACCTCTCGTCATTAGAGGGCGAGTCGAGCCGCACGCTGATACGCATAGCGCTCGAACTCGGCCACGCCATAGGCAACCAGCACTGGCCCGCCGTGGTGAAGGGTACCAAAGTATATGTTCCGCTCACGGTGGACAGGAAGGTGATGGAGAGCGTCATGCGCACCCACCACTTCGAGGGCGTGGCCTACTCGTTCGTCCCCGGGTCGGAGATCATCCCCTACCTGGCGCCTCACGAGACGCGGCGTCTTTTCGGCGGCACGGGCCCCGACGCCGACGTGCACCATCACCACCACGAACACGCCGTGCAGCGATGAAGCCGTCGCGTCAGTCAATCGCCGAGGCGATGCGCCTCGTACAGCTCACCGACTCGGCGCTGCCCGTGGGCACCTTCTCGTTTTCGAACGGTCTGGAGACCGCCGCGCAGACGGGGCTGGTCCGCGACGCCGCCACGCTGGAGGAATACGTGCTCGACATGGTGCGGCAGACCGCGCACACCGACGGCATAGCGGCCCTGCACGCCTGCCGCAGCCGCCTCAGCTTCGACTACGACGGCATAGCCGAAGCCGACCGCGCCCTGATGCTCTGCAAGATGAACGCCGAGGCGCGGCAGATGCTGCGGCGCATGGGGCGCAAGCTGGCCGAGCTGGCGGCGCTGCTGGTCGACGACGGCATCATGTCGCGATGGCTCGGCGAGGTGAAGCGCGGCGCGGCGGAAGGCTCCTACCCCGTGGCGCAGGGCATTCTGTTCGCCGCATGCGGCATATCCGAGCGCGGACTCTTCGCCTCGCACTGCTACGGTACGGCCAACATGGTGCTCGGCGCGGCCCTGCGCTGCGTGAGGGTGTCGCACTACGACACGCAACGGATACTCTACCGTCTGGGCGACCGCACGGACTCTCTCTACGACGAAATTCGCGACATGACGATCGACGAGATGCACGCCTTCGCGCCGCAGGCCGACATTCTGGCCTCGATGCACGAGAAGGGCTCGTCGCGTATGTTCATGAATTAAGAATCGACATCGCAGTGCGATGTCGGCAGTTCGCCGCCGCCCCCACGCGGCGGACTGCTGTCGCACTCCCGCCGCCGTCGGCGAACAGACTTTACAATAAAACCAATTCTTAAATAAGCGTTAACAGTTTATGAACTCTACTTGCAGAATAGGAATCGGCGGCCCCGTGGGATCGGGAAAGACCGCCCTCATAGAGGCCATCACCCCGCGCCTGCTCGACATGGGATACAAGGTGCTGGTCATAACCAACGACGTGGTGACCACCGAGGATGCCAAACACGTGCGCCGCATGCTGAAGGGCATCCTGGTCGAGGAACGCATCATAGGCGTCGAGACGGGCGCATGCCCCCACACCGCCGTGCGCGAGGACCCCTCGATGAACATAGCTGCCGTGGAGGAGATGGAGGCCCGTTTCCCCGACGGCGACGTGGTGCTGATCGAATCGGGCGGCGACAACCTCACGCTCACCTTCAGCCCCGCGCTGGTCGATTTCTTCATCTACGTCATCGACGTGGCCGCGGGCGACAAGATCCCCCGCAAGGACGGCCCGGGCATCTCGCAGTCGGACATACTGGTCATCAACAAGACCGACCTTGCGCCCTACGTGCATGCCGATCTGGAGGTGATGCGCCGCGATTCGGAGGCCATGCGCCCGGGCAAACCCTTCGTCTTCACCAACTGCATGACGGGCGAGGGCATCGAGCCGCTGGTGGAGATGATCCGCGACATGGCACTGTTCGATCTCGACCGCAAGGCCGAACAACCCGCCGAGGCATGACCGCGGCGTTCGCTGCGGCGCGCGAGATGCGCCCCTACCTCGAAGAGCCGAAGGCGATGCACGTAGGCGCGCCAGGGAAAAAGGGCCTCCTGCGTCTGGGCTTCGAGCTGGATGCCGACGGCAGATCGATAATGCGCGACTGGGAGCGGCACGCGCCCCTCATAGTCCAGCAGGCGCTCTATTTCGACGAGGCCATGCCCGAGATGCCGTGCGTCTACATCCTCTCGTCGGGAGGGCCCAACGTCGACGGCGACCGCTACGAGCAGCATTTCGTCGTGCGTCGCGACGCATACGCCCACATCTCGACGGGCGCGGCGACCAAGCTGGCCGAGATGCGCCACAACTTCTCGGGACTCACGCAGCGGTTCACGCTGGAGGCGGGCGCCTACATGGAGTACCTGCCCGAGCCGACCATCCCCTGCCGCCACACGCGCTTCATATCCGACACCCTTATCGAGATCGACCCCACGGCCACGCTGGTCTACGCCGAGATATACATGAGCGGCCGCAAATACTTCGGCGACGGCGAGAGGTTCCGCTACGACATACTCTCGGTATGCACGCGCGCCCGACGCCCCGACGGCGAGCGGCTGTTCCGCGAGAAGTTCGTCATACGTCCCGCCGAGGCGTCGCCCTCGACGGTGGGCGTGATGAACGGCTTCGACGTCTTCGCCAACGTAGTGCTGCTCACGCCGCCCGAGCATGCCGACGCCATATACGACGCCACCGAGGCGTTCATCGACGACCGCAGTTCGACGGCCGCGGGCATCTCGCGTCTGCCCAACGGCTGCGGGCTGCTCTACAAGGTGCTCGGCTCGGAGACGCAGCCCGTAAAGCGGCTCGTGCGCGGGTTCTGCTCGGCGGTGCGGTCGCAGGTGAAGGGGCGCCCCCTGCCCGAGGAATTCCCGTGGAGGTAGGAAAACGAATATTAACCACTAAATCTATCACTATGACAAACAAAACGATGATGACACACGAGGCGGCCGCGTCGCCCGCGCAATTCTTACGTTCGATGCTGCGCGGCGCGGGACAGGTGATGTTCCAGAACAGCGAATGGACGGGGCTGCTCTTCCTCTGCGGCATATTCTGGGGTTCGTTCGCCTCGGGAACGGGCATCGTGGCCTGGGGCGCGCTGCTCGGACTGGCGGTGTCGACCCTCACGGGGCGCCTGCTCGGCCTGCCCGCGGGCGACGGCATACAGGGACTCTGGGGATTCAACGGGGTGCTGGTCGGATGCGCCTTCCCCACCTTCATGGGCAACACCGTGTGGATGTGGCTCGCGCTCGTGCTGTGCTCGGCGCTCACGGTGTGGGTGCGCACGGCCATGAACAACGTGATGGCTCCGTGGAAAGTCAATTCGTTCACCTTCCCGTTCGTGTTCTGCACGTGGATATTCCTGCTCGCGGCCCGCGCGATGAACGGCATAGGGGCCGAGCACATGTCGGACCCGACGCTGCCCGAGGCGGTATCCTCGGCCGTCGACATGCGACCGTGGCATCTGCTCGTCTACTGGCTCAAGGGCATAGGGCAGGTGTTCCTCATCGATTCGTGGGTGGCGGGACTGCTCTTTCTCATAGGACTCATGCTCGGCAACCGTTGGGCGGCACTGTGGGCGGCCATAGGTTCGGCCGTGGCGCTGGTCGTGGCTCTGGCCTTCGGCGCCTCGGGTTCCGACATCGCGGGCGGACTCTACGGTTTCAGCCCCGTGCTTACGGCCATAGCCCTGGCCACGGTATTCTACAAGCCCTCCGCGCGCTCGGCGGTGTGGGCACTGTTAGGAATAACGGTCACCGTATTCATGCAGGCGGGAATGGACACCCTGACGGCTCCGCTGGGGATAGCCACCCTGACCGCGCCGTTCTGCATCGTCACGTGGCTGTTCCTGCTGCCTCTGCTGAAGTTCGACGAGGCGGAGAAGCCCGACCACTCGAACTGGAACGCCGACAACAAAAAACATCTGAACCGATAACGACGCACACGCCATGCACATGTCCGACGCACTGGTATCCCCCGCCGTATTCGCGGCGACGGGAGCCGTTTCGACAGCACTCATAGCCGTCGCTGTCCGCAAGGTGGGCCGACGGGCCGAAGACGATGCCGACGCCGACGCACGGCGGGAACGTCACACGGTACCGATGATGGGGGTCATGGGAGCCTTCATCTTCGCCGCGCAGATGATAAACTTCTCCATCCCGGGCACGGGGTCGAGCGGCCACATCGTGGGCGGCATACTGCTCGCGGCGCTGCTCGGGCCGTGGGCGGCGTTCGTCACGCTCTGTTCGGTGCTCGTCCTGCAATGCCTCGTGTTCGCCGACGGCGGATTTCTGGCGCTGGGGTGCAACATCTTCAACATGGCCGCGCTGTCGTGTCTGGTCGCCTATCCGCTCGTGTTCCGTCCGCTCATGCGGCGCGGCGCGTCGACGGCCCGCATCTTCACCGCCTCGATACTCGCCTCCGTGGCGGCTCTGGAAATGGGGGCCGCGGCCGTGACGGCCGAGACCGAGCTGTCGGGCATAACGGCTCTGCCCGCAGGGCGCTTTCTGCTCTTCATGATGCCCATACATCTGGTCATAGGCTTGTGCGAGGGCGCGGCCACCGCCGCCGTGCTCTGCGTGGTACGCCGCTACAGGCCCGAGTTGATGACGGATACCGCGGCGGATATCGCGCAGCCGAAAAGCCGCTCCCTTGTACGCACAGCCGTCGCGGTGGCACTGGCGGCACTGTTTCTCGGGGGCATCTCGCGGATCGCCTCGTCGGATCCCGACGGACTCGAATGGTCGGTGGAGAGGACGGCGGGAACGCCCGAGCCCGAGGGTGCCGACGGACGCCTTCACCGAGCCGCGGCCGCCGTGGTCGAACGCACGGCCGTCATGCCCGACTACAACGCCTCGGCGGCGGGAGTGATAGGCAGCGGCGCGATCATAGTCGCGGCTCTGGGCATCTCGGGGATCCTGCGGAGCGTACGGCGCCGATGAAGGAGAGACTGCAACGCCTCCTATGCACGCTCGACGACGTGGAACGTGCCGCGCAGAGCCGAAGCCCGCTCCACGACATGGACGCGCGGGCCAAGACCGCGGCCGCGACGCTCTACCTCGTCGCGATGCTCTCCGTGCCGCTCGTCCGATTGTCCGAACTGCTGCTCTACGCCCTCTTTCCCATAGCGGCCGCCGCGGCGGGCGGCATAGGCTACGGCTCGGTATTCCGCCGCTCGCTCGCGGTGCTGCCGTTCGCCGCCATGATAGGCATGTTCAATCCGATATATCTGCGCGACACGGTTTTCCGCATGTGGGGCGTGAACGTCACCGAAGGGTGGATCGTGTTCGTGTCGATACTCGTGCGCGGCATGCTGTCGGTGCAGATGCTGATCGTGCTGATCCGCACGACGGGCTATCTGCGCTTCTGCCGCAGCCTGCAACGGTTGGGCGTTCCGACGCTGTTCACCTCGCAGCTGCTGTTCGTGTTCCGCTACCTGCGTCTGCTCTCGGAGGAGACGCTCGAAATGCTGCGCGCACGCGACAGCCGAGGCTACGGACGCCGCTCCTACCCTTTAGGGATGTGGGCCGAGACAGTCGGGCAGCTGCTCGTCCGCAGCCTCGACCGTGCCGAGCGCATACACGACGCCATGCTCGCACGCGGATTCACGGGCCGCATCCCCGCCACCGACTCGGACGGCGAGAGGTGGCGGCGGCGCGACACGGCGATTCTCGCAGCATGGTGCGCCGCGCTGCTGGCCGTGCGGACGCTGTATCCCGCCGAGCGGCTGGCGGCGATGTTTATATAATAGGTTTTTCCGTTATGAGTCACCATTTTCTGCAATTCGACGACGTACGCTACTCCTACCCCGACGGGCACGAGGCCCTGCGGGGTGTGTCGTTCACCCTCCGACACGGCGAGAAGGCCGCTCTGGTTGGGATGAACGGCGCAGGCAAGTCGACCCTGCTGCTGCATGCCGACGGACTGCTGCTGCCCTCGGGCGGCCGCGTGGTCATGGGCGGCATAACCGTCACGCGCAAGACTCTGCACATAGTAAGGCAGACGGTGGGACTGGTGTTCCAGGATGCCGACAACCAGCTGTTCATGCCCACCGTCGGCGAGGATGTGGCGTTCGGTCCCGCCAACATGGGACTCACCCCCGAGGAGATTGGGGAGCGCGTGACGCGGGCACTGCGGGCCGTGGGCGCCGAAGCGCTGCGCGACGCGGCACCCTACCGCCTCTCGGGCGGACAGAAGAAGACGGCAGCCATAGCCACGGTGCTGGCCATGGAGCCGTCGATACTGGTAATGGACGAGCCCACGTCGAATCTCGATCCCCGCGCCCGACGTCAGATAATCGATCTGCTCGCCCGCTTCGACCACACCATGCTCATCGCCACCCACGACATGGACATGATCCCCGATCTGTGCCCCCGCACCATAGTGATGCACGAGGGGCGCATAGCGGCCGACGGCGACACGGAGAGCATCTTCGCCGACAGTCGGCTGCTGGAGGCGTGCGGGCTCGAACGCCCGTGCCGAATGAAATACGCGCCGACGCGGTAGGGCGCGGATCACACGTCGTGACGCAGCTCGGGGTTCGTCCCCGCAGGCGCCGCAGGCAGCACTCTGCGCCCGACGAAGGCGGTGACGGCGGCACCGACAAGCTGCACGGCTATCGTCACCGACATGACGGCGGCTATGCCGCCCCACTTGAGCAGCAGAGGAACGGCCGCCACGCCTACGACGGCGCCCGCCTTGCCGAATGCCGCCGCCAGTCCGCTGCCCGCACCGCGGTCGGCCACGGGGTAGATCTGCGGCGGAATGATGAACGTCATAAGGTGCGGACCCGCGTTGAGGAACAGCTCGAATATCATGAATCCCGCTATCATGGTCCACTTGGAGAGGTGCAGCTCGTATCCCGCCAGCAGCAGTCCGAGACCCGCCGAGCAGAGCAGGAAACCCCATGTCTGCATCCTCACGTGGTAGATTCGGTTCACCAGCAGCAGCCCCGCGACGAATCCCAGCAATACGAACATATTTATATATGTGCTCGTCTTGACCGACGAGACTATGTGGTCGAACGCGCCCGTCGAGGCGGGGTCGAGCCCCAGCGCCATGATCAGCACGGGCAGGAACACCCCCACGCCGTAGACGCCGAAGCCCTCGCAAGCCCACGGCACGCCGCTGAAGACGATGCGCCCCGCATTGCCGCGCCTAAGCAGCCCGCTCCACGACGCCCGTGGCCGATCGCTGCGGTCGGCACGGCTGCGGATCTCGCCCATGCGCACGTCGGGGCCGAGGAAGTAGCGCACGGCGCGCTCGGCCTCTTCAGCACGTCCGTGCGCCATGAGCCACCCGGGGCTCTGCTCGAATCGTATGCGGCACAGCAGCATTATGACAGCCATTACGGCCACCAGAAGCAGCAGGCGGTTCCAATGGTCGGGCGTGCCCCACACCCTGAGCAGATAGAATCCCGCCGCGGCCATGACGATGTTGCCTACGGCCGACGAGGCCTTGGCCACGCCCACCATCACCAGACGCAGACGGCGCGGCATGATCTCCGATATGTAGTCGGAATCAAGGCTGTATCCGCCGCCGATGCCAAGGCCCATGACGAAGAGCGAGCCCACGAGCGAGTGCACGCTGTCGGCGAAGAAGGCATACAGCGCGGCAAGCAGTATTATGGCGGGACACAGCCTGAAGAAGAACAGATATCCCCGACGGTCGCTCCACGCGCCGAAAAGCACCGATCCGACCATGATTCCCACCAGGCTCGCGCCCGCCACGATGCCCTGCATCGCGGGCGAAAGGTCGGGGTGCGCCGCGAGGCGGATCATGGGGATCACCACACCGACTATCGTGGCCATACCCGCGCCCGTCACCTGCCCCAGCGAGGCGACGATGAGTACCCGAAGGTGGCCCCAGCGCAGCGGCATGGTATCCATGTCGACGGGGTTGCCGTCGTCGCTGCGCCCCATGGCCAGCAGCTTGTGCCGCCAGCGGTTCCACCGCTCGATGATCCACAGCAGCCCGACGCCAACGCCAACGCCCACGGTGGCCTCGAAGAATCGCAGCGAGCAGTTGACCGCAGGGTCGACATCGGGCGACATCTTCGACACCAGCAGTATGATGAGCATGGTGATGGTGGCTATGCTGCCGCTGCCGTACATGTTGAGTATCATGCAGATCATCTCCAGCACGAAGACGGCCAGCAGCATTCCCACCACCGAGAAGGGCAGCACCAGCAGATAGAGATAGGCCACCAGCGCCCCGAGGAAGGTGCCCAGCACCCTGATCCATCCCGCCCGCAGGGCCTCCTTGTACCCGGGCATGTGGAGCACCACCACGACCGAGGTGCAGGCCAGCATGGCGCCCATCCACCGCGAGGTGGAGTGGAACGAGCCCGTGGCGTACATGCCCGTCAGGTAGGCCAGCAGTATGCCGAGGCACGAGACCAGCAGAACGAAAGGATGCACCCGCGACATGGCTTTTCCCAGCGCGGCGCGGATGCGCGACCAGAGCGATTGCACTATATTTCCCATAACACGATTTTTCCGTTCGCAGAACAATAAACGCGCCGAAACGCGGCACCCGCCCGTCGGGCAGCGGGCTTTAGGCGCCCGAGAATGACGCCGAAAGCGCCCGCAGTGCGCGCAAAAGACTTTTTTTCGAGAAAAATCGGATAACGGGGCCGAGATCCGAATATTATGTCTACCTTTGCCGTGCGGACAACAGGGGGTTATTCTGAATCTTCTTTGGAAACGGCCGCGACCGAAGGCGGCCGCCATCAAACAACGACGTCATTATCGTCTCCCGTGTCTGCGCGGCCTGCGGGTCGCAGTAATGTTATTGATAATGACGGATACTCCCATAACACGATTTTTTAACCGACCCGCGCGGCGGGTCCAACGACCTTTTATGACTTTTCAACAACTCAATATCTCGCGCTCCACGCTCCGCGCCCTCGAAGAGAAGAACTACGTATCGCCGACCCCCATACAGCAGCAGGCCATACCCGAGGCGATGAGCGGCCGCGACATCATAGGCATAGCCCAGACGGGCACGGGCAAGACGGCCGCATTCGCCATACCCATAATCGAACGTCTGCGCAAGCGCAGAACGGAGCGCGGCGCCAAGCCCCGCATACGCGCCCTGATACTCACGCCCACGCGCGAGCTGGCCATACAGATCGACGAGGAATTCGCGCAGTACTGCAAATACTCCGACCTGCGCCGCGCTGTGATATTCGGCGGCGTGAACCAGAAGCCGCAGACCGAGCGTCTCGGCCGCGGCGTCGACATACTCATAGCCACGCCCGGGCGTCTGCTCGACCTCATCGGGCAGGGCTACGTGGACCTCGCCGAGGTGAAATGCTTCGTTCTCGACGAGGCCGACCGCATGCTCGACATGGGTTTCATACACGACATAAAACGTCTGCTGCCGCTGCTGCCCGAGCGCAAGCAGACCATGCTCTTCTCGGCCACCATGCCGCAGGAGATCGTGGAGATCTCGCGCAAGCTGCTCCACAAGCCGGGCCGCGTGGAGGCGGCTCCCGAGTCGACCGTGGCGGAGACGGTGGAGCAATATCTCTACATGGTGGAGAAGCCCGACAAAATGGCGCTGCTCGTCGACATCCTCGGCAGGCAGGCGGAAAAGTCGACCCTCGTATTCTCGCGCACCAAGCACGGCGCCGACAAGATCGTCCGCCAGCTCGCCAAACGGGGCGTCGAAGCGCGGGCCATCCACGGCAACAAGTCGCAGAATGCCCGCCAGCAGGCTCTCGCCGATTTCAAGCAGGGGCGCTTACGCACCATAGTGGCCACCGACATAGCGGCACGCGGAATAGACATACACGGGCTCGACCTGGTGGTGAACTACGACATGCCCGACGTGGCCGAAACGTACGTCCACCGCATAGGCCGCACGGGGCGCGCGGGCAACAGCGGCAGGGCCGTGACATTCTGCACGCAGGACGAGAAGGATATGCTCCGCGCCGTGCGTCGGCTCACGGGCGACCGCCTGCATCCCGCCGAATCGGACGCACGAGCATGACCCGACGGATGTTCGGGGTGCGGCGGGTCCGCACGCCCGACACTCGGTAATGATAACAATTCGTGATTATATACTTTAATGTACCTTTTTCGGAGCGCAGCGACCGAAGTCCCCTCCCGAGGAGGGGATTTATGGGAGGGTCAGATCTGCAAACGCGGCCTGCGGCCGCGGGCGGACAAGAGTCGGATCTTATATTGCGGCAATGAAACATGGGAACATCGAAGCATATAATTACCTAACAATTTTATATTTACGAAGATGAACATTTACATTGCAAACATCAACTGGAAAACCAAGGACGAAAGTCTTGAGGCGCTCTTCGCCCGATATGGCGAAGTGTCGTCGGCACACATCATAACCGACCGCGAGACGGGCCGTTCGCGCGGCTTCGGCTTCGTCGAGATGCCCGACGACGAGCAGGGACAGGCGGCCATCGACGCCGTGAACGGCACCGAGTTCGAAGGCAAGGTCCTCACGGTCAACGTGGCCCGTCCGCGCGAGGAACGTCCCCGCGGCGGCTTCGGCGGTTACAATCGCGGCGGCTACAACCGCAGACGATACTAACCCGCCCGAAACGACGAAAAAACACCTGCGGCCCGAATGTATGTTCGGGCCGCAGGTGCATAATGCCGCATACCGTCATTCGGGCAGCCGCTGCGGGTCGGTCGTGGGACCGTCCATGCGCAGGCGGCCTGCGCCGTCGACGCGGATGCGATCGATACAGGTCACCCTGTCCCACGAGGGGCGCTCGCCGTGCGGATCGGCATGGCGATGGTAGACGATGAACGTCTCGCTGCCGTCGGGCGACTCGACTATCGAATTGTGCCCGGGCGACGAGATGCCCGCCGACAGATCGGTGGTCATCAGCGGATTGTCGTCGGCCTTGGTCCACGGACCGAGCGGCGAGGGGGCGGTGGAGACGCCCACGCCGTAGAACTCGTAGCCCGTGTCGTTGGCCGAGTAGGTCATATAGTAGGTATCGCCGTGCTTGAACACGAACGGCCCCTCGTTGCAGCGGTTCACCTCGCTGCGGACCAGCTCCCACGGCTGCGAGGCCCGCGAGATGAGTATCGGCTCGCCGTCGAAGCCCGACAGATCGTCTTTCAACCGCACGGCGTAGATCTCACCGAACGCATAGCCGTCGCGATGGCCGTTGCACGAATAATAGAGGTAGGGCGTGGCGCGGGCGTCGTCATCGACAAAGATGTGGCAGTCGATGGCCGAGTATTCGGGTGCGAACCACGGCGTGCGGAGGTCGCGGAACGGGCCGTCGGGGGTGTCGCTCACGGCAAGGCAGGTGAGCAGTATGCCGCGCACGGGGTCGGCGCAGCTGTACGTCATGTAGAAACGGCCGCGGTAGTACTTCACCTCGGGGGCCCAGAAGCAGTCGGTGCCGAAGTGGTCGGCGGGGCGCTTGTAGAGCGTACCGCCGCGGCTCCACGTCACCAGATCGGGCGAGGTGTAGTAGTCGAACCCGTCGCCTCCCGTGGTGCCCGTCAGGTAGTACATGCCCTCGTGCTTGTATACGAAAGGATCGGCTATGCGCAGCGTGTCGCCCTCCGCCGTTTTCAGCGGGTTGACATACGTGCCTTTCGCATCTTTCGTGCCGCCGCATCCCGTCGCGGCCAATACGGCCGCGAGCAGGAGGGCCGATATGAACGGTAGTTTTTTCATTTTCGCAAAATATTTGTTCTTTCGGTCGGCAGGGTGCGCGACTCTTCAGAGTCGTGCGGGCCGCAGCCTCGCCGCGCAGCGGCGTTATCTTCGGCGGCTCGCACCTTTGGTGCGCCCCCCCCCGCAGCCGCCGAAGATAAATTCCGTACA
>CAUHCL010000036.1 GCA_959604655.1 uncultured Alistipes sp. | reverse complement strand
GACCGAAGCGTAATATAATTCGGGCCGCAGCCTGCGGAGACCACCTGCGAACGACAGTAAGCAGCGGGCCTCCGCGGGGCGAGGCTGCGGCCCGCACGACTCTTTTCAAGAGTCGCATCCCCCACCCTCCCGCAATCGGATTGCGGGAGGATTTTCGCTTGCCCGACCGCAAAAAACATTATCTTTGCAAAAGCGGTCGGAACGACCCGACCCGCCTTAAACCCAACCTGCAATGAAAAGATCATACATCGTCGGAATGGGCGAAGCGTTATGGGACGTGCTGCCCGACGGAAAGAAACTCGGCGGCGCCCCCGCCAACTTCGCATACCACATGTCGCAGTTCGGATACGACGCCATAGCCGTGAGCGCCGCAGGCCGCGACGACAACGGCCGCGAACTCCGCGACACGCTCGAAAGCCGCGGAATGAATTTCCTGCTCCCCGAGGTCGACCGCCCCACGGGCACCGTCGACGTCACGCTGGATGCCGAAGGCATTCCGCAGTACGTCATAACCGAGAATGCGGCGTGGGACTTCATACCATTTACCGACCGAATGGAGGCCGTGGCTCGCGACACGGCCTGCATCTGCTTCGGATCGCTCGCGCAGCGCAGCCCCGCATCGCGCGAAAGCATAAGACGGTTCATCGGACTGATGCCCGCCGACTCGCTGAAGATATTCGACATCAACCTGCGGCAGCACTACTACGACAAGGAGGTGATCGCCTCGTCGCTGGCCGCGTGCGACATCCTGAAGATCAACGACGAGGAGACGCAGACGGTGGCGCGTCTGTTCGGCCTCGACCCCGACATGGAGAACGTGTGCCGCCGCCTGAAGGAGGATTACTCGCTGCGCGCCGTGATCCTCACGTGCGGCGCCACTGGCAGCCGCGTATATTTCGGCGACGAAGTATCGGTTCTCGCCACGCCCAAGGTGGAGGTGGCCGACACCGTAGGGGCGGGCGACTCGTTCACGGCAGGATTCTGCGCCGCACTGCTCGCGGGGTGCACCGTAGCCCGTGCGCACGCCGTGGCGGTGGAGACCTCGGCCTACGTCTGCACGCAGAACGGCGCCATGCCGCTGCTGCCCCAAAGAATAAAGGAGATGATAAGATAAAGGCCTGCCTGCCGACGGCGGCAGAAAGCATCACAACATCATAAAAAAACGGTCCCCGCACAACACGGGAACCGCTTAACCATATAATGAGAGTAACTCTTACTCGCCCCAGCCTGCGTTCTGCTGGCCTTTGAGATTGGGATTGCTTAAGATATCGGCACGGGGGATGGGCCATACCAGCTTGTCGGCATCGGCGGCCACAGTCATGTCGTGTCCCGTCTGGCCGAAGAGTATGCCGCGGGCGGTCTGCTTGTCGCGCGTAAAGCCGATGTGCCAACGCTTGAGGTCGGGTATACGTCCGCCCTCGGCGATCATCTCGCGCGTACGTTCGTCACGGATCTCCTTGAACAGAGCCTCGCCCGAAGCCGCCGTCGCATCCAGTCCGCGCGCCGCACGCAGGGCGTTCAGCGGTGCTGCGGCGTCGCCGCCCGAGCGGTACTTGGCTTCGGCATCGATCAGATACATGTCGGCTATGCGCAACACCTTGGGCATATTATACCAGTTGAGGTTGGTTGCAACTGTCTGAAGGTTGATATTTCCACGCAGCTTGGTCAATACCACGCCCACTACATCGTCGTCCTGCATGTTGTTGATATGCTGTTCGTCGACATAAGGGCCGTAACGCCAGTCGTTCTCCTTGTCGTAAAGATCGCACACCCACTGCTCGGGAATATAGGCCGCATCGCAACGGTAGTCGCCGATCGAGGCATCCCACTGTCCCCCATGATAATCGGTATAACGGCCGAAGAGGTCGCTCTTGGTCATTGCGGGCTGGAATATGGTCTCCGTAGAACGGTCCTCGCGCCACATGGCCTCCAACTCGGCAGCATTCTTCACCAACGGATAAGCCTTGTAGAGAGACGAAGCCGCCGACGAAGCCTCGGGATACATGTGCATGTCGAGATACACCTGCGCCTTGAAAGCCGTCACGGCGTCGGCCGTGACATAGGCCGCATCGGCGTAACCGCCCGTCGTAACCAGACGCTCGGCTACGGCGATATCCTCCGTAATGCGCTTGTAGGTATCGGCCAGCGAACCGCGCGAAGGACGCGCCGTCACGTCGTAAGTCGTGACCACGGGCACGCCGAAATCGGTCGCGGCCGTCGCAGGCTCGTAATCCTTGCAGTAGCGCAGCGCGGCCGAACGCAGAGTCATGGCGCGAAGCAGGTGCATTTCGCCGATGTAAACATCAAGCACCGCCTGCTCCTCGGCAGCCAAACCGTCGTACATGGCCTCTATCTTGTCGAGCAGGAAATTGACATTGGCCAGAATGGCATAGTGACGGTTCCAATTGGTGGCTACGCTGCTTTCGGACGAATATATGTTCCAACGATACATCATGCCGCCGCGATTTCCCGACGATGAGAGTTCGTTGAACAGATCCGACTGATAATCGGGATAATATACATACTCGCCCATGTATATGCTGCGGAAAATGCGATACACGCCCTCGCGAACGGCCGAGGCATCGGCCAACGTGGTGACATTCTCGGTACCCATATTCGTCTTGGGGGCGAGGTCGAGATCGCACGACACGCTGCCGAGAGCCAAAGCTCCTGCGCAAACGAATTTTATGATATTTTTCATATTATCTCTTTTATGTTTGGTTTGACATTAGAATTTGAACTCGGCGCCGAAAGTCCACTGACGCGAAGCGGGATAGTTGTCAAGCGAATACGAGTCGTCGATCTCGGGATCGAGGCCCGTGTAACCCGTGACGGTCCAGAGGTTGCGTGCACCCACATACACGCGGATGCCTTCGATGAACTTGGTCTTGGCGAACCACTTGGCCGGCATCGAGTAGGCCAGCTGAATGTTCTTCAGACGCAGGAACGAACCGCGCTCCAACAGATCGTCGCTATCATAGTTACGGCCTCCGTAAGCTATCGACGACTCCAGCGACGCATATCGCGCATTGTCGCCGGGCTGACGCCAGTAATCGAGTGCGCCCGTGGTCTGGTTACGGTTCCAGTTCACGAACATGGGATTCTCGGTGAAATAGAGCGAATTGTTGTACAGATAGTTGCCGTGTACCCACGAGAAGTCGGCCACCAGCGAAAGACCTTTCCACATCGCGGTCACGCCGAAACCGCCCGAATAGGGAGCCTGCCAGGACTTGCCCGTGTTGAAGAACGCAGCCTCGTTGGGATCGGACGTCACGCCTCCGTCGGCAGTAGCCCACATGCCGTCTCCCGTCTCGGGATCGACACCCATCCAATGTTGCAGATAGTGGTTATAGTAAGGATCACCTATGGCCATGATCGACATTTCGTCGAGCGCATACTCGGTCAGGCCGTCCCACATCTCGGTAATCTGGTTCTTGTTGTAGTTGAAATTGGCATGGAAATTAACCAACCAGTTGCGGTCACGGTAGATATCGTAGTTAAGCGATATGTCTATACCCGAGTTGCGCATGCCGCCCACATTCACCCAGTTAGAGGTAAAGCCCGTGGTACCAGGGATGGGTACTTCGTTAAGCATGTCCTCCGTCTGACGGCGATACCACTCGACATTCAGTCGAATCTTGTCCAGGAATCCGACCTCGACACCCACGGTGAGAGTCTTCTGGGTCTCCCAGCCGAGTGCGGGGTTGCCGGCAGAAGCAAGGTTCCAGCCGCCGTTGCCGTTGTATGACGTTGCACCCAGAGTCGCATACTGACGATAGTTGCCGATGCCCGAGTTACCCTGCGTACCGTAAGACACTTTGGCCGAGAGCTGGCTTACCGTTTCGCTGTCGGCGAGGAAAGCCTCCTTTTTAAGGTTCCACATTGCACCTGCCGACCAGAACGTAGCATTGCGATTGTCGGCGCCGAAACGCGACGACGCGTCGTTACGCACCGAGAAATCTACGAAATATTTCTCCGCATAGTCGTACTCCACGCGGCCGAAGACCGAGTTATAGGCATACTCGCCGAAACTGTATGTCGGGATGCCCGTAAGTTCGGTACCCTGGCTCGGGAACGGGAAACGCGAATCGGTCAGACCCTTCATGCCGAGCGATGTAAATTCGCTGGTGCCGTATATGGTCTCGTGGCCGAGCAACGCCGAGATGTGGTGCATGTCGGCGAAAGAGGTCTTATACTCGACTGTGTTGGTCCACGTCCAGTCGTAATTGCGCTGGAACCCGTTGCTAACCGAACCGACTCCCTGATTATAATAGTAATCGGGCGAATTAAGGCTGTTCGATTTGTAATCGAATGCGTTGGCAGCCAGATTGGTGCGGATCGTAAGGCCCTTTACGGGATTGATCTCAAGGAACATGGCTCCGTTGAGCTGCAAGCGCTCCTTGGTCGACGAAAACAAATCTCCCAATACCAGAGGACTGGCGTAACCGCCTGCATGATCGAGAATTTGCAGAGGATTTCCCTCCTCGTCGTAAGGATTCTGGTACGACGGCACGAACGTGATGGCATTCACGGGATTGGTGAACCAGTTGATATCCGTAGAACCCAGAGTAAAGGCGTTGTTCGACTTGTGGAAGCCCACGCCCATGCTTATGCCCGACTTGATCCAATCCTTTATGCGGGTCTCCACATTTCCGCGGAACGTATAACGCGTCATATCCGAGGCAGGAAGAATACCCTCCTGATCGGCATAATTGGCCGAGAAGTAATACGATGACTTGCGGGTACCGCCCGACACGCCGAGGTCGACTTGGTAGAGAGGCGCATTGTCGCGCATGATGACGTCGAACCACTTGGTGTCGATGCTCTCGTCGATGCGGTTGGCTTTAACGTAATAGTCGCGCACGAACTTCAACTGGTCGGGGTCGTTGGGATCCATCTCGTTCAGGATGGTGTATACGCGCGAGGTGTAGTCGATCAACTGCTCGGTGTTCATGGCCGTCACGCGGGGTTTGGTAGCCGACGACATAGAGTACTGCGTGCGCAGCGTCACCGTCACGTCTTCGTTGAGATTACCCTTTTTCGATGTGACATAGATAACGCCGTTGGCGGCACGCGAACCGTAAATAGAAGTTGCAGAAGCGTCCTTCAACACGTTGATCGAAGCGATGTCGTTCTGGTTCATCGCAAGCAGCGTACCCGTGGTGATGGGTGCTCCGTCCAACAGGATCAGAGGTTCGTTGCCGGCCTTGATCGAGCCTACACCGTGCAGACGGATGGTCGAGGTGGCGTCCAGCTCTCCGTTACCCGATATGATCTGCAAACCTGCCACCTGACCCTGAAGGGCATCCACGACGTTGTTGCTCGGACGATTCTCGAACTTCTCGGCCTTGATGGATTCTACCGAACCGATCACCGTGCCGACCTTTCGGCCCGTGCCGTAACCCATGACCACCACATCGTCGATGTTCTCGGCAGTCTCCTGCATCACAACATCGATGCGGGTTTTGCCTGCAATGGCAACCTTTTGATCCTCGTAACCGATGAACGACACGACGAGGTGTCCGTTCGCGGGTGCCGAGATCTTGAAGCCGCCGTCGGCTCCCGTCGTGACACCGTTGGTCGAGCCGTCGACGATAACCGACGCTCCGACGATGGCATTGCCGCCCTCGTCCTTAACGGTACCGCTAATCTGCCTCGTCTGGGCGTAGGCCGCAAAGCCCACCGCCAGCAAGGCGACGATTGAAAGTACAATTTTCCTAACCATAAGCATTAATTTTTGTACGTTTGTAAACCTTGTGTACACTATACTTTTTAATATAAAAAGTGAACAACGGCCGCATGCTTCGGTCGTCGCGGTACACAAACGGTTTACATAATGTAAGCTACGGGCGCATTGTTTCGGATTCTTATCGCCCCTGCCGCGATTTGGGCTGCATATATATACGCAAACAATCGACACATATAACACTGTAAAACAGTGATATATGTCAACGCGCGGCGAATATGCGGAAATACATATGCGAAAAAATTCCGAATAAATTTGTTATTAATAAATTTTACTTATACATTTGCATAAACAAAACGAAAGCAGGGGCCGACGCAGACAGTCAGGCCGAGTTTCGGAAAAGCGAACAAAGAATATAGATATGTATATCGGTTTGTATATTATCATTAGCCTAATTCTCGTGGTCTTGCGCAGATAACGGGAGAAAGGTTGTGTATATATACGAAGATATGATTATATGAAGCCTTTCTCCCGTGCGGGAGAGAGGCTTTTTCGATTTGTAAACGAGTCAGAGAAGATGAAACACCAATTACGAAGCGCCGTTACGACCACGGGTCGCCGAATGGCGGGAGCCAGAAGCCTGTGGAGGGCCAACGGAATGAAAAAGGAGCAGATGGGAATGCCCGTCATAGGCATCGCCAACTCGTTCACGCAGATGGTCCCGGGGCACGTGCATCTGCACGAGATAGGCCAGTACGTCAAGAGCCTGATCGAGAAGCAGGGATGTTTCGCCGCCGAGTTCAACACCATAGCCATCGACGACGGAATAGCCATGGGTCACGACGGAATGCTCTACTCGCTGCCTTCGCGCGACATCATAGCCGACAGCGTGGAGTACATGACCAACGCACATAAGGTGGACGCTCTGGTCTGCATATCGAATTGCGACAAGATCACCCCGGGAATGCTCATGGCAGCCATGAGGCTTAACATACCCACGGTGTTCGTGTCGGGAGGCCCCATGGAGGCGGGTGTGTTCCGCGGCCGCGGGGTCGATCTGATCGACGCCATGGTGATGAGCGCCGATGCCTCGTGCACCGACGCCGATGCCGACGAGATAGAGGCAACGGCATGCCCGGGCTGCGGATCGTGCTCGGGAATGTTCACCGCCAACTCGATGAACTGCCTCAACGAAGCCATAGGACTCGCACCCGTCGGCAACGGCACCGTGGTGGCCACGCACGAAAACCGCAAGGCGCTCTTCGCCCGCGCGGCGGAACTTATAGTATGTAACGCCAAGCGCTACTATTTCGAAGGCGACGACTCGGTGCTGCCACGATCGATAGCTACCAAAGCCGCTTTCGAGAACGCCATGTCGCTCGACATAGCGATGGGCGGCTCGACCAACACGGTGCTGCATCTGCTGGCCGTGGCGCACGAGGCGGGCGTGGACTTCACCATGGCCGACATCGACCGTCTCTCGCGCAAGATCCCCGTGCTGTGCAAGGTGGCCCCCAACGGACACTACCATGTGCAGGACGTCAACCGTGCGGGCGGCATTATGGGCATTCTGGGCGAGCTCGACCGCTGCGGACTCATCGACACTTCGGTACGCCGAGTGGATTCGCCGTCGCTGGCCGCCACGCTCGAAAGTTACAGCGCAGCGTCGCCCGCGTTCTCCAACGAGGCCCGCAGGATATACCTCAGCGCTCCCGCAGGACGTTACAGCCGCGAAATGGGATCGCAGGCGGAGTATTATAAGGATATGGACACCGACCGCGCCGAGGGCTGCATACGCGACGCGGAGCACGCCTATTTCCGCGACGGAGGTCTGGCCGTGCTCACGGGCAACATAGCGCGCAACGGCTGCATAGTGAAGACCGCGGGCGTGGACGAGAGTCTGTTCCGCTTCAGCGGCAAGGCCAAGGTGTTCGAGTCGCAGGAGCAGGCCATGAACGGCATACTTGGCGATCAGGTGCAGGCGGGCGACGTGGTGGTCATCCGCTACGAAGGCCCCAAAGGTGGCCCGGGCATGCAGGAGATGCTCTATCCGACATCCTATCTCAAATCGAAACATCTCGACAAGGCGTGCGCGCTCATCACCGACGGACGCTTCTCGGGCGGAACCTCGGGACTCTCGATCGGCCACGTGTCGCCCGAGGCGGCTTCGGGCGGCGAGATAGGCATCATACGCGACGGCGACATGATCGACATCGACATTCCCTCGCGCCGAATCGATCTCCGCATATCGGATCGGGAGCTGGCCGAGCGCATGGCCGCATGGAGCGTCCGCAAACCCGTCGGCCGCGACCGCAAGGTGCCGCAGTCGCTCCGCGCGTATTCGCTGCTGGTAAGTTCGGCCGATCGCGGAGCAGTGAGAATCGTACCCGAAGAGATATAACGAAAAAACGTATTATGACAAACGATTTCAAAGATAACACACCCGCTTCGGAGCACGCATTACCGCGCATTTCGGGCTCGGAGGCCGTAATCCGATCGTTTCTGGCCGAAGGCGTCGACACGGTATTCGGATACCCGGGCGGATCGATAATACCCGTTTACGACGCGCTCTACGACTACCGCGACCGTCTGAACCACATTCTGGTACGCCACGAACAGTGCGCTCTGCATGCCGCGCAGGGATATGCCCGCGCGAGCGGCCGCACGGGAGTCTGCATAGTCACCTCGGGCCCGGGAGCGACCAACACCGTGACGGGACTCGCCGACGCCATGCTCGATTCCACGCCCGTGGTGCTCGTCAGCGGTCAGGTGGGTTCGAAATCGCTCGGAACCGACGCCTTCCAGGAGGTCAACTTCATAGAGATAACGCAGTCGGTCACCAAATGGAACTGTCAGGTGAAACGCGCCGAGGATATCCCCGAGGCGCTGGCCAAGGCGTTCTACATAGCATCGAGCGGCCGCCCGGGACCCGTGGTGGTGGACATAACCAAGGACGCACAGGTGGGCATGACCGACTTCGAATACCGTCCCGTGGACTTCATCCGCAGCTATCTTCCCGACACCGAGATCGACGAGAGCCGCATACTCGAAGCCGCCCGCCTCATCAATCTGTCGCGCAAGCCTATGGCCCTCATCGGTCAGGGCGTTATCCTCGGCGGCGCCGAAAAGGAGCTTCGCGACTTCCTCGAAAAGAGCGGCATACCCGCCGCGGCCACGCTGCTCGGCCTCTCGGCCTTGCCGTCGGACCATCCCCAATACGTCGGCATGCTCGGCATGCACGGCAACTACGCCCCCAACATCAAGAACCGCGACTGCGACCTGCTCATTGCCATCGGCATGCGCTTCGACGACCGCGTGACGGGCGACCCCTCCAATTTCGGCATCAACGCCAAGATCATCCACATGGAGATCGATCCCGCCGAGATCAACAAGATCGTGTACGCCGACGTGGCGGTCGCGGGCGACGTGAAGCGCACGCTGCCCATGCTCACCGAGAAGATCACGGCCTGCGACCGCAAGGCATGGATCGAGGAATTCCGCGTATGCCGCAACATCGAGCACGAAGAGATCATAGAACCCGCCGTATCGCCGCGCGGACCGCATCTGCGCATGGGCGAGGTGGTGGATGCCGTGGCGCGGCGGTTCGACGACGCCATACTGGTCACCGACGTGGGCCAGCAGCAGATGTTCGCCTCGCGCTATTTCCGCTTCAAGCGCACGCGCAGCATCATCACCTCGGGAGGTCTGGGAACGATGGGATTCGGCCTGCCCGCAGCCATCGGCGCCAAGATCGGCGCGCCCGACAGGGAGGTATGCCTTTTCGTGGGCGACGGAGGCTTGCAGATGACCCTGCAAGAGCTGGGAACCATATTCCAGTCGCAGGTGGGAGTCAAGATCGTGCTCATGAACAACGGCTATCTGGGCATGGTGCGCCAGTGGCAGGAGCTGTTCTACGACAAGCGCTACTCGTTCACCGAGCTCACCAATCCCGATTTCGAACTCATAGCGCGCGCCAACCGCATCCCCTACCGTCTGGTGGAGCGCCACGAGGATCTTGCGGAGGCTGTGGCCGAGATGAAGCGCAGCGAGGGGGCGTTCCTGCTGGAGGCGAGAGTGGAGCGCGAAGAGAACGTCTTCCCGATGGTACCCGCGGGAATGCCCGTACACGACATACGACTGGAATAAGCGAAAATCCGAATCGAAATGGAAAAGGAGTTCATAATAATCATATTTTCGGAGAACAAGGTGGGTCTGCTCAGCCAGATCACCACGGTCTTCACCCACCGCAACGTGAACATCGAGTCGCTCACCACATCGGAATCGGCCATCGAGGGGATCCACAAATACACGGTCATCGTGCGCAACGACCCCGAGAAGGTGGCCAATCTGGTGAAGCAGATCGAAAAGAAGGTCGACGTGCTGAAGGTGTTCTGCTACACCCCCGACGAGGTGGTGCTTCAGGAGCTGGCATTGTACAAAGTGCAGCGCAGCCGCAACGTCGAGGATCTGGTTCGCCGCCACAACGTGCGCATACTCGAAATCCACGACGACTACATCGTACTGGAAAAGACGGGCCATCAGGACGAGATCCGCGAACTATACCGCATGCTCGAACCCCACGGCGTGTACCAGTTCGTGTGCTCGGGGCAGGTGGCGATCATAAAGTCGCGTCGCGAGCTGCTCAACGAGTATCTGGCATACGTCGACAAGCGTCACAGCGAGCACAAGGCCCGCAAGGCGGCGGATCGCGAATAGGAAGAATCAACGAATTACAAACATCATAAAAAAACAAAACTATGGCAAAGATCAATTTCGGCGGCGTCGAAGAGAACGTCGTAACACGCGAAGAGTACCCCCTGAGCAAAGCGCTCGAAACCCTCAAGAACGAGACGATAGCCGTAATCGGCTACGGAGTGCAGGGCCCGGGCCAGTCGCTCAACCTCAAGGATAACGGATTCAACGTTATAGTGGGCCAGCGCAAGAACTCGAAGAGCTGGGACAAGGCCGTAGCCGACGGCTGGGTGCCTGGCGAGACCCTGTTCGACATCGAGGAAGCTGCCGAGAAGGCCACCATCATCGAATATCTGCTTTCAGACGCAGGTCAGATCAGCGTATGGCCCAAGATCAAGAAGCACCTCACCGCGGGCAAGGCCCTCTACTTCTCGCACGGCTTCGGCATCACCTACAAGGAGCGCACGGGCATCGTTCCCCCCGCCGACGTGGACGTGATTCTGGTAGCACCCAAGGGATCGGGCACCTCGCTGCGCCGCATGTTCCTTCAGGGCCGCGGACTCAATTCGAGCTACGCCATATTCCAGGACGCCACGGGCAAGGCGTGGGACCGTGTGATCTCGCTCGGCATCGGCGTGGGTTCGGGCTATCTGTTCGAGACCACTTTCAAGCGCGAGGTCTACTCTGACCTCACGGGCGAGCGCGGTACGCTGATGGGTGCCATTCAGGGCATATTCGCCGCCCAGTACGACACTCTGCGCGCCAACGGCCACACCCCCTCGGAGGCGTTCAACGAGACCGTGGAGGAACTGACGCAGAGCCTCATGCCGCTGATCGCCGAGAACGGCATGGACTGGATGTACGCCAACTGCTCGACCACCGCGCAGCGCGGTGCGCTGGACTGGTGGAAGAAGTTCCGCGACGCCACCCGCCCCGTATTCGAGGAACTTTACAGCGAAGTGGCCTGCGGCAACGAGGCGCAGCGCAGCATCGATTCGAACAGCCAGCCCGACTACCGTGCCAAGCTCGAAGAGGAACTTCGCGAGATGCGCGAGACCGAGATGTGGCAGGCAGGTGCCGTGGTACGCAAACTGCGCCCCGAGAACAACTAACATTCACCAATCCGTTCCGTCTGTCGGGCGCATGCTTCGGTACCGCCCGACAGACGGATTCATAACTCGCAACACATGAGCGAAAAAGTATATATTTTCGATACCACTCTCCGCGACGCCGAGCAGGTCCCGGGCTGTCAGCTCAACACCATCGAGAAGATCGAAGTGGCGCGGCAACTCGAAAAACTCGGGGTCGATGTGATCGAGGCGGGATTCCCCATATCGAGCCCGGGCGATTTCAATTCGGTGGTGGAGATCTCGAAGGCCGTGACGCGCCCCGTGATCTGCGCCCTGACGCGCGCCGTGAAGAAGGACATCGACGTGGCGGCCCAGTCGCTGGAGTTCGCCAAGCGCGGACGTATCCACACGGGAATAGGAACCTCGACCTACCACATCTACGAGAAGCTGCGCATGACGCCCGAATCGGTTCTCGAACACGCCGTCGAGGCGGTCAAGTACGCGCGCCGCTTCGTCGACGACGTGGAGTTCTACGCCGAGGACGCGGGCCGCACCGACGAGGAATTCCTCGCACGCGTGGTGGAGGCCGTCATAGCGGCGGGAGCCACGGTGGTCAACATCCCCGACACCACGGGCTACTGTCTGCCGAGCGAATACGGCGCTAAGATAGCCTACCTGAAAAACAACGTGCCCAACATCGACAAGGCGGTCATCTCGACCCACTGTCACAACGATCTGGGCATGGCCACCGCCAACACGCTGGCCGCCGTGGAGAACGGCGCGCGTCAGGTGGAGGTGACGATCAACGGTTTGGGCGAGCGCGCGGGCAACACCGCACTCGAAGAGGTGGTGATGGCCATAAAGTGCCACAACAACCTCGATTTCGAGACGGGCATCGACTCGCGTCAGATAATCACGACCAGCAAGCTGGTTTCCAACCTCATGCGCATGCCCGTCCAGCCCAACAAGGCCATCGTGGGCCGCAACGCCTTCGCGCACTCGTCGGGCATTCATCAGGACGGCGTGCTGAAAAGCCGCGAGACCTACGAGATCATCGATCCCGAGGACGTGGGCGTCGACCAGTCGAGCATAGTGCTCACGGCCCGCAGCGGCCGCGCGGCGCTGAAACACCACCTCGCAGAGATCGGCTACACGCCCGAGAACGACGAGTTGGACGAGATCTACCAACGCTTCCTCGATCTGGCCGACAAGAAGAAGATGGTCACCACGCGCGATCTGGAAGTGCTGGTCGGAACCGCCGCCACGCGCCGCCGCATGAGCATACAGCTCACGGGGTTGCAGGTGGTGTGCGGAAAATCGAGCATACCCACGGCCACGGTGCAGATCAGCTTCGACGGCGACACCTTCACCGAGACGGCCTGCGGTAACGGGCCCGTCGATGCGGCCATCACCGCCGTGAAGAACATCACCAAGCGCCGTGTGCACATCGAGGAATATCTGGTGCAGGCCATCACGCGCGGCAGCGACGATCTGGGCAAGGTTCACATCCAGATCTCGCACAAGGGCAAGATGTATCACGGGTTCGGCGCCAATACCGACATTGTGACCGCTTCGGTGGAGTCGTTCATCGACGCAATTTCGAAAATAGCATAACACCGCAAAATGAATACACTTTTCGACAAGATATGGGACGCGCACACCGTCAAGGTTCTCGACGGCGGTTCGTGCGTGCTCTACATCGACCGCCAGTACATCCACGAGGTGACGAGCCCGCAGGCCTTCGCGGGCCTTCGCGAGCGCGGCATCGGGGTGTTCCGCCCTTCGCAGGTGACGGCAAGCCCCGACCACAACATCCCCACCGTCGACCAGCATCTGCCCATCGCCGAGCCGCAGTCGGCCGCGCAGGTGGCGACGCTCTGCCGCAACTGCGACGAGAACGGGATAACCATATTCCCCATCGGCTCGCCGCGCAACGGCATAATACACGTCATGGGCCCCGAGACGGGACTCACGCAGCCCGGGATGACCATCGTGTGCGGCGACAGCCACACCTCGACCCACGGAGCGCTGGGCTGCGTGGCGTTCGGCATAGGCACCAGCGAGGTGGAGATGGCTCTCGCCTCGCAGTGCATACTGCAATCGAAGCCCAAAAGCATGCGCATCAACGTCGAGGGCGAGTTGCGCCGCGGGGTGTGCTCGAAGGATATAATCCTCTACATAATATCCAAGCTCGGCACGGGCGGCGGCACGGGACACTTCGTGGAGTTCGCTGGTTCGGCCATACGTTCGCTCTCGATGGAGGCGCGCATGACCGTATGCAACATGAGTATCGAGATGGGTGCCCGCGGCGGCATGATCGCTCCCGACGAGACCACTTTCGAGTATCTGCGCGGCCGCGAGTTCACTCCGCAGGGCGCCGAATGGGATGCCGCCGTGGAGCGCTGGAGCGCGCTCAAGTCGGATCCCGACGCCGTGTTCGACAAGGAGGTGACCTTCGACGCCGCCGACATAGAGCCGATGATAACCTTCGGCACCAACCCGGGCATGGGTGTGGCCGTGAGCGGCTCGATACCCGCATCCGACGGCGCGTCGTTCGACAAGGCGCTCGATTACATGGGATTCCGCGAGGGCGAGAAGATGGCGGGCAAAAGGGTCGATTACGTGTTCGTGGGCAGCTGCACCAACGGCCGTATAGAGGATCTGCGTGCGTTCGCCTCGCTGGTGGAGGGACGCCGCAAGGCTCCGGGCGTGACGGCATGGATCGTCCCGGGCAGCAAGCAGGTGGAGCGTCAGGCCATAGAGGAGGGCTTGCGTGACAAACTCGAAGCGGCGGGATTCACGCTGCGACAGCCCGGGTGCTCGGCATGTCTGGCCATGAACGAGGACAAGATCCCCGCGGGAAAGTATTGCGTGGCCACCTCGAACCGCAATTTCGAGGGACGTCAGGGTCCCGAGGCCCGCACCATGCTGGCTGGCCCTCTGGTAGCGGCCGCGGCCGCCGTGACGGGCGTGGTGACCGACCCGCGCGAATTGATGAAACCCGATGAAACCCCACAGAAATGAGAAACAAATTCACCACTCTCGTCTCGACGGCAGTGCCGCTGCCCATCGATAACATAGACACCGACCAGATCATCCCCGCCCGTTTCCTCAAGGCTACCACGCGCGAGGGATTCGGCGAAAATCTGTTCCGCGACTGGCGCTACGACGCCGAGGGGAACCCCAAGCCCGACTTCGCGATGAACTCGCCCCTCTACAAGGGCGAAATTCTCGTCGCGGGCAAGAACTTCGGCTGCGGATCGAGCCGCGAGCACGCCGCATGGGCCATAGCGGGCGCGGGTTTCCGCGCCGTGGTGTCGAGTTTCTTCGCCGACATATTCCGCAACAACGCCCTCAACAACGGACTTCTGCCCGTGACGGTGAGCGAGGCAATGTCGGATGCGATATTCGGCGCGATCGAGGCCGATCCCGCCGCGGAACTGAAGATAGACCTCGGAGCGCAGACCATCGAGATAGTCGGCACGACGCACAAGGAGTCGTTCGACATAGCTCCCTACAAGAAACAGTGCCTCATGAACGGTTACGACGATGTGGACTATCTGGTCAGTATCCGTCCCGAGATCGAGGCTTTCGAACAAAAACAGAAATAAAGAAGATGAAACACATAAACATAGCTCTGCTCGCGGGCGACGGCATAGGTCCCGAGATCGTGGCTCAGGCCGTGAAGGCGGTCGATGCCGTCGCGGCGAAATACGGTTACGACGTGAACTACACCCCCGCCCCCGTCGGGGCAGCCGCCATAGACGCCGTGGGCGATCCCTATCCGCAGTCGACGCACGAGGTGTGCATGGCATCCGATGCCGTGCTGTTCGGCGCGATCGGCGATCCGCGGTTCGACAACTCGCCCAATGCCAAGGTGCGTCCCGAGCAGGGATTGCTGGCCATGCGCAAGCAGCTGGGGCTGTTCGCCAACCTGCGTCCCGTAGCCGCTTTCCCGTCGCTGCTGCACCGCTCGCCGCTGCGCGCCGATCTGGTGGAAGGGGCCGATTTCCTCTGCGTGCGCGAACTGACGGGAGGACTCTATTTCGGACGCCCGCAGGGCCGCTCGGAGGACGGCGACACGGCATACGACACCTGCGTCTACACCCGCACGGAGATCGAGCGCATATGCCGTCTCGGATTCGAATATGCCCTAAAGCGCCGCGGCAAGCTGACGGTGGTGGACAAGGCCAACGTGCTGGCCACGTCGCGTCTGTGGCGCGAGACGGCGCAGGCTCTGGCCGCGGAGTATCCTGCGGTCGAGGTGGAGTACATGTTCGTGGACAACGCCGCCATGAAGATCATCCAGCAGCCCCGCCATTTCGACGTGATAGTCACCGAGAACATGTTCGGCGACATACTCACCGACGAGGCCAGCGTGATTACGGGCTCGCTCGGACTGCTGCCCTCGGCGTCGATCGGCACGCACACCTCGCTTTTCGAGCCCATCCACGGCTCCTATCCGCAGGCTGCGGGCAAGAACATAGCCAACCCGATAGCCACGGTGCTCTCGGCGGCCATGATGTTCGAGTACGCTTTCGCCGACATGGAGGCGGGGGCTGCCATACGCCGCGCCGTCGATATGTCGATAGAGCGCGACGTGGTGACCGAGGACATAGCACCCGAGGGCGTGAAGGCATCCTCGACGACTGAGGTAGGCGATTTCATCGCGGCAAGCATAGCTTAACATTCGTAACGGAGACCGAAAATGAGTGACAATAAAAGCTACTTTCCCGCGCTGAACGACGTGATGACCGCCGAGCACACGCTCGCCGAGATACTCAACCCAACGCCGCTGATGCACAACCGCAATCTGTCGGAACGATACGGCGCCGAGGTGATGCTCAAACGCGAGGATTTGCAGATGGTGCGTTCGTACAAGATCCGCGGCGCCTACAACAAGATACGTTCGCTCACGCCCGAGCAGACCGCGAGCGGCATAGTGTGCGCCAGCGCGGGCAACCATGCCCAAGGCGTGGCGCTTTCGTGCAACCGACTGGGCATCGCGGGCAAGATATTCATGCCCGTCACTACCCCCAAGCAGAAGATCAACCAGGTGAAGATGTTCGGCGGCGATTTCGTCGAGGTGGTGCTCACGGGCGACACCTTCGACGAGGCCAATGCCGCCGCCGTGGAGACGTGCGAGCGCGAGGGCAAGACCTTCATCCCGCCGTTCAACGACCCTAAGATTATCGAGGGGCAGGGCACCGTCGGGCTTGAGATACTGCAACAGAGCCGCACGGCGGTGGACTACATCTTCGTGCCCATAGGCGGCGGAGGCCTCGCGTCGGGCATAGGCAGCGTCTACAAGCAGATGTCGCCGCAGACGAAGATCATCGGCGTGGAG
>CAUHCL010000035.1 GCA_959604655.1 uncultured Alistipes sp. | reverse complement strand
GCCACAGCGCCTGCGCTGAATCGGATGCCTGCGGCACTTTTGAAGCAATCAAAAGTTCGCTTACGCAGACGTTTTCTCGCCTCGGCAAAGCTCGAACGAGTTCGGCTCTGCCCTCGGCTTATCGAAAACGTTCTCCGATTCTTTACGCTCCGTCGCCGCGGCCGCCCTTTTTCCGAAATCGCTTCTGCCGCGGGTCAGGCTGACGCATGTGAATATTGCAGTCCGCTGAACTGCGCGGGCCGCATCAAAAAAAGCGGCCCTCGGGAAACCGAAGGCCGCGGAATTCATATCCCGAAGCGGATTACTCCACGGGAATATCCTTGTTGACGTTCTTCGAACCGATCAGAGCGAACGAGAGCATGTAAACCAGACCTGCCACGATCACCCAGTAGCTCGTCAGGTAGCTGCCCGTCCAGTCGACGATACCGTTCTGCAACAGCGGAAGGATACCGCCGCCGCAAACCAGTGCCATGAAGATACCCGAAGCCTTCTCGGTATACTTGCCCAGACCCTCGACGGCGAGGTTGAAGATGCTGCCCCACATAACGGCCGTGCAGAGACCGCACAGCACGAGCAGAGCGGCATTCACGGGAACGGCAGCCATGGCGAAGCCCTTGGCGCCGTCGAACACGGGCAGGTTGACCATGATCGAGGGATCGAGGAAGATGGCACCCAGAGTGAGGCACAGACCTGCGGTCGAAACCACGGCGAGCATGGTCTTGGCCGAAACCTTGGCACCCAGAGCGGCACCCGTCAGACGGCCCACGAGCATCAGGAACCAATAGGTACCTGCCACGGTAGCGGCGATAGCGGTGGCGTTGTCGGCCTCGAGAGCCACGTTAAGCCACTTCTGCAAAACGTTGGGAATACCCACCTCGACACCCACGTAAACGAAGATGGCGATGGCGCCCAGCATGAAATGACGGAACGACAGGGGACCGTACTGCGACTTCTCGCTCTTGGCGGCAGCCTTGGGAGCGTTCTCGGGTATGTCGGTGAAGAGAACCACCAGGAATGCCACGGCGAAGATGGCCAGTGCGGTGTACATCAACGGGAATACCTGGCTGATCTGAGCCTTCACGATGTCGGGGATCAAAAGACCCGTCAGGATGATGACGAAGGTACCCATCAGCGAGTTGAACGAACCGCCCACCTGTATAAGCTGGTTACCCTTGTTACCGCCGCCCGCGAGCTTGTTGAGCATGGGGTTCACCACGATGTTGAGCATACACATCGAGAAACCTGCGATGAACGCACCCAGCAGATAGATGCCGAACGATCCGGCATAGCCCGAAACGGTCTGGATAGCGACGCCGATGAAACCTACGGCAACGGCTATCAACGCCGTCTTCTTGTAGCCCATGTTCTGGAGCATGTTACCCGCGGGGATACCCATCACCGCATAGGCGATGAAGTTGGCGAACACGCCGAGCGTACCCATCCAGTTGGCCACGCCGAACTGGTTCTTCAACACGTCGCCCATGGGAGACGCCAGGTTGGTCACGAACGAGATCATTCCGAACAGCAGAATCATCACGATGATGGCCAGCACATTACTGTTTTGTTTTTTCGTTTCCATCAGAAATTTTAGATTAGTTGATTAAGTTATTTCTTGTCGTTCTTTGCTTCGGTCTCATCGGTCGCGCTCGGCCACGTAGGCGCACAGGTTTATGAGCGATGTGCGATAAGGCGAGTCGTCGTACTGCGACAGTATCTCCACCGCGCGGTCGATGTAGGTGCGCATGGTGCGCTCGGCCAAACAGATGCCGCCCGAGGTCTCCACCACATCGTGGATATACTCCATGGCGGCCGTATCCTCGCCGCACCGCGAGAGGTTGTCCAGCAGGCGCAGCTTCTCGGCAGGTTCGCAACGCTCCAGCACCTCTATGAGAGGCAGGGTTATCTTGCCTTCGCGCAGATCGTTGCCCGCGGGCTTGCCCGTGCGGCCCGAACGGCTGTAATCGAGTATGTCGTCCTTGATCTGGAACGCCATGCCCAGCGCCTCGCCGAAACGGCGCATACGCTCTATGTCCTCGTGTGACGCTATGACCGACACGGCCCCCGCCGACGCGCTTATGCTTATCAGGCTGGCCGTCTTCTTGTATATTATCTCCAGATAGTCGCGGCGCGTGGTGTCCCTATCGCGCGCATGCTGGCTTTGCAGCACCTCGCCTTCGCACAGCGTGGCCACCGAGCCTATGATGTGAGACACAAGATCGTACTGCGCGCTGGCCATGCCCGTGCTCATCGTGCGCGCCAGAATGTAGTCGCCCAGCACCACGGCGTTGCGCGACTGCCACAGGGCGTTCACCGAGGGGCGGCCGCGGCGCATGTCGGCGCCGTCGATCACGTCGTCGTGGATGAGCGAGGCGGTATGCAGCATCTCCACCATCATGGCGGCCAGATAGGTGCGCATGGTACAGTTGCGCTCGCCCGCCACCCACTGCCGCTTGTTCGCGGCCGAGGTGAGCGCCGAGGTAAGCATGACCACGATGGGACGTATGCCCTTTCCGCGCGAGGAGAGAGCATGCGACAACATCTCGGACATCAGTTTGCCATCCGAATCGAAGCGGTTCCTTACGAACTCCTCGAAAGCCTCCATATCCGATGCTATCGGCGTGCGAATGGCATCCAGACTTACCATATCCATCTTTTCTGCAAATACCGTTAACTTTGCAAATATAGTAATTTTTTGCAATTACACACCGAAAAAGGAATGTTTTTCGTAACTTTGGCTGCGCCTTAGGTGCTCCGCCCCGACAAAATCGCAAATAAATTTGCTTTTGCGCTCGGCTTATTCGTACCTTTGGCTGCGCCTTAGATACTTTCGCTCGGCAAAATACAAGCAGGCTTGCTTTTGCCCTCGCTTATACGTATCTTTGACCCGCCTATTTATAAAAATATGAATCATCTCAGCCTTCCATACCGCAGCATGCTGTTCGCCGCAGGGGTCGTGGCACTCTTTTTCGTGCTCGCCGCCCTCTATTTCGCGCCGCAGTTCGCGGGCGAGACGCTCCCGCAGCACGACGTGACGCAATACAAGGGCATGAGCAAGGACATAGCCGACGCCCGCGAAGCCACGGGCGAAGACCCGCAATGGACGGGCCGCATGTTCGGCGGCATGCCCGCCTACCTGATCGACGTGAGGTATCCCGCGCAGGCGGTGAAGGGCACCGTGGGCAAGATCGTGAAGGCAGTCGACACCCCCGCGTCGTTTCTCTTCTTCGCCATGACGGCCATGTGGGCCGCGCTGCTGCTCTTCGGCTTCGGGCCGTGGGTCGCACTGGTCGGCGCGCTGGCATACGGATTCTCCACCTATTTCATACTCATCATAGGTGCGGGCCACGTCACCAAGATGTGGGCGCTGGTCTACGCCCCGCCCATGATGGCGGGAATATACTGCACGCTGCGGCGCGACATGCTGCTCGGAGCGGCCTGCACGGCGCTCTTCGCCTCGCTCGAAATAGGCGCCAACCACCCGCAGATAACCTACTACTTCTGCATCGCAGCGGCCGCGCTGTGGATCAGCGAATGCGTCTACGCCCTGCGCGAGCGCCGCGGGCGCGACTTCGCCAAACGCACGGGGCTGTTGGCCGCCGCCGCGCTGCTGGCCGTGGGATCGAACTTCTCGCCGCTGTGGTACACCTATAAACATACCGCCACCACCACGCGCGGCGGATCGGAACTCGTCCGCGACGATGCCGCCGACGGCGCCAAGGGGCTCGACCTCGGATACGCCACGGCATGGAGCTACGGCAAGGGCGAGAGCCTCAACATGCTGGTGCCCGACTTCATGGGCGGCTCGTCGGCCGACTCGTTCTCCGAGGACGGCGCCGTGGCGAAGGCCCTGAAGCCCTACGGGCTGGAGAATTTCGCGCAATACCTGCCCCGCTACCGCGGCGACCAGCCCTACACGGCGGGACCGACATATCTGGGCGCCGCCGCCGTATTCCTCGCGCTGCTGGCGCTGTTCCTGCTCCCCGCCCGCGAGAGATGGTGGATAGCGGGCGCCATGCTCGTCACGCTATTCATGGCGTGGGGCAGCCACATGATGTGGTTCACCGAGCTGCTTTTCAAATGGCTGCCCGGGTACGACAAGTTCCGAACGGTATCGATGTCGCTCGTGGTGATACAATGGGCGGTGCCGCTGCTGGCCGCGGCGGGTCTGGCCCGCATGACGGGCGGCAAGGCCGATGCGGCGCAAACACGGCGCGCGCTGAAATGGTCGGCGGGGATCTGCGCGGGCGTGCTGCTGGTGATGATCGTCGGCGGACGCTCGCTCGGCGACTTCGGCATGCAGCAGAGCGGCGCGCAGCTCACCGAGCAGTTCCGACAGATGCTGCTGCAACAGGGCGGCGAGCAATACGTGAAGCAGGGGCTGCACGAACAGATCGGCTGGGCGGCGGCATCGGCAATGGCCGACGAACGGGCCGAGGCGATGCGTGCCGACGCTATGCGCTCGCTCGCATTCGTACTGCTGGCCGCCGCGGCCGTATGGCTGTGGCTCAACAAAAAGCTCCTCACCCGCGGCGCGGCACTGTGCGCGGTGCTCGGGGTCATAGCGGCGGCCGACCTCATAGCGGCCGACACTCGCTATCTAAGTTGGGACGACTTCGTGCCCGAACGCTCGGCCGCGATACTCCCCACCGAGGCCGACAAGCTGATAATGCGCGACAAGGATCCCGCCTACCGCGTGCTCAACCTCTCGGTGTCGCCGTTCAACGACGCCACTACGTCTTACTTCCACCGTTCGGTGGGCGGCTACCACGGAGCCAAGACGGCCCGTTACCAGGACATGATCGACCGCTACCTGTCGCGGGGCGACGAAAAGGCCCTCGACCTGCTCAACGTACGCTACGTGATAGGCCCCTCGGCCGCGGCGGAGGATGTGGAGGTGCGCGAGTCGGCCAACGGCGCGGCGTGGACGGTGGGCAGCGTGGTGCGCGCCTCGTCGCCCGAGGAGGAGATCGAACTCACGGGCCGCATCGACAACAAGCGCGAGGCGGTGTTGAGCGACGCCTTCCTGCCCGAGAACTACAACTTCGCCGAGGCCGAAATAGAGCTGACGGAGTATCGCCCCAACTACCTGCGCTACGAATACGAAGCCCAAGGGGATGCCCTCGCGGTCTTCTCGGAGATATACGACGCCGACGGATGGACCGCCGAGATCGACGGCCGCCCCGCGCGCCCGCTGCGCGCCGACTACATACTGCGCGCGCTGGAGCTGCCTGCGGGCCGCCACACGGTGGAATGGCGCTACCGCGCGCCGCACTGGGCCGCGGCCGAGGGGATCACGCTGTTCTTCTCGATCGCCACGCTCGCGGCATTCGTCATAACCTTGATTTACCGCATACGCAATGAGAGACGACAAAAGATTGAGGCGTAAGGTACGACGGTCGTACATAGTCTCGACCGTGAGCATCTCGCTGGTGCTCTTTCTGCTGGGATCGGTGGGCTACATGCTCGCCGCGGCTCTGGAGGCCACCCGCACGCTGCGCGACAGCATCACGCTGTCGGTGGAGTTGGACAACTCGGTCGACGAGGCGCACCGCGCCGAGATAGCCGACGCGCTGGCCGCCATAGAGGGGGTGACGCACGTGGAATACATCGACCGACGCGACAAGATCGACGACGCCGAGTTCCGCCGCATGTTCGCCGCCGAGATAGACGAGATACTCGACGACAATCCGCTGCGCAGCAGCTTCGAGGTAGCCGTGGAGGCCGCCGACCGCGCCGCCACCGACGCGATGGTCGACAAGTTCTCGGCGCTGCGGGGCGTGGTCTACGTGGCCTATCCCGCCTCGATGATCGAGCGGCTGCACGCCACCATATCGAAGATCACCATCGTGCTGGCGGCCTTCGGCGGCGCGCTGCTCGTAATCTCGCTCATACTGCTCAACAACACCATACGGCTGGCGATCTTCTCGCGCCGATACCTTATTAATACCCTCAAGCTCGTGGGAGCCACCAAAGGCTACATCATGCGGCCGTTCCTGGCCACGGCGGCCAAGCAGGGCATCTGGGCGGGCATAGTGGCGGGACTTCTTTTCGGCGCCTCGACCGCGGCGCTGAGCGGCGCCATGCCCGAGATAGTGTCGGCCGCCGAGCTGGCGAAGATAGGCATGACGGCTGCGGCGATGATCCTCTGCGGAGTGGTCATATCGCTGCTGTTCACGGCATTCGCAGTGAACAAGTTCGTCAACATGAAGTCGAACAAGATATTCCTTTATTAGCGTTCACATTATGAAAAACATACTCGAAAAACTGCGTGCGCGCTTCGACGCCGCCACCGACAAGAACGACGCGGAGATGCCGCTCACGATGAAAAACTACATACTGCTGCTGGCGGGATTCGCCGTGATAGTGATGGGCATGGCGCTCATGTGCGGAGGCGGCAGCGACAATCCCGAAGAGTTCAACTACGCCATGTTCTCGTGGCGCCGCATAACCCTCGCACCCATACTGGTGGTGGGCGGATTCGGATTCGAGATATTCGCCCTGATGAAGCGGTTTTAGATCCCGCCCGACCTGCGTTTCGCGGCACCGCGCCGACATTCGCGGCGCGCAGCTGCGGCCCGTACCGTAACCGAACAGACAAACACACACCCGACAAACACCCATGACAGCGATTGAAGCCATCATCCTCGGAGCCGTACAGGGGCTTACCGAATTCCTGCCCGTATCGAGCAGCGGCCACCTGCAAATAGCCAAAGCCCTGCTGGGCGTACAGATAGAAGAGAACCTCGCGTTCGACGTCACGTTGCACGCCGCCACGGTGCTCAGCACCATCTTCGTGCTGTGGCCCGAGGTGAAGCGCCTGCTTCTGGGGCTCTTCTCGCGCCGTTTCAACGACGAGCAGGCCTACGTGCTGAAGATCGTCGTCTCGATGATACCCATAGGCATAGTGGGCTTCGCGCTGAAGGACAGGATCGATGCCATGCTCGACTCACCGCACATACTCACCATCGTGGGAGCCATGCTGCTGCTCACCTCGGTGCTGCTCGCGTTCGCCTACTACGCCCGCCCGCGCGTGAAGGAGAACATATCGTACCGCGACGCCTTCATCATCGGCATAGCGCAGGCCGTGGCCGCCATGCCCGGACTCTCGCGCTCGGGCTCGACCATAGCCACGGGACTGCTGCTGGGCAACAACAAGGGCGCCGTGGCACAGTTCTCGTTCCTCATGGTGCTGGCCCCCATCCTCGGCGAGATGCTGCTCACGCTGGCCAAGGGCGAGGTGGCATTCGGCTCCGTGGGCGCCGTGCCTATGGCATGCGGCTTCGTCACGGCCTTCGTGGTGGGCTGCGCGGCATGCAAGTTCATGATCGGCGTCGTCAAGCGCGGCAAGCTGATATGGTTCGCGGCCTACTGCGCCGCGGCGGGCATCGTTTCCATAATCTGCAATCTCATCTGAAAATGACCGACACCCGATCGCTCGCCGACATAGATTTCGCCGAGGGCTACATAGCCGTTATCGACAAACCACTCAACTGGACCTCGACCGACGTGGTGCGAAAGATAAAATTCGCCCTCAACCGATCGGGCTACCGCAAAATAAAGGTGGGTCACGCGGGAACGCTCGACCCGCTGGCCACGGGCGTGCTCATAGTCTGCATAGGCAAGGCCACCAAGATGGTGAACGCCCTCCAGGCCGAGGAAAAGGAGTACACGGCCGAACTGGAGATAGGAGCCACCACCCCCAGCTTCGACATGGAACACCCCATAGACCGCCGCTACCCCACCGACCACATCACTCGCGAGATGGCCGGCGAGGCTCTGGGCCGCCTCACGGGCGAGCGCCTGCAAGCCCCGCCGATCTACTCGGCCAAGAAGGTGGAGGGCGTGCGCGCCTACGAGTTCGCCCGCGCGGGCGAGGAAGTGGAGCTGCGCAAGGCGCTTATAACCATCCACGAGATAGAGATGGAGGATTACGAAATGCCGCGCATGCGCATACGCGTGCGGTGCAGCAAGGGCACCTACATACGCTCGCTGGCGCAGGAGATAGGCGAGGAACTGCGCAGCGGAGCCTACCTCACCTCGCTGCGCCGCACCCGAAGCGGCGGCTTCACGGCCGAAAACGCATGGAATCTGGAAAATTTCCTCGAAAAACTGGCCGAGTGCGAAACAAATCGCTAAAAAATTCGTATTACCAATTGATAGGCATGCATATCCGCGCCCGCAGGGCGCGTGCCGCCGCTTGTAACGTTCACATTTGAAATTATATAGGTTGCAGAATTATGAAGTTGTCTCAATACGGGTATGAGTTCGCCGCCGACATGCTGGCCAAATACCCTGCCGAGAATCGCGATGAATCGCGTCTGATGGTCGTAAAACGTGCCGACGGTTCGATCGAACACCGCATTTTCAAGGATATAATAGAATATTTCGACGAAAAGGATCTTTTCGTGTTCAACGACACCAAGGTCTTCCCCGCCCGCCTCTACGGCAACAAGGAGAAGACGGGCGCCGAAATAGAGATATTCCTGCTGCGCGAGCTCAACCGCGAACTGCGCCTGTGGGACGTGCTGGTCGACCCCGCCCGCAAGATCCGCATCGGCAACAAGCTCTACTTCGGCGACGACGACATGATGGGCGCCGAGGTGATCGACAACACCACCTCGCGCGGCCGCACGCTGCGGTTCCTCTTCGACGGATCGTACGAGGAATTCAAGGAGGCCCTTTTCAAACTCGGCGAGACGCCCCTGCCCCGCTGGGTGCGCGAGAAGGTGGAACCCGAGGACACCGAGCGCTACCAGACCATATTCGCCGCGCACGAAGGTGCCGTGGCCGCCCCCACGGCGGGCATGCACTTCTCGAAGCATCTGCTCAAGCGCATGGAGATCAAGGGCATCGACTCGGCCTTCATAACCCTGCATGCGGGTCTGGGCAACTTCCGCACGGTGGACGTGGAGGATCTGTCGAAGCACAAGATGGACTCCGAGCAGTTCTTCGTCACCGAACATGCCGCCGAGCAGGTCAACGCCGCCAAGCGCGACGGACGCAAGGTGGTGGCCATAGGCACCACGGTGATGCGCACCGTGGAGACGGCCGTATCCACTGGCGGCATGATAAAGCCCATGGAGGGCTGGACCAACAAGTTCATATTCCACCCCTACGACTTCACCGTCGCCGACGCGATGGTGTCGAACTTCCACCTCCCCTACTCGACGCAGCTCATGATGGTGGCCGCTTTCGGAGGCTACGACTGCGTGATGAACGCCTACAAGGTCGCCAAGGAGGAAGGATACCGATTCGGCACCTACGGCGACGCCATGCTTATCATCTGATGCGGCCACCGAAGCGCAGCATGAAAGGAGCGATCGCCGCGGCATGCTTCTGCCTGCTCTCGGTTCTCGCATTCTGCCGAAGCGGCAAAGTGCGGATCGAGTGGGACGACTCGTCCCGCAAGTTCGTAACCGCGGGAGTATATGCGCGGGTCAAAAGACTTTCGTGCGGAGAGTTGCGCATGGTTTACAGCGAGGGGCCTGCCGTATGGATCCGAAAAAGCGAGGACAAAGGCCGAAGCTGGCACCCCGCCGTCAAGGTAAGCGAGGACGAGGTGTACAACTACACCAACTCCGAACTGCTGCAACTGCATGACGGACGGCTGCTCTACATGTGGAACGCGCGGCCGAGGAGCGAGGGCCTGCACGCATACAAGATAATGTGCGCCGTATCCGAGGACGGAGGCGACACGTGGAAGCACGAACGGACCCTCTACGAAGCGGGCAAAAGTTTTCGGGACGGATGCTGGGAACCCGCGGCCCTGCAACTGCCCGACGGAGAGATACGGCTCTACTTCGCCAACGAAGGGCCCTACACCGACAGCGACGAGCAGGAGATAACGATGCTGCGGTCCCTCGACGACGGTGCGTCGTGGAGCGCGCCGCAGACCGTCTCGTTCAGAAGCGGAAAGCGCGACGGCATGCCCGTGCCCGTGTACTTGTGCGACGGGCGGACCATAGCCCTGGCCATCGAGGACAACGGCATAGCGGGGAGCTTCAAGCCCGTCATCATCCGCACGGAGGACGCTCCCGACGGCGGCCCCGCAGGTGCCGACAGCCCCCGACGGAGCCACGCCCTAGCCGCGGAGTGCCGCCTGCCCGATTCGGTCTACGCGGGAGCGCCCTACCTTATACGGCTCGATAACGATGCCACCCTGCTGTCGGTGCAGTCGACCGAAGGACGCGACGGCACGAACGAGAAGTACGCCAACATGCAGGTGTACGCGGGCGACGGGCAGGCCCGCAACTTCGCGAACCCCACAATTCCGTTCGCGACGCTTCCGCCGCAGGCGCACGCCTTGTGGAACTCGCTGTGTCAGATCGACGACGATACCGTCATGGCCGTGTCGTCGCTGGGAGGACAGGGCGTCGAGAGCGGCATCTGGACCGTGACGGGAAAGATAACGGCCGAATAATCCGCCGCCGCGCGGTGCGACGCGGTTCGGGCTTGCCGCCAGCTGACCTGCCGCGATGCCGCGATGCCAAATTCCCGCCTTTATATCCTGCATTCGCGAGCGGAATGGAGTTTATAGCGATGCAACACGTGAAATGTCACGATTTTTTCGTATATTTGCCGTCATATAACCGTACGGCCGAACGATAAAGGACGCCCCGCGACGGATACCGATTCCGCACCGAGGCCCTCCGCACCGTCCGAAACCGAACAAAAACCCAAAAAGTTATGGCTTCACGCAAGATACTCTATGTCTGTCAGGAGATTATGCCTTACTTGCCGGAGAGCGAACTTTCGGGTCTGAGCCGACGTCTCGCGCAGGCAATGCAGGAGCGCGGCAACGAGATCCGCACGTTCATGCCCCGTTACGGGTGCATAAACGAACGGCGCAACCAACTCCACGAGGTGATACGCCTGTCGGGCATGAACCTCATCATCGACGACAACGATCATCAGCTCATCATCAAGGTGGCTTCGATCCCGTCGGCGCGCATCCAGATCTACTTCATCGACAACGACGACTACTTCGCCCGCAAGGCGGTGCTGACCGATGCCGACGGAGAGGAATTCGCCGACAACGACGAGCGCGCGATCTTCTTCGCCCGCGGCGTGCTGGAGACGGTGCGCAAGCTCAACTGGTCGCCCACCATCGTGCACTGCATGGGGTGGATGTCGGCCGTCACGCCCATCTACCTGAAGAAGGTCTTCGCCGACGACCCGCTGTTCCGCGACGTGAAGGTGGTGGTGTCGCTGTGCGCCGACCGATTCGAAAAGAACCTGAGCGAAGGGTTCGCCCGAAAACTGGCCAACGAAGGCGTAAAAGATGAAAAACTCGCCGATCTGGCGACCCCTTCATACGAAAACCTCTACCGTTTCGTTATTGATTATGCCGACGGTATGGTCGTTGCGTCAGCCGATGCCGATCCGACGCTGGTGGAGTACGCGCGCGGCAGCGGCAAACCGCTGCTCGAATACCAACGGCCCGACGAAGAGGACTTTTTCGATAATTATAACCGTTTCTATGAAGAACTGCAATAGAATACACCGTTCGCTCGCCGTGGTGGCGATGGCGCTGGTCGCAGCGCTGACCGCATCGGTGGGGTGCACGACCACAGCCGACTATACCATGGGCGAGGAACTCGCCCCGGGCAACCAGCAGATGGTGGTCCGCCACCGCCTCTATTCGGGCGGCATGCTCAAGGAGACCGACAGCGAGGACACCCCGTGCAAGGTCTTCGAGGCGCGCCTCTACCAAACCGACTCGGTGGCCTCGGCCAAACTCGACAACCTGTATCTCGGACTGCACAGCGATTCGCGTTTCGGCGTGCGCAAGCTCGGCTTCACGAGCCAGTATCTCTTCATGGAGGCCGTGAACGACACCACGGGATTCGGATTCCGCCCCGTCTACGACTCGGCGGTGTTCCGCTTCGCGGTCGATACCTTCGCGGGCGACACCACCCGACCCGTGAAGTACCACGTATACGAACTGACGGCCGATCTGGTGAACGAGGAATCGGAGGACAGCGTGTTCTACCTCTCTTTCGACCCGCGCGCAAAGGGGGTGATAGCCGCCGACGCGGAGCCGATCTTCACCTTCGAGTTCCCCGACCCCGCCAAGGGCGTCTACACGACCTCGACTTCGGTGAGAATGCGCGAGACACCCGCCACGCGCGAGTTCATCAACCGCCTGCTCTGCACCGATCCCGACAATCTGGCATGGGACGGCATGGCGGTCAAGAACGTGGAGGCCTACTCGTCGGATTCGGCATTCATTCATAACTTCAGGGGACTCTACATCGAGGCTGCCGCCGACATGCCCGAGGGCGAAGGATCGGTATTCTCGTTCAACCCCTCAGCCACGGGATTCGAGGTGCTCGGCCGAAGCCGCAACAACGGCGCCGACATGCAGATCATGGCCGACACCATCGACATGGTGTACTACTTCAAGGATTCCTACGCGGGCAAGTACGGCAACATGTGGGTGCAGAGCGCCCGCCACGACTACTCGGGCACCGAGTTCGCGACCCATCCGTTCGACGAGTCGCAGGCCGTGCGCGAGGAGGTGGCGCTGGGCTACATCGACGGCTGCGGCGGCGTCATCACCGAGCTGACGTTCACCGACGACTTCCTCAACTCGCTGCGCAACATCAACGGCGGCGACGAGGATTACGTATCGGCCGCCATAAACCAGGCCGCCGTACGCATCTACTTCGAGAAGTCGGATTACGACTACAACAAGATCGACCCCGTAGCCATGGGCGAGACGCTCAACGCGTCGATGTCGCGGCTGGGCATGTATACCAACTACAAGACGCTGACACCCGTGGCCGACTACCTCTACACACAGGAGAGCAGCAGCACGTCGCTCGCCTACAACGGCTACGCCAACCGCAGCCTGGCTTGTTACGAGATGAACATATCCTCCTACATGCAGTCGCTCGTGAACGAGCTGCTGGAGCTGGAGCCCGAGGACGACGGCACGGTCGATTTGGACAAGCTCACCACGCCGCGCAAGATATATCTCGGCCCGGGCGCCTACGACCGATTCACATTCACACGGTCGGTGGTGCAGGGCGGCGACACGGCGGTGAACCCCGCCGCCATACAGGTGGCGCTGACATATACGCTGGTCAAATAGGCAACCCGAAAGAGTGCGACGAACCTAAGTTTAGCGGCTTAGGTTTTGTCGTATTGGATGAAACAACATACCCGATTACGCAATGCAGGAAAATTTAGTCATAGTGGAGTCTCCGGCAAAGGCCAAAACGATCGAGAAATTCCTCGGCAAGGACTTCGTCGTCAAATCGAGTTTCGGACATATCCGCGACCTCTCGAAAAAGGGACTCGGAATAAACATCGGTTCGGGATTCGCTCCCGATTACGAGATACTCTCGGACAAACGCAAGGTGGTGGACGAACTGTCGAAGCTCTCCAGAAGCGTGGGCACGGTCTGGCTGGCATCCGATGAGGACCGCGAGGGAGAGGCCATAGCCTGGCACCTCGCCGAGGTGCTCGACCTGCCCGTCGACAAGACCAAGCGAATAGTATTCCACGAGATCACGAAACCCGCCATACTCCGCGCCATAGAGACCCCGCGCACCATCGACATGAATCTGGTGAACGCCCAGCAGGCGCGGCGCGTGCTGGACCGCATCGTCGGCTTCGAGCTCTCGCCCGTACTGTGGAAGAAGGTCAAGCCGTCGCTCTCTGCGGGCCGCGTGCAGAGCGTCGCCGTGCGCCTCATAGTGGAGCGCGAGCGCGAGATCATAGCATTCCGCTCGACGCCCTACTTCCGCGTGGTGGCGCAGTTCTACCCCGCAGGCGACGCGAACAAGACCCTGTTCAAGGCCGAGCTGTCGCACCGTTTCGACACCCGCGACGAGGCCGAGGCGTTCCTGCGCAGCTGCATCGGGGCGACGTTCACCGTCGCCAAGGCCGAGGAAAAGCCCACCAAGCGCTACCCCGCCGCCCCCTTCACCACCTCGACCCTCCAGCAGGAGGCAGGCCGCAAGTTGGGCATGTCGGTGGCGCAGACCATGTCGGTGGCGCAGCACCTCTACGAGCAGGGACTCATAACCTACATGCGTACCGACTCGGTGAACCTCTCGTCGCAGGCCATCGGGCAGTGCAAGCAGGAGATCACCCGCATGTTCGGCGAGAAGTATTCGGCCGCACACAACTACAAGACCAAGACCAAGGGTGCGCAGGAGGCCCACGAGGCCATCCGTCCGTCGTATATCGACCGCACGGAGATCGACGGCACCGCCGCCGAGAAGCGCCTCTACGATCTGATATGGAAACGCACGGTGGCTTCGCAGATGGTGGCCGCCGAGGTCGACCGCACCACCGTGGCGATCGACATGGAGGGCAGCGACCGCCAATTCGTCGCCACGGGCGAGGTGATCCGCTTCGACGGATTCCTGCGCCTCTACTCGGAATCGACCGACGACGAGCCTGCCGAGAGCGCAGAGGGCGTACTGCCCAAGATGGAGGTCGGCGACCGCGTCAACGCCTCGCAGATCACCGCCACGGAGCGTTTCACCTCGGCACCCGCCCGCTACAACGAGGCATCGCTCGTCAAGCGGCTGGAGGAGTTGGGCATAGGACGCCCGTCGACCTATGCGCCCACCATCACCACCATCATCAACCGCGGCTACGTGGTCAAGCAGAACCGCGACGGACAGAAGCGCGCCTACGCGGCCCTCACCCTCTCGGCTGCGGGCAAGATCACCGAGAAGAACTTGAGCGAGAACTACGGCAAGGAGAAAAACCGTCTGGCCCCCACCGATATAGGCATGGTGGTCAACGACTATCTGGAATCGCAGTTCGCGCAGATCATGGACTACAACTTCACGGCCAACGTCGAGAAGGAGTTCGACCGCATAGCCGACGGCGACATCACCTGGGGTGAGATGATCGACCGTTTCTACGGTCCGTTCCACGACATGGTAGACAAGGCCATCGAGACGCAGACCGACCGCAGCAGCCAGAGCCGCATACTCGGCACCGACCCCGCATCGGGACAGACCGTCAAGGCCCGCATAGGCCGCTACGGCCCGATGGTAGAGATCGAGTCGGCCGACGGCGGCAAGAGCCGCTTCGCGTCGCTCAAGAAGGGCCAGCTCATCGAATCCATCACGCTGGAGGAGGCATTGGAGCTGTTCGCCCTGCCGCGCAACCTGGGCAAGTACGAGGGCGAGGACCTGATGGTGGGCATAGGCCGCTACGGCGCCTACGTCCGTTACGGCAATTCGTTCGCCTCGCTGGCCAAGACCGACGACCCCTACACCATAGGCTACGACCGCGCGGTGCAGCTCATCGAGCAGCACAAGATGCAGGCCGCCGCGGCGTCGGCACCTCTGCGCACGTTCGACGAGGACAAGGATATGGTGATAAAGAACGGCCGCTACGGCGCCTACATAGCCTACAAGGGCAAGAACTACCGCCTGCCTCACGGCCGCAAGCCCGAGGAGATGACCTACGACGAGTGCGTGACGGTGGTCAACACCCCCAAGAAGAGCAGCCCGCGGCGCAGCGGCAAGTCGGGCAAATGACGAAATTACCCTTAAAATTTTATACTATGAAGAAATCTGTTCTATTGGCGGTTATGCTTCTGGGTGCGGCCCTCACGGTTGCGGCGCAGGAGGCTGACAAACCCGAAGGCTACAAGTTCACCGACACCAAGACGGTGAAGACGGTGCCCATCACCAACCAGTACAAGAGCGGTACCTGCTGGTGCTTCTCTACCGTGTCGTTCATCGAGGAGGAGATCCTCCGCGCGGGCGGTCCCGAGGTCAAGCTCTCGGAGATGTGGATCGTGCGCAACATCTACTTCGAGAAGGCCGTGAAGTACGTACGTCTGCACGGATCGCTCAACTTCGCCGTGGGCGGTGCGGCTCATGACGTGACGCACGCCATCGAGAAGTACGGCATCGTACCCCGCGAGGTGTACAAAGGCCTCAACTACGGCACCGAGATGCCCGAGTTCGGCGAGATCGACGAGGTGCTGAAGGCATATGTCGACGCCATAATCAAGAACAAGAACGGCAAGCTGACTCCCGCATGGCAGGACGGTCTGAACGCAATCCTCGACGCCTACTTCGGCGAGCGTCCCGAGACGTTCACCTACGAGGGCAAGGAGTACACTCCCAAGTCGTTCGCCGAGTCGCTGCCCGTCAAGATGAGCGACTACATCGAGTTCTCGTCATACACCCACCATCCGTTCTACTCGTCGTTCGTAATCGAGGTTCCCGACAACTGGTTGTGGGACAAGGTTTACAACGTGCCTCTGAACGAGATGATGCAGATCATCGACGGTGCCATCGCCGAGGGCCATCCCGTAGCCTGGGGTACCGACGTGAGCGAGAAGGGATTCCGCGGCGCCAAGGCCATCGGCGTGATCCCCGAGGAGGCCGAGAAGAACATGGTAGGCTCGGACGCCGAGCGCTGGGGCAAGCTGTCGTCGGCCGAGAAGGAGGCCAAGATTTACAGCCTCGACCAGCCCGTCAAGGAGAAGACCATCACGCAGGAGATGCGCCAGATAGCATACGACAACTACGAGACCACCGACGACCACGGCATGGTGATCGTGGGTACGGCCGTGGATCAGAACGGCTCGCCCTTCTACAAGGTGCAGAACTCGTGGGGCGACCGCGGTCCCTTCGGCGGATTCTACTACTTCTCGCGTCCGTTCGTTGAGTACAAGACCATGGATATCATGGTAAACAAGAACGTGGTGTCGAAAGAGATCCTGAAGAAGATCGGACTCAAGTAATTTTCGCAGTAAAGACAAGCAACACCAAGTATTAAGTCTATACGTCCTTTGCGGACATCCGCCGAGACCGAGTGGTCTCGGCGGATTTTTTGTGCGCCGCGCATTCGTTGCCGAGTGGGCGGGAACGGAGGCAGCGGGAGGCAGGTCGGCGTGCATCGCGGCGGTCTTGCAGGCCATCGCAGCGGGACGGCAGCAAACCGACTCGGAAAAATCGCAGGTGTAACATCTATTTTATGCCACTAATCTTTCGTTTTATACACGTGCGTCAGCCCATCCCGCGGCAGAAGCGATTTCGGAAAGAGGGCGGTCACAGCGACGAAGCGTTAAGAATCGGAAATCTTTTGATTGCTTCAAAAGTGCCGAAGGCATCCGAT
>CAUHCL010000034.1 GCA_959604655.1 uncultured Alistipes sp. | reverse complement strand
GATATGGGACATACATTATATAATAATCGGATATCGGCGCTGTCGGCCGTGGTGCTTGCGGCGCTCGCGGTTTGTTTTCCGTCGGCTTTGCGGTCGCAGGAGAAGGGCGACGGACGACCGCAGACGGTGCGTTTCGAGCATGTGAAGTGGAATTTCGGCGATGTGGCCGAGGACGGCGGCAGTGTGGAGCATACTTTCGTGTTCACCAACACCTCGTCAAAACCCGTCGTGGTTCTGGATGTGGTGTCGGGTTGCGGCTGCACGACGCCTGTCTATTCGCGCAAACCCGTGATGGGCGGCGGACGGGGCGAGATCGTCGTGTCGTTCGATCCGATGAACCGCCCGGGTTATTTCTCCAAGGGCATATCGGTGCAGACCTCGGCATCGACCGAGCCCGTGACGCTGCTCGTCGAGGGGAACGTGGTTCCGCGCGTGAAGAGCACCGAGGAACTTTATCCGTTCGATATGGGCGGCGGCGTACGTTTCGATTCCAATTTTCGGGCTTTCGCATACGTCGGCCGCGGCGAGACGGTCGAGGCGAGCATAGGCTGGATCAACACGTCGGATCGGAATGTCAGACTGTCGGTCGAGGAATTGGAGCGGAGCGGAATGCTTCGGGTCGAGGCCCCCGATATTCTGAAAGCGGGCGAGAAGGGCACGATCGTCATCTCTTATCGGGTGCCGACGGACAGTGACCGTTACGGTACCCTGAGCGACGTGCTCGGAGTGGATATCGACGGGCGCAGGGCGCGTACTCTGCTGAGCGTGCACGCCATTGCGGTGGACCGACACGACACCTCGGCGGACGATATGTCGTCGCCGATTGGTGAATTATCAAAAAAATTTATTAAATTTGGCGATGTAAAACACGGCCGAACGGTGACCGATGATTCGGTGGAGCTGTCCAATACGGGCAGCAACGATCTGATTATCCGCGCTGTGGAGTGGCAGAGCAAGGCTTTGAAATGTTCTCTCAAGGCGGGCGACCGCATCGCGGCGGGCGGCAGTACGGCCGTAAAGTTCACGCTCGACACCTCGGAGGCCGATTACGGCGTGTGGGTCGATCGCGTGAGAATCATTACCGACGATCCGTCGCGGCCGATGCAGACGCTGCGCGTGACGGCCGTCGTGGTCGAATGAAAATCGCATAAACGCGAGTTCTCAATATGAACTCGTTGTTAACATTGATTTTTTAACTGCGTTTTACTAAAAAACGCGGGCAAACATAACCCCCGATACCGAGTTCATAATGGAGAACTCACGTTTATTATGTTTAGGATAGTAGAGAAGAGACCGCTCGCAGAAAATATCTGGCTGCTGCGGGTAGAGGCTCCGCGAGTGGCACAAAGCGCTTTGCCGGGGCAGTTCGTCATCGTACGCGTTGACGAGCAGGGCGAGCGGGTACCGCTCACCATCGCCGATTTCGATCCCGCCGACGGCACCGTCACCATCGTCATTCAGACCATAGGCGTGTCGACGCGCAAGATGTGCGCCCTGGAAGCGGGCGATTGTCTGGCCGATTTCGCGGGCCCGTTGGGCAATCCGTCGGAGTTCGTGCGCATGTCGCCCGAGGAACTTCGCGGCCGACGCTATCTGTTCGTTGCGGGCGGCGTGGGCACGGCTCCCGTATATCCGCAGGTGAAGTGGCTGCACGAACACGGCGTCGAGGCCGATGTCATTATCGGCGCCAAGACCGAGTCGATGCTGATCTATACGGATGAAATGGCGGCCGTGGCCGACAACCTCTATATCGCCACCGACGACGGCAGCCGCGGATTCAAGGGTCTGGTCACTGGCAAGATCAAGGAGCTGGTCGAGACCGAGGGCAAGCGTTACGACGAGTGCGTGGCCATAGGCCCCATGATAATGATGAAGTTCGTCACCCTCACGACCCGCGAATATTCGCTGCCCACCACCGTGTCGCTCAATGCGTTGATGGTGGACGGCACGGGCATGTGCGGCGCCTGCCGCGTGAGCGTGGGGGGCCGTACGCTCTTCACCTGCGTCGACGGACCCGAGTTCGACGGCCACAAGGTCGACTTCGACGAGGCTATGCGCCGCCAGTCGATGTACCGTTCGCACGAGGCGCAGGCTAACGAAAAACATAAATGCGACTGTTATGGCAAATAAGATTCCGCGTGTGAGCGTGCGCGAGCAGGATCCTCGCGTTCGCGCTGCCAATTTCGACGAGGTGTGTTACGGATACGACGGCGAGGAAGCCCGCACCGAGGCTTCGCGATGCCTCGGGTGCAAGAACCCGCGGTGCGTGGCTGCGTGTCCCGTCAATATAAATATTCCCTCTTTTATCGCCAAAGTGCTGGAGGGCGACATGGCCGCGGCGTCGGCCGTCATAGCCGAGGACAGCTCGCTGCCGAGCATCTGCGGCCGCGTGTGTCCGCAGGAGACGCAGTGCGAGGGCTCGTGCATCCTCGGCATAAAGGGCGAGCCCGTGGCTATCGGCAAGCTGGAGCGCTACGTGGGCGACTGGAGTCTGGAGAACGGCTGCAAGAGCTGCGACAAGGCTCCTGCCAACGGCCATCGCGTGGCCGTGATAGGCAGCGGTCCTTCGGGACTGGCATGCGCGAGCGATCTGGCAAAGATGGGTTACGACGTGACGGTGTTCGAGGCGCTGCACAAACTGGGCGGCGTGCTGGTGTACGGCATCCCCGAGTTCCGTCTGCCGAAGGAGAGGATCGTTGCGCGCGAGATCGATTCGTTGCGCGAGTTGGGCGTGAAATTTGAGACCGACGTGGTGGTGGGACGGACCATTACCATCGATTCGCTGTTAGACGACGAGGGCTTCGATGCCGTGTTCATCGGTTCGGGCGCGGGTCTGCCGCGATTCATGGGGATCGAGGGCGAGAACCTGAACGGCGTGGTGTCGGCCAACGAGTTCCTGACGCGCGCCAACCTCATGCGCGCCTATGACGAGGAATACGACACGCCCATCTACGTAGGCAAGCGCGTGGCCGTTGTGGGCGGCGGCAACGTGGCGATGGATGCCGTGCGCACCGCCAAGCGTCTGGGCGCCGAGGCGACCATCATCTACCGCCGCAGCGAGGCCGAGCTGCCCGCGCGCCGCGAGGAGGTGCACCACGCCAAGGAGGAAGGCATCGAGTTCCGCATGCTCACCAATCCCACGCGTGTGCTGGGTACCGATAAGGGCTGGGTACGCGGCCTGAACTGCGTGGAGATGGAGTTGGGCGAGCCCGACGAGAGCGGACGCCGTTCGCCCGTGGTGAAGGAGGGTTCCGACTTCGAGCTGGAGTGCGACGTGGTTATCATGGCGCTGGGTACTTCGCCCAATCCGCTGCTGAAGCAGACCACCGAGGGGCTGGAGACCAATCGCCGCGGCTGTATCGTGGCCGACGAGTCGGGAGCCACCACCCGCAAGGGCGTCTTCGCGGGCGGCGATGCCGTGACGGGTGCCGCGACGGTCATCCTGGCCATGGGTGCGGGGCGACGGGCCGCGCGCGCCATCGACGAATATATAAAAGGCGGCAAGGCCTGACGAGCAGGGTTCGAGCCGCAGCATTCTGCGGCTCGAATTTTTTTAGAGAAGGATAGGATTTGAATAACGGCGAAAGCGGTATCGTGAAACTGTGTATAAAAAATATGGTTTGCCCGCGTTGTATCGCGGCCGTGCGCGAGGCGTTGACCGAATCGGGCGCCGAGGTCATGTCGGTGACGCTGGGCGAGGCCGAGATCGTGGGCGACCCCGACGACGGGCGCAAGCGTGAGATTGCGGCGCGGCTCGAAAAGGCGGGATTCGAATTGCTGGAGGATCGGCGGTCGCGGATCATATCGTCGGTGAAGAACGGCATCGTCGAGTTGATCTACGCCCACGAAGTGATGCCCGAGGTGAACCTGTCGGAGTATCTGTCGGACCGCCTGCACCTCGAATACAAGTACATCAGCACGTTGTTCTCCGAGACCGAGGGCCGCTCGATCGAGAAGTATTTCATAGCGCAGAAGATCGAGCGGGTGAAGGAGCTGCTGGTCTATGACGAGCTGACGCTCGGTCAGATCGCCTTCCGCCTGGGGTATTCGAGCGTGGCGCACCTCAGCATGCAGTTCAAGCGCGAGACGGGGATCGCACCGAGCGTCTACAAGCGTTCGGGCGTGCGCAGCCGCCGTTCGTTGGACGAACTGTGATCTGCGGCGGGAGTCGCCCGCCGTTAACTTATTCCGAAAAAAATATAACGCTCTCGGAGCGGGCGAAGGTTATCTTTGCGGGAAATAACATGCTCGCGTGTGGCGAATATGCTTTGAGGCGGCCGTTGTTTCGACATCGCCGTGCGATGTCGGCAGTTCGCCGCCGCCCCACGCGGCGGACTGCAACTCGCCGAAAGGCTCGTGCAATCCTGCCGCCGACGGCGAACAGCGTATGCCGTATACATGCGGGCAGTAAAACCAACCGCTTATGCAAGAGTATTTATATCCGTTCCTGCACCTGCTGAACGAAATGTCTCCCTACCTTTTGCTGGGATTTCTCGTGGCGGGCATCCTGCATGCCTTCGTGCCGCGGGGCGTCTATTCGAAGTATCTCGCGGGCAACGATTTCCGTTCGGTGGCTCTGGCCGCTTTGTTCGGCGTGCCGCTTCCGCTGTGTTCATGCGGCGTCATTCCCGCCGCCATGTCCATGCGCCGCGAGGGTGCGTCGCGTGCCGCCACAGTGTCGTTTCTCATATCCACCCCGCAGACGGGTGCCGACTCCATTCTGGCCACGGGTTCGCTGCTGGGCCTTCCGTTCGCGTTGCTGCGCCCCGTCGCGGCTTTCGTGACCGCTTTGGTCGGTGGCGTGGCGACGGGCGCGATGGGCGGCGATGATGGGGTCGAGGCTGCGGAGGCTGGTAGTGCCCCCGTTCGGCACCTCTCGTTTTGGGGCAAGTGCCGCGAGGCGTTGCGCTACGGGTTCGTCGACATGGTGCAGGACATAGGGCGCTGGCTGGTCGTCGGCCTTGTCGTCGCGGGCCTCATAACCGTCTTTCTGCCCGACGATTTCTTCGCCGCTTTCGGCGATTATCCTTTGGCCAACATGCTGCTGGTGCTGGCTCTGTCGGTGCCCATGTATCTGTGTGCCACGGGATCGATACCCATCGCCGCCGCGCTTATGCTCAAGGGCCTTTCGCCAGGGGCGGCTCTGGTGCTGCTCATGGCGGGACCCGCCACCAACGCCGCGGCCATCATGGTCGTGGGCAAGGTGTTGGGACGTAAGACGTTGATGGTCTATCTGACCTCCATCGTGGCGGGAGCCGTGGGATTCGGACTGCTGACCGATTACGTCCTGCCCGCAGAGTGGTTCGCGCTCGCGCAATCGGAGCATGCGGCGGCATGTTGCGGCGCGGCGGAGGCGGGATTCCTGAAAACGGCGTCGAGCGTGCTGCTCGGGTGTCTGCTCGTGGCGGCTGCGGTGATGAAATATGTGAAACACGAAAAAAATATCGAAATGCAAAGAGTTTATCGTATCAAGGGGATGATGTGCAACCATTGCAAGAACAATGTCGAGAAGGCTTTGGCCTCGGTCGAGGGCGTCACGGCCGTCAGGGTCGATCTGTCCGAAGGCGCGGCCTATGTGGAGGGCGACGCCGACGCGGCGAAGATAATCGAGACCATCGAGAGGCTCGGTTACGAATATGTGAGGTAGGCCTTCATTTCATCTGCCACGGACGGGTCGCGCTCGGCGCGGCCCGTCTTCGTATTGCCGTAAAACGTCCGACGGCGATTTTTGTGCGCCGTTTGTTATGATAATCCCCCGAAAAAAGTTAATTTTGCCTCCGATAGGGCGACATGAAAAACAGTTTATCACCGAGAAATTAGCTGATATGAAGATACTCGTTACGGGCGCGGCCGGATTCATCGGCCATCATCTGAGCCTAAATCTGTTGCGGGCGGGATACGAAGTTACGGGCATCGATTCGGTCAACGACTATTACGACGTGCGTCTGAAGCACGCACGCCTCGCGGATCTGGGCATCGTCGGGGAGGTGTCGGCCGAAGGCGTCGCTCATCGCAGCGCTAAATACCCATCATTTGAGTTTCTGAAGATGCGGCTGGAGGATGCCGAGGGCATGGACCGCCTCTTCGCCGAGCGGCGTTTCGACGTGGCGGTCAACCTCGCCGCGCAGGCGGGTGTGCGCTATTCGCTGGAGAATCCGCGCGCGTATGTCGACAGCAACGTGTCGGGTTTTCTCAACGTTCTCGAATGCTGCCGCCGCCATCCCGTGCGTCATCTGCTCTACGCCTCGTCGAGTTCCGTCTACGGCGGCAATACGAAGGTGCCTTTCTGCGAGGATGATGCCGTCGACAATCCCGTGTCGCTCTATGCCGCCACCAAGCGCAGCGACGAGCTCATGGCGGGGGTCTATGCCCGTCTGTTCGGGGTTCCCTCGTCGGGACTTCGGTTCTTCACCGTCTACGGTCCGTGGGGTCGTCCCGACATGGCGCCCATGCTCTTCGCCCGCGCCATCATGGCGGGCGAGCCTCTGAAGGTGTTCAACGGCGGCGACATGGAGCGCGATTTCACCTATGTGGACGACATCGTGGAGAGCGTGGCGCGTCTTGTGGACAAAGCCCCCGAGGGCGATGTGCCGACGACGATATACAATGTCGGCTGCGGCCGTCCCATGCGACTTATGGATTTTATAGCGACGCTGGAGAACGCTCTGGGCCGCAAGGCCTCTCTGCGCATGATGCCCATGCAGAGCGGCGACGTGGTGCGCACGTGGGCCGATACGGAGCGTCTGCGCTCGCGTACGGGTTACGCTCCGTCGACGCGGTTGGAGGAGGGTATAGCGCGCTTTGCCGAGTGGTATATGTCGGCGGAAAATCCCCTGAGGGAAAACTAACGGAAATTTATACATCGAATGAATAAGACATCGCAATACCGATTCACGGTCGTGGTTCCCGTCTACAACGAGGCGGAGAATATCGATCGTCTGGAGGAGGCTTTCGCACGATATATTTCGGCGGCTCCCGTGAAGACCTGCGTGCTGTTCGTCAACGACGGTTCGACCGACGGCAGCCGCGAGGCGCTGGCGCTTATCTGCGCCGCGCACGACGGCTTCTATTACATCTCGTTCTGTCGCAACGCGGGACTCAGCGCCGCCATAAAGGCAGGCATCGACTACGTGTGCTCGCCTCTGGTGGGGTATATCGACGCCGATCTGCAAACCTCGCCCGAGGATTTCGATCTGCTGCTCCCATACGCCGACGAATACCAGTTGGTGACGGGCATCCGCGCCGCGCGCAAGGATACCTTCTTCAAGCGTCTGCAATCGAAGATCGCCAACGGTTTCCGCCGCGCCATGACGGGCGACGGCGCCACCGATACGGGCTGTCCCCTGAAGGTGATGCAGAGCGAGGCGGCCAAGCGCGTGCCTTTCTTCAAGGGCATGCACCGTTTCCTGCCAGCGTTGATACTGTTGCAGGAGGGGGCGCGCTACAAGGAGCTGCCCGTGCGCCATTTCCCCCGCACGGCGGGTGTGTCGAAGTTCCATCTTTGGAACCGACTCGTGTCGCCTTTCATGGACTGCTTCGCCTATCGGTGGATGAAGAAACGCGCCATCAACTATCGGGTGGCGGAACATAATCTGTAAGGGCCTATGTGGATATATGCCATAGGCTTCCTGGCGCAGGCTTTCTTTTCGGCGCGCATCATCATACAGTGGGTTCTCTCCGAGCGTGCCAAGCGGGTGGTGTCGCCCGCGGCATATTGGGTGTGCAGTCTGGCGGGCTCCTATCTGCTGTTCGTCTACGGGTGGCTGCGCGACGATTTCGCCATCATACTCGGGCAGATGGTCTCTTACTACATCTATCTCTGGAATCTGAACGCCAAGGGGATATGGGGCCGCCTGCAACGGGTGCTGCGGATAGTGCTGCTGCTCACGCCCGTGGCGGCGCTGGCAGGCATAGCGCGCAACGCGTCGCACTTCTTCGACACCTTCATGCAGAACGACAGCATACCGTTGTGGCTGCTGCTGTTCGGCTCGGCGGGCCAGCTTATATTCTCGCTGCGTTTCGTCTACCAGCTGTACTATTCGGCGCGCCGCCACGAATCCATCCTGCCGTCGGGCTTCTGGGGCCTGAGCCTTCTGGGATCGTCGATGATAGTCGTTTACGGCGCCATACGTCTCGATCCCGTGCTTATACTCGGGCAATCGGTCGGCTTCGTGGCCTACACCCGCAATCTTTTGATCGGAAGAAAAAACGTTTGCAATGAAAAATAGACTCCGTTATCTGCCGTACGTTTTCCTGCTGGCATTGCTGCCCGTGATGGTGCTGCGCGACTTCACCCCTTCGAACGAACTGCGCTACCTGAGCATAGCCGACGAGGCGCTGCGCGACGGACATCTGTTCGCATTCACCAATCAGGGCGAACCCTACGCCGACAAGCCGCCCCTCTATCTGTGGATCGTCATGCTGGGCAAGATGCTCTTCGGCGGTCACCACATGTGGTTTCTGGCGCTGTTCTCGTTCGTGCCCGCGATCGTGATACTGCGCACCATGGACCGCTGGGTACGCTCTTCGCTCGACGAGCGGGCGCGTCTCTGCGGCGCTATGATGCTCATGACGTGCGGCCTGTTCCTTGGGCTCGCGGTATTTCTGCGTATGGATATGCTCATGTGCATGTTCATCACGCTGGCGCTGCATACATTTTGGCGAATATATTCCTCGCCCGACGGCGGATCGTCGCGCGACCGCACGCTGTTTCCCGTTTTCGTGTTCGCGGCGCTCTTCACCAAAGGCCCCGTCGGGGTGCTGGTGCCGCTGCTCTCCACCGTGGTGTTTCTCGCCGTGGCGGGGCGGTTGCGCACGCTTGGTCGCTACTGGGGCTGGCGGACGTGGGCTATTCTGGCGGCGGGTTGCGCGCTGTGGTTCTTCATGGTGTGGCGCGACGGAGGTACGGAGTATCTCGACAACCTGCTGTTTCACCAGACCATCGACCGCGCGGTCGACGCATTCCACCACAAGGCCCCCGTGTATTACTATCTGGTGACGATGTGGTACTCGCTCGCGCCGTGGTCGCTGCTTATGGCGTGCGTGTGGGGTACGGCTGTGGTTGGACGTATAGCGCTCACCGATTTGGACAAGTTTTTCCTTACGATCATACTGTCGACGTTAGTGATGCTGTCGGCATTCAGTTCCAAGATAGCCGTATATCTGGCGCCGACGTTCCCGTTCTTCGTCTATGCCACTCTGCTCGCGGCGAGCCGCATACGGCGCAACGGATGGATCACGGCGGCGGTCGCCGTGCCTGCGATGCTGTGGTGCGCGGGCCTGGCGGGAGTGATCGTCGCGGGATATGCGTTCGACGTGGCCTTGGTGCGCAACGGCTGGTGCGTGGCGGCGGGTGGCGCGTTGTCAGTCTCGGGCGTGTGGGCCTTGATGCGTTTGCGTCGCGGCGATTTTCCCTACGAGTCGATAAACATACTGGCCGCGGGGTTGCTGGCCACCGTGTTCGTGGGCGGGTTCGCCCTGCCGCGGATGAACGACGAGATAGGTTACGGAAATCTGTGCCGTGCCGCCGAGGAAGTCTCGGCCGAGAAGGGGCTGTCGGGCTACTACGTGTGGCGGATGCACCGCCCCGAGAGCATGGATGTCTATTTCGGCGAGGACGTTGTGCAGGTCGATACCGACGAGGTCGTCGCGGGACGTTGTGCCGACGGAGTTCTGATATTGCCCGAACGCAGGCTGGAGCGCGACGATGAGATGCGCCGCTTCGTCGCGGGGCGCGAGGTGCGCCGCGTGGGCGGGTATATGGTTATAGGTGTGGAATAGCCCCTCCCGCCGCCGAGGATAGTCTTTGATGGGTTTATAGTGAAGCGGGTCGCAGCCTGCGGAGTGAGCGACAGCGAGCCTCCGCGCGGGCGAGGCTGCGGCTCGCGCGGCTCCGAAGAGCCGCAATTATTATTCGGTTCGTGTCTCTTTTTCATAATCGGTAGCATTTTTGCGGTATCCGTTGCATTAACCGTAAAATGATGACGTTTATGAAAAAGATTTTTTTATTTGCCGCGACGGCGCTGCTTGGCGTATTCATGGCGGCTGCGGCTTTTGCGGGCGACGACCGCACCATAAGTTTCGACAAGCTGCCCGAGAAGGCGCAGCAGTTCGTCAAACAGCATTTCGGCGATAAGGCCGTGTCGTCCGTCACGCACGATACCGACTGGCTCGACGGCGATTATGCCGTGCAATTGGCCGACGGCACGGAGATCTCGTTCCGTTCCAACGGCGAATGGGAAGAGGTGGAGTGCAAGGGCTCGCAGGTTCCCGCCGCCATCGTTCCCGCCAAGATAGCGGCTTACGTTACCGAGAAATATCCCGATGTACGCATCGAGGAGATCGACCGCGACATGCGCGGTTACGACATAGAGCTGTCCAACGGCGTGAAGCTGAAATTCGACCGCAAGGGCGAATTTGCGGGCGTGGATAAATAGCATAATCTTCCCCGTTTTTCCGCAGTCCGTCGCATTATGTGCGGCGGGCTCTCTGTTTTTTACCCGTTTTGTTGCTCGATTCGCCTGATTTTGTTACATTTGTAGAGAATACTACAACCTTTCATAATGAAATCAGCAGTAACCGAGACTCGGCGTATCGAAGTGGTCGATGCGCTCAGAGGATTCGCTGTCATGGCCATTGTTCTGGTGCATAATCTGGAACACTTCATCTTCCCCGTCTATCCGACGCGGCAACCCGAATGGCTGTCCGTTCTCGACGAGGGCGTTCTCAACGTCGTATTCTCGCTGTTCGCGGGCAAGGCATACGCGATTTTCGCCTTGCTGTTCGGCTTTACGTTCTACATCCAGTGCCGCAACGGGCAGAGGCGCGGGAAGGATTTCGGCTACCGTTATCTGTGGCGTCTGGTGCTGCTGCTCGGTTTCGCGACGCTCAATGCCGCCTTTTTCCCTGCGGGCGACGTGCTGCTGCTCTTCGCTATGGTGGGCACGGTGCTGTTCGCCGCGCGCAACCTTAGCGACAGGAGCGTGATAGTGCTGGCCGTGATATTCCTGTTGCAGCCTATCGAGTGGTTCCACTATGCGAGACATCTGTTCGATCCCGATTACGTGCTGCCCGATCTCGGGGTCGGCGCCATGTATGCCGAGGTCGCCGAGTATGTCAAGGCGGGCAATTTCGGGGATTTTATTTGGGGCAATATCACTCTGGGCCAGAAGGCGAGCCTTTATTGGGCCATCGGGGCGGGACGTTTCCTGCAAACGGCGGGACTGTTCCTGCTGGGATTCTATATCGGCCGTAAGGAGCTGTTCGTATCCTCGGAGGCGCATCTGAAATTGTGGATAAAGATCCTCATAACGGCGGCTGTATGTTTCGCTCCGCTCTATTCGCTCAAGGAGCAGATCGTCTCGTGCGACGATGCCCTGATCGCGCAGACCGCGGGTACGGCTTTCGACATGTGGCAGAAACTCGCCTTTACGCTGGTTCTCGTATCGTCGTTCGTGATTCTGTATCATAAGGAGTGTTTCAGAAAGACCGTTTCATCCTTGCGTTTCTACGGCAGGATGAGCCTTACCAACTATATCTCGCAGTCTGTTCTGGGCGCCGTGATCTATTTCCCGTTCGGACTCTACCTGGCTCCCTATTGCGGATATACGGTGAGCCTGCTTATAGGACTGCTCCTTTTCGTGTTGCAGGTGCGGTTCTGCAAGTGGTGGCTGGCGGGGCACAAGCAGGGCCCGCTGGAGAGCCTGTGGCACAAGTGGACATGGATGTTCGCCGACAGATAGGAATATTATTATTCGCCCAACCGATAAATTTATATGGCATGAAATCTTCTACTCTCTTTCGGGCGGCACTCTGCGCCGCTATGATCTTTTGCTCGGCGGCCGCTTTCGGCGGCAGCAGGAAAACCGCGTCCGACGACAAGGTGATCGTCGCCTACGTCACCTCGTGGAGCTCCGTCATGCCCGACCCCTCGGTCATGACCCACATAAACTATGCTTTCGGTCATGTGAACGACAATCACGACGGCGTGCGTATCGATAACGAGGAACGCCTGCGGAGCATCGTGGCGTTGAAGAAGATCAATCCGTCGCTCAAGGTGCTGCTCTCCGTGGGAGGCTGGGGCAGCGGCGGCTTCAGCGAAATGGCGGCCAATAAGGATTGGCGGTGGCTTTTCGCAAGTCATTGCCGTTTTCTGGTCGAGTCGTTCGGGCTCGACGGCATCGACATCGACTGGGAATATCCCACCAGTTCGGCCGCGGGAATATCGGCCTCGGCGGGCGATACGGCCAACTTCACGCTCCTGATGCGCGATCTGCGCAAGGCGCTGGGCAAGAAATATCTTCTGACCATAGCCACGGTGTGCAACGCGCAGTACATCGATTTCCGCGCGGTGATGCCTTATCTCGATTTCGTGAACATTATGGCCTACGACATGGGTGGCGCGCCGAAACACCACGCCGCGCTCTACCCGTCGGCCAACAGCGGCTACATGACCGCTTCGGGGGCGGTGGAGGCTCATCTGGCGGCGGGCGTTCCCGCCTCGAAGCTGGTGATGGGCCTGCCTTTCTACGGCCGCGGCGGCAGCCGTTATGCCGATTTCACCGATTACGGCAAGATACGCCCCTCGGCCGAGTTCGAGGAACGGTGGGACGATACGGCTAAGGTTCCGTATCTGGCCGACAAGGCTACGGGCGAGCTGGTACTGGGTTTCGAGAATCCGCGTTCGCTGGCCGTAAAGTGCGACTATATCCGCTCGAAGGGGTTGCGCGGCGGTATGTACTGGGATTATGCGGGCGATAACGAGCGCGGCGACATGCGGCGCACGGTTTACGACGGCATCTTGGGCGACGGCATTTCGGGTGACGGCGCGACGGAGGCCGACGAAGCGGCGGCGCCCGATTCCGAGCGGCGCATTCTGGTCCTCACCGAGCGCGGCGGGCAGCACGGCGGTTTCACCGACGCCGCCATGAAGTGGTTGGCGGAGTTCGCCGCCGACAACGGTTTTGCGCTTACCGAGATACACGACACCGAGAAGATCGACGACGGGTTCCTCGCGCGCCACAAGGTGTTCGTGCAGCTGGACTATCCGCCCTACAACTGGACCGACAGGGCCAAGGCGGCTTTCGAACGCGCCGTGTTCGACGGGACGATCGGCTGGGTGGGCTTCCACCATGCCTCGCTGCTCGGCGATTTCGACGGATTTCGGATGTGGGACTGGTTTTCGGACTACATGGGCGGCATAAGGTTCGAGAATTACGTAGCGCCCACGGCTTCGGGCCGAGTGCATGTCGAGCGGCCCGACCATCCCGTAATGAAGGGCGTCGCGGCGTCATTCGACGTAACGCGCGAGGAGTGGTATACGTTCGACCGCTCGCCGCGCGGCAGGGTGCAGGTGCTGGCGCATGTGGACGAAAAGAGCTACTCGCCCGCGTCGGAGGTGAAGATGGGCGACCATCCCGCGGTGTGGACCAATCCGCGGGTGAAGGGGCGCAACGTATATTTTCTCATGGGGCACGATGCCGAGCTTATGGCCAATCCCGATTTTACGAAGATGTTCGCCAACGCCCTGAACTGGGCTGCGGGACCCGCCAACTGGTTTCCGCGGTTTCGGGTGCTGGTTCATTACAACGACAGGGTGGAGGAAGCGCACCGTCAGTTCGCGCACGACGGCGTGAAGTTTTTCCGCGACATGACCATCGGCGACGGGATGGTGGTGGACGTGACCGACGACATAGGCGATTTCAACGACGAGAAGCTGCGTTCGTACCATCTGGTGATATCGCTCAACGACAACCCGGGTCATTCGCCCGAGCAGCGCGAGGCGTTCCGACGCTACATGGAGGGCGGCGGCGCATGGCTGGGATTCCACGCCGCGGCCTATAACGACGGCAGCACAAAGTGGCCGTGGTTCGTCGATTTTCTGGGCGGAGCGGTGTTCCACCGCAACAACTGGCCGCCGCAGTCGGCCAAACTGCTTGTCGACGATGCGTCGCATCCCGTGACCAAGGCCATGCCCGCATCCTACATCTCGCCGCAGAACGAGTGGTACCAGTGGAAGCCCAGCCCGCGCGAGCGCGACAACGTGAAGGTGCTGGTCACGCTCTCGCCCGAGAACTATCCGCTGGGATTCAAGGATACGGTGACCGACGGCGATTTCCCCGTGGTGTGGAGCAACACCGATTACAACATGGTCTATATGAACATGGGTCACGGCACCCGCATTTTCGTCGACCCCACGCAGAATTACCTTATATATAATGCCGTGCGCTGGCTTATGCGCGAGCGCTTCGAGTAGTTAAACCCGCGTGCGGCGTTACCGTTTCGTGACCGCGATCATGAAGGTCACGGCGGCGGTCGCGACAGCTATACCGACGACGATGTTGGTCGTGAGCGCCTCGCCGAACATAAGTGTTCCCACCAGTATTGCCGTTATCGGCTCGAACACGCCCAGCACCGAGGCTTTGGTGGCTCCGATGTTTCGGGTCGCTATGGCCAGCGTCGTGGTGGATACGATCGTGGGCAGCAGTGCGAGTCCCGCGAGGTTGAGCCAGTCCGAACCCGCGATGCCGTCGGCGACGGCCGTGTGGGAGACGATGATTCGGCCGAGGAATATGACGGTCCCCACGCACAGAGAGTAGAACGTAAGCAGGGTGTTCGATATGCCTGCAATCGCCTTGCTGCGGTTGATGACGACTATGAAGAGGGCGTATGTGGCGGCCGAGATCAACGACAGTACCACGCCTACGGGATCGATCGTCTGCGCCGAGCCGCTACGAGTCATGATGAGCACCCCGACGAAGGTCGCGGCGATGGAGAGCCACACGGGCCACGAGGGTACGACCTTCAGGAACACCATGATTATGGCCACGAGCACGGGATATAGAAATACGAGCGTGGTGGCGAGTCCCGAGGCTATGTATTTGTACGCCTCGAAAAGGAACAGGCTGCCCGACGAGTAGAAGAGTCCGAGTGCGAGCAGTATGCCCGCCTGCCTTGCCGAGACCTTGAAGCTGTGCCTGCCGAGCAGCAGGAAAGCGCCCAGAATCAGTACGGCGAAGAGGTAGCGGAAGAAGAGTATCGATTCCGTGGCGACCCCGTTTCTCATCAGGGGAACGGCGAACAGCGGATTCAGACCGTAGGTCACGCCCGTGATTATGCCTGCGGGATAGCCTATGACGGCATTCTTGCTTAGGGTTTTCATTTTCGCATAGAAGTAAGTTTCCGAGGTGCAAAATTAAAACAAAATAGGGCGGATGATTATCGCGAAGCGATTTTTAGCGCTCTTTCTTCTCGGCACGGCACGGCGCGCGGTGCCGAGATCTCTGCCGTGGCGCCGTTTATGCACTGCGGGATAAAGAAACAGCAGGGAATCTCGCGATTGCCTGCTGCCCTCGGAACAAGACGTTCCATAAACTACTAACCCAAACTTAAATAAATGAAGAAACCTCGCTACGGCGGTGTTAACCTGCCGCAGTTGTCCTATCAAGTTGCAAAGCGCGTGCCATTCGCGTCGCGGGATCGATTTCGGTCCCGATTTGCTATCTTGCCGCCCGTATAAGCTGTTTTTCGGGCCGCGTGAACGCAGCGGCTCGTGCTTTCCGTCGGCGAACCGAGAACGGAATCCAGACGAAGCGGGGGAGAGGAATATTCTAAAATGTTATGGTCGGGATTTGTACTTACGATCGTTTTACTTTCGGACAAACGGACCGACGAATGCGGGTCTCAGCCTAATTATAGAGGATAGATTTATTTCTGCTGTTTCCGCCGTTCTGCAAGTTCGGGGAAATTGCGTTTGATGAATTGTCCCAACGAGCAGTCGTTAAGTCCGAGACGGCGGGCGATGGATTTCAGGGATTCCGAGGTCGTTTCATACAGGTGTATGGCTTCCTTGTACCTCTCCATGCTTTTGGGCGATACCATTTTACCGTTTTCCGTCTTTTTCATTCCCAGAACGGCGTGCAGTTCGGGTTCATGCTCTTTCAGGTATTGTCTGAGGCAATCGGGGTGCAGGCCGAACTCTGCCGCGGCCTTCGTTATGGTGAGTCCGCCATGTTTCAATCGGTCTATGACGTCGGCGTATTTGGCTGCGGTGGCGGGGTTGTATCTCCGTACCGACGACCAGTCTACGGGTTTGCCTTCCTCGTAGGAGATGCCTTTCCGCCCGCAAACCAGGTCCTTGCGCCAGGTTTGCAGGTATTTGTAAAACCCGTTTACCGAGACACCCGTTTGCACGGCTATTTTTCGGGCGGACAGTGGCGTGGTGCGGTATAGGTGCAGGGCTTCCGTATATTTCTCGATTATTTCGGGAGTCGGGGCATGAAGCGTTCCGCGCCCCGTTATCTTGCCTTTACGTTGTTGCCTTACCGCTTGTTTGCGTATCCTGATACGGTTTTCAACCAGTTCCTTGTGGTAGAATATCAAGTGCTGTTCCAATCCTGTGTAGGAGACATTGCAACGCTCGGCGGCCTCCTGCACCGTGATATAACGGTCGGCACGCAAAAGTTCCACCGCATCGGCATACTGTTCCCTGCACCACGGGCGCGTACCGCGCGGCAGGTTGTCGTTCAGCCCCAACCGTTGCCGTTCCCGCTCCCGAAATTCCAGCACTTCGGGATAATGCGTGCGCAGCTGGCGGCCGAGGTTCGTACCGCTCAATCCGAATCTGCGGGCGATCTGCGATACGTTGCATTCAATATATTCCGTGCTGTCACACGCCGCGATGGCCTCCTTGTATTTGCTGTGGGTTGCAGGATGCTGTCCGCGCCGCTGGTTCATCTTGATCCCACAGGCTTTATCGGGGCTGCACTTGATGCCGTTGCGCTCCAGCATCAAATGGCGATGGTAGGTACCTATATAGCGGGAGAATCCGCCAAGGGACACCCCGCACTGCCGACATATCTCGGCAGTGGTGAGGTCGGAGGCAGCGTACAACTCCAAAGCAGAACGATATTTCGCTTCCGTCTCAGGCTTGCACGTTCTTGTTCGGTTGCATTTGTACTCTGTCACGGCAGCTTCGGTTACTTCGTTGAGCTTCTGATCGGACGCACAGCGAAACCGTCGGTATTATAGAAAGCTTCATAAGGAGCTATCAAGTTCAGATTCGGGTCATTGACATCCCCTCGATTTTTCCAGCCGTCTTCACCTTTACCCTGAATATCGTTACGGTGAAACTTCAGGTGGTAAGAATTGGTCTCATCCTTTGCCTTGTTGAACCATACATAACCTTCGCCCTTAACATTTT
>CAUHCL010000033.1 GCA_959604655.1 uncultured Alistipes sp. | reverse complement strand
CGACCCCGAAATCGTTTCACCGCGGCGGTTTTTGGGTTACCTTTTGTCCGCACAAAAGGTAACGTATGAAAAAATAGTAGAGAGAATGCGACTCTAAAGAGCCGCGCAGTTCGCCGCCGCCCCACTGCGGCGGACTGCAACTCGCCGAGGCTCGTGCATGTCCTCCGCCGTCGGTGAACAGCACGCTAAAAACCGAAAATGCAGTCCAAGGACTGCGCGGGCCGCAGCCTCTGCCCCGCGGAGGCCCGCAACTCGTTCGACACTCGTTCGCGTTCTCCGCAGGCTGCGCCCCGAACTCGGCACTCCCGTCGGCCTGCCCCGCTACATTATTCTCGCCGAAGCGGCAGCGGCGAGGTCAGCGCCTCTACGGCGGCGCGGCCGTCGGCGCCCAGCGAGAGCGAATATTCGTTTACGAACAGCGCTATATGCTTGTCTATCACCTCGTCGTCGAGCTCCTGCGCATGCGCCTTGACATAGGCGCGCGACTCCGACGGGTGCGCGAAGGCGTATTCGATGCTGCGGCGCAGCACGCGTTCGAAGCGGCGGAACACCTCTTCGGGCAGCGACCGCCGCACGACTATGCCGCCCAGCGGCAGGGGCAGCCCCGTGCGCCGCTCCCACTCGATCCCGAGGTCGGCCACCAGCTCCAGCCCGCGGCGCGCATATACGAAGCGCCCCTCGTGGATCAACACGCCCGCGTCGAACTCGCCGCGCTCGACGGCCGCCGCGATCTCGGAAAAGAGCATCGGCACACGCTCGCCGATCTCGGGAAAGAGGCGCCCGACCAGGGCGTTGGCCGTGGTGTGCAGCCCGGGGACCGCTATGCGGCGGATGGGTGTGTCGTCGCCCGCGCGCCGTACCAGCAGGGGACCGTTGCCGCGTCCGAGAGCCGCGCCGCTGTCCGACAGACGATAGGCTTCGGCTATGGCAGGCAGCACGGCGCAGCTTATCTTGCTCGCGTCGGGCAGCCCCCCGGCCACGCCGCGGTTGAGTTCCTCGATGTCGCGGTACTCGGTGACGAATGTCAGCCCCTCGGTGTCGATGCGGCCGTGCAGCATGGCGTCGAACATGAAGGTGTCGTTGGGGCAGGGCGATATGCTCAGTTTCAGTTCCATGACTCTTATTTCAGTTCCGATTTGAATACGTGTCTGCCCGCGCCCACCTCGTAGAGCGCATAGCCGTCGTGCACGCCGCGGCTGCGCACGTGGGGTCCCTCCTTCACCTTGGGCGCCGTGCCCGAGAAGGGCACCCACACCGTGGCGGTCGTGCCCACGGGGACCTCGCAGCGCATCTCGAAACGCCCCTTGCGGCGCTCCCAGTGAATGCCGATGCGGCCGTAGGTGGTGTCGTGCGTGTAGTCGACCCAGTCGAGCCCCTCGGGCGTCGCGGGACGCACGTCGAAGGTGCGGAAACCCGCCTCGTCGGTCCGCAGACCCGCCAGATCGCGGTAGAACCAGCCGATGCCGCCGCCGAACATGGGGTGGTTGTGCGAGTCGTTGCCGTTCCAGTTCTCCCACGTGACCGTGGCACCCTGCTCGATCCACCACCCGAAGCTCGGGAAGTCGCGTTGGTTTATGATCTTGTAGGCCAGATCGGCCATGCCGTTGTCGCACAGCACCTCGAACAGATAGCGCGTGCCGACGATGCCCGTGTCGAGGTGGTCGCCGCACTCGGCTATGTTGTCGCGCAGAGCCTTCGCCACGCGGGCGCGGTGCTGCTCGGGCACGCCCATGCGCAGTGCCAGCACGTTGCTGCCGTGCTTGCCGTAGGATCCCGTCGCGGGGTCGTAGAATGCGCGGTGGAACGCCTCGGCCGTGCGGTCGCGCAGCGCGGCGAACTCGTCCCGTTCCTCGTCGCGGCCCAGGATCTCGGCCGCGCGCGAGGCTATGTCGGCGCAGTGCCAGAGGAAGAAGGTGTGCACCAGCTCGGTGCGGGGCAGTTCGCGCGGCGGCAGCCAGTCGCCCAGATTCTTCCACTGCTGCTCGTCGTGCGAGAGCATGAGCCCCGTCTCGTCGTCGACCCACGAGGTCATCCAGCGCACGTGGCGGCGCATGGCGTCGAAATTCTGCTCCAGCGCGCGCCGATCGCCGTAGTGGCGGTAGAACTCCCACGGCATGATCTCCATCGCCGCGCCCCAGCCGACACCTCCGCCGCACCCGGGCTGCCACGGCGCCGAGTTGGGCACGTAGCCGCCCGCGGTCTGCGCGCCGCGTATGTCGCGCAGCCACTTGTTGTAGAATGTCTGCGCCGCGAAGTTGTGCATCACCGTCACGCACGCCACCTGACCGTCGCCCGTGTAGGGCGAGCGCTCGCGGTGGGGGCAGTCGCTGGCCACAGCGCCGTGCATGTTGTCGAGCTGGCTGCGCTGCCATATGGCGTTTATCTTGTTTATCAGCGCGTTCGACGTGACGAAGCTGCCCGCGGTCTCCACGTCGGAGTTGACGGCGTGGGCCTCCACCTGCTCGGGACGCAGGTCGTCGAGCCCCGTGATCTCAGCCTCCGAAAAGACGAACCACGTGAAACGGGCGTGGTACGACTCGTCGCCCGTGCCGCGGGCGGTGTAGGAGTTGGCGCCCACGGGCGACTCGCAGATGTACTTTATGTCTATGCGCTGCCCCTCGGCCGCCGCTATGTTCTTCAGCGCCACCCAGCCCGACACTTCCTCGGGGAACGTGACGCGTATGGCTCCCGACTCCGTCTTCTCGATCTTCACGGGGGCGTAGCGGCGGGTGATGCGGTCGGCGGGACCGTTCTGCGCCGTGAGCTTGCCGCACGGGGCGCGCCTGGGTGCCGCCTGCTGCCACGACGAATCGTCGTAACCTGCCTCGGCCCAGCCGTCGTGCTCGCGGCGGGCGTCGTAGTGTTCGCCCAGAAAGACCTGGTCGCTCACTATGGCGCTGCGCTCGGCGCGCCACGAGGTGTCGGATGCCACCGTCTCGCGGGTGCCGTCCTCGTATTCGATCTCGATCTGTCCCATGAAGCGCGGGGTGCCGTAACCCATCGCGGGCCAGTACTCCACCACATCGTAGAATCCGTTGCCCAGTATGGCCCCCACGGCGTTGGCCCCCTCGCGGAGCATCGGCGTGAGGTCGTAGCTCACGTACATCACGGTGTATTCCTCGAAAGGATCGGTCACCACGATGCCGCGCGTGGAGAGCTTCGGACGGCGGTCGTAGTTGGTCTGGTTGGGCGTCAGGCAGTCGTCGTCCACGCGCTCGCCGTTGACGTAGAGCTCGAACCAGCCCAGCCCCGTGCCGTAGAAACGCGCCTCGCGCACGGGCTTCGCGATGGTGAACTCGCGGCGCAGCAGCGGCGCGGGCACCACCTCGCGGCTTCCCGCTACGTCGTAGGATTCCTCGCCCTGCCACGGCGCTCCGATCCACTCGCCGTGCCACTCGTCGGGCGACAGCAGCCCCGTGTGCCAGCAGGCGGGTTCGCTCCACTCCGAGGCGCGCCCCGCCTCGTCCCATACCATCACCTGCCACCGATAGGTGGTGCGCGACCGCAGGGCGGGGCCTTCGTAGGTGATGAATGCCGACTCGGCCGACTCCACGCGTCCCGTGTCCCACAGGGGCGAGTCGAACCCGTCGGGCGAGTCGGTCACCCGAATGCGGTAGGCCGTCTGCGCCGCGCCCTTGAATCCCGTGGGGTTGAGGTCGATCCACGACAGACGCGGATGCTGCATATCGATCAAAGGCTCGGCGGCATACTCGCACGTGAGGCGTGCGGGCACGATGGCGGAGCTGCGTCGCCCGAAGGCGGGAAGCACTGATACTGACATGATCGCCAGGCACAGCAGCGCGGCGATCGACACTCTTTTGGGTTTCATAAGCATTGGGTTAACGGTTTTACATTAGTCGGTTTGCGCGCGAGTCGGGAGTGTTATTTCCCGTTCGCGTCGTGTTCGTCGCTCTCGTCTCGCGATTTGCGGCGGCCCGTGCGGCCCAGCAGCCATCCCGCCGCGAAGGATGCGGCTATCACTGTTATGTAGGTGCCTATGCGCGAGAGCCAGAGACCTACGTTGTCGCGCAGGTAGAACAGAAGCGAGATCACCACCACTGCGGCCAGCAGGCCGAGAGCTATTTTTACGGAAGTTTTCATAGACAATCGTTATTTATGTTCTGTATTTTAAGGGACGCAGCCTGCGGAGTCCGCGAACGAGGCGAATGCCGTTTGCGGGCCTCCGCGGGGCGAGGCTGCGGCCCGCACGACTCTTACGAGTCGATTTCTTATTCCTCAATCAACCTTGCCGCCGCGCGCGCCAGAGCCTCCGCGGCTTCGGCCACGCGCCACTCCGCGCGCGGGTCGCCCACGCGGTTGGATATGGCGCGCAGGTGTACGAACTCCGCGCCGAACGCCCTGCATGCCGCCGCCACCGCCGCGCCCTCCATCTGCTCGACGAGCGGCAGCGCATCGAGCGTCGGATCTTCGGTTGCCGTGTCGCCGCGCAGGGCGTCGCCCGTGCGGCTCACCGTGAGCGACCGTGCCGCGGGCAGTTCGGTCGCACGCGGGCAGCGGTAGAGGGTGAAGTATGCCGCTGGCAGTCCCGCCACGGCGTCGGCCACGACCTCCACGGCCTCGCCCACGGCCGCACGGTCGTCGCACGCCCCCGCTATGCCGCACAGCACCGCTCGTCGGCAGCCCGTCGCCGCCAGACAATGCGCTGCGCCTGCACCCGCCTCGGCCATGCCGACCCCGATGATGCGGCACTCGGCGAGGGGACGAAGAGTGCGGAAACTCTCGGCCTCCGCACTCGTGGGAAACATGAACAGGGTTCCGCCTTTCATCGCTGCGAAATGACGTGTCTATTCGCGGCCTACCGCGGCCTCCACCTCCTCGACGGTGATGGGGATCTTTCTCTGGCCGCCCACTCGGCGCGAGCCGTCGGCGGTGACTATGAGGTCGTCCTCCAGACGTATGCCGCCGAAGTCGCGATATGCCTCCAGCTTGTCGTAGTCGACTATGCCCTTGCACTTGCCCTCGGCGCGGAACTTGTCGATCAGCGCGGGCACGAAGTAGATGCCCGGCTCGTCCGACAGCACCGTGCCCTCGCGCAGGCGCCACCACTGACGTGTGATGCAGCAGGCCGAAGCCTTGGCGCGCTCGGCCATCTCGCCGAAATCGAAGCTGCGCTCGCCAATGTTCTCGCAGTCGTGCACGTCGAGACCTATGCCGTGGCCCAGTCCGTGGGGCATGAAGAGGAATCCCGCGCCCGCGGCCAGCGCGTCGTCGACCGAGCCGTGTACCAGACCTAAGTCGCGCAGACCCTCGATGATGGTGCGGAACGCGGCGTCGGAATACTCCGAATACATCATGTCGGCGTGCAGCGCCGCCTGGGCGTTGTCGTGCGCCGCCAGCACTATGTTGTAGATATCCTTCTGCTTCTGCGTGAATCGGCCGCTCACGGGGAAGGTTCGCGTGTGGTCCGACACGTAGTTGTTGAGGTGCTCGCCGCCCGCGTCGCACAGCAGCAGACGGCCGTCCTCCAGAATACCCGTATGATCGTGGTTGTGCAGCACCTCGCCGTGCTGCGACAGGATGGTCGAGAACGACACCCCCGTGCCGTACGACATGGCCACGCCGTCCACGGCGCCTGCTATCTCGTGCTCGCTGCGGCCCGCGCGGGTGAGGCGCATGGCAGTGGTGTGCATGCGGTAGCCTATGTCGAAGGCCTCTTCCAGTGCAGCGATTTCCTCCGCGCCTTTGCTCTCGCGCATCTCCGCCACGGCGAAGAGCAGGTCGAGCGACTTGCGGTCGTGCAGCATGCTCGGGGCTATGCCCAGCATCTCGGCGAGCAGCAGTTTGGTCTCACCGCGATAGGGCGGCAGGTAGTGCACCGTGCGGCCCTGCGCTATGGCGCGGCGCACGTCGGCCGTGAGGGCGGCCATTGGTTTGGCGTTCGCCACACCCACCTGTGCCGCCAGATCGGCTATGGTGGCCTGCGGACCCATCCAGATTATGTCGTCCACGGTGAAGTCGTCGCCGTAGAGCGTTTCCTCGCCCGAGTCGGCGTCGATCACGCCCGCCAGCAGCGGCACGTTGTGGCCGAAGAGGTAGAGGAACGTGGAATCCTGACGGAAATGGTAGGCGTTGTTCGGATAGTTCATGGGCGACTCCGCGTTGCCCGGGAGCAGGATCAGTCCGTGACCGATTCTGCGGCGAAGCTCGGCACGACGCTTCGCATAGATCTCTGCTGTAAACATTTTCTGTGTGTTTATATATTTCTCGTTAATGTCGCAAAACGCAGGCCCGACAAGCCGTGCGGGCCGCGGCTCTGCCTTGCCTCGGACAGCCGTCGCCGCCGTGCGGGCTGCGGCCCGAACCTCAGACGGGGCCCCTATTCGTCGTACGTGGCGGGCACCATCTTGTAGAGCTTGTCGCCGCGGCGCAGCAGCTGCGGCGTGCGGATCGAGCAGTAGCGCCCCTGCGGCACCTCGCCCACCACCTCGTCGTCGAGCGTCAGCCCCTCGGCCCGCTGCTCCACCGCGCCCGTGGTCTCGCCCATCCACACCAGCGAGTCGCCCTCGGCCAGAGGAGCCGCCTCCACGAGCACTTCGGCCACGCTTATCTTCTTGAAGAAGTTGGTCACCTTGCCCACGTAAACCTTACGCTCGGTGGCCGACGAGCCGTAGCGCGTGCTGTGCTCGGCCATCGGACGCCCCGCGTAGTAACCCTCCCAGAATCCGCGGTTGAACACCGTGGCCAGCCGCTCCTTCAGGCCGGCGGCGTATTCGGGAGTGTACTCGCCGCGCTCCATGGCGCGCAGGGCGGCATCGTAGCTCTCCACCACGCGCTTCACGTATTCGGCGCCGCGCGCGCGGCCCTCGATCTTGAGCACCCGCACGCCCGCCGCGATGAAGCGGTCGAGGAAGTCGATCGTGCACAGATCCTTGGGCGAGAGCACGTAGCGGCCGTCGACGGCCAGCTCGCGGCCCGACTGCATGTCGGTGATGGTGTATTTGCGGCGGCATATCTGTCGGCATGCCCCGCGGTTGGCCGAGCATCCTTCCTCGTGCTCGCTCAGGTAGCATTTGCCCGACACCGACATGCACAGCGCCCCGTGGGCGAACATCTCGATGCGCACGGGCTCGCCCTTGGGGCCCGTTATGCCGTTCTCGGCTATCCCGCGCGATATGCGGCCTATCTGTTCGAGACTCAATTCGCGCGCCAGAACCACCACGTCGGCCCACTGCGAGTAGAACTTCACCGCTTCGGAGTTCGATATGTTGCACTGGGTGGATATGTGCACCTCCATGCCCGTGCGGCGGGCGTAGAGTATGGCGGCCATGTCGGAGGCGATCACCGCGTCGACCCCTTCGTCGGCCGCGCGGTCTATGAGGGCGCACATGTCGCCCATCTCGTCGTCGTAGAGTATGGTGTTGACCGTGAGGTATGTCTTCACGCCCGCCGCGTGCGCCGTGCGCACGATCCGCGACAGGTCGTCCATAGTGAAGTTCACCGACGAGCGCGCCCGCATGTTGAGCGCCCCCACGCCGAAATATACGGCGTCGGCGCCCGCCGCTATGGCGGCATGCAGCGATTCGCAGCACCCCACGGGGGCCATGATCTCCACGTCGGAGCGTTTGATGTTTGTATTCATACGGATAGTTATTGCAGCTCCGAAGAACCGCGCGGGCGCAGCCTCGCCCCGCTTCGGGCCCGCAGCTCTCTCGCGTTCGAGAGCGCCCTCAGCAGTCTGCTGCCCCGAATTTTTCTACTTCTTGCGTCCCATGAGGTTGCGGGCGAACACGCGCAGATGCTCCGTGCGCTCCGCCGCTATGTCGAGCGTGTCGAGTATCGACAGCGCGCGCTCGAAACGCAGCGATATCTGTTGGTTGACCGTGCGCGGCACGTCGTAGCGGTCGTAGACCTCCTTCACGCGGGCTATCTTCTCGTCGTCGGTGAGCGCGGCGTCGCAGTAGGTGTTGCGCAGTATCTCGCGGTCCTTCTCCGCGGCGCGGCTCATGGCGTGGAGCATGAGGCAGGTCTTCTTGCCTTCGAGTATGTCGCCGCCGATCTTCTTGCCCAGCTCCTCCTCGGTGCCGTAGCTGTCCAGCATGTCGTCCTGCAACTGGAACGCGAGGCCCAGCTCCAGGGCGTAGCGGTAGATCTTGCGGCAATCTTCCTCCGACGCCTCGCCCAGCGTGGCGCCGATCATGGCCGCGCCGCCCAGCAGCACCGAGGTCTTCAGCTCGATCATGTGCATGTACTCCACCACCGACACCTTACGGCGCGTCTCGAAGTCCATGTCGTACTGCTGGCCCTCGCACACTTGCAGGGCCATCGAGGTGAATATCTCCATTATGCGGGGCAGCTTCGCCGCGGGCACCTGACGCAGCAACTGATAGGCGTATATCATCATGGCGTCGCCCGAGAGTATGGCCACGTTCTCGCCCCAGCGCGCGGGCACCGACGCCTTGCCGCGGCGTACGGCGGCGTTGTCCATTATGTCGTCGTGCAGCAGGGTGAAGTTGTGGAACATCTCGACGGCGGCCGCGGCGGGCAGCGCGTCTTGCACACGGCCGCCGAAAGCCTCGCAGCAGAGCAGCAGCAGTGCGGGGCGTATGCGCTTGCCGCCTCCCGACATCGAGTAGATGATCGGTTCGTAGAGCCTCTGCGGCTCTTCGGGCAGCTGTATCTGGGCCAGATAGTTTTCGAAAAGACTCAATATTTCTTCGTTGTTTTTCATCGGGCTGTATTCGGATAAAATTAACTCTCGTGCCCCAAATTTAAGAAAAAGTTTGAAGAAAACGAATTTTATGCTTAACTTTGACGAAACTAACGGTCTGCGAAGGATCTTAACATTTGATAACCATAAACTACGAAACATTATGAAAAAACTGGCAATGGGTATCGATATCGGCGGTACCAACACTGCATTCGGACTGGTCGATGAAGAGGGTACGATATTCTGCGAATCGGCCATCTCGACCGAAAGATACAAGAAATTCGACGACTACAACGCCTACGTGGAGGCTCTGTGCGAGGCCATGCACGCCCTCATAGGCAGCGTGTCGTTCGATTTCGAACTCATCGGCATCGGTATCGGCGCCCCCAACGCCAACTTCCATACGGGCATGATCGAGGCTCCCGCCAACCTGTGGAAATTCCGCGACAACGAGGAGGATCCCGACGAGTCGCGCCGCATGTTCCACTTCGTGGACGATATCAAGGCTTCGTTCCCGGGCGTCGAGGTGGCCATCACCAACGACGCCAACGCGGCGGCCATAGGCGAGATGGTCTTCGGCAACGCCAAGGGCATGAAGGATTTCGTCGTGATAACCCTCGGCACGGGTCTGGGCTCGGGCATCGTGAGCAACGGCGAGCTGGTGTACGGCCACGACGGCTTCGCGGGCGAGTACGGCCACATCGCCGTCGACAGCCGCGTGCACGGCCGCGACTGCGGCTGCGGTCGCAAGGGCTGCCTGGAGGCATACGCCTCGGCCACGGGTATCAAGCGTACGGCTTTCGAGCTGATGGCCAAGATGAGCTGTGACAGCGAGCTGCGCGACACCCCCTACTCGAAATTCGAGGCCGTGATGCTGTCGGTGGCAGCCGACAAGGGCGACCCCATAGCGCTGGAGGCATTCCGCTACACGGGCGAGGTGCTGGGCAAGGCGCTGGCCGACCTTATGGCCACCACCTCGCCCGAGGCCATCATCCTCTTCGGCGGACTGGCCAAGGCGGGCAAGTATATCTTCGAGCCTACCAAGTGGTATATGGAGGAGAACATGATGGCCACCTTCAAGAACAAGGTGAAGCTGCTCCCCTCGGGCATCGAGGGCAAGAATGCCGCCATCCTCGGCTCGTCGGCCCTCATCTGGCAGAACCAGATAAAGTAAGGCGCCTGCGGCCGTCAGGACATAGCCGTGTAATGTCGGCATTCGCCGCCATACCGACGATCGCAATGCCCGACTTTTGGTCGGGCATTTGCATTGGATGACCGAAAACCACGAACCAATGGACCAGAGCACACGCGCAAGGAAGATCTATCGGATAACGCTGGCGGGCGGAGCGATGAACGCGCTGCTCGTCGCGCTGAAGTTCGCAGCCGGCTTCGCGGGGCATAGCGCCGCGATGGTGGCCGACGCCGTGCACTCGCTGTCGGACTTCGTGACCGACATAACCGTGGTGTTCTTCGTGCGTCTGTCGAACCGCCCGCGCGACGGGAGGTACGACTACGGCTACGGCAAGTACGAGACCGTGGCCACGGCGCTCATAGGCCTCGCGCTGCTCGCGGTGGGTGTCATCATCCTGCGCGACGGCGCCGTGAGGATCGTGCGTGCCGTGCGCGGCGACGAATTGCAGGCCCCGTCGATGATAGCCTTCTGGATGGCGGTGGTGTCCGTGGCGGTCAAGGAGCTGTGCTATCGTATCACGATCCGCGTCGGCCGCGAGGTCGATTCGCAGGCCGTGGTGGCCAACGCCTGGCATCACCGCAGCGACGCCTTCTCGTCCATCGGCACCGCCATCGGCATCGGCGGCGCCATCATGCTGGGCGACAAATGGCGCGTGCTGGACCCCATAGCGGCCGCCGTGGTGAGTCTGTTCATCATCAAGATCGCCGTCGACGTGCTGCGCGAGTCGTTCGGCGAGCTGACGGAGAGGTCGCTGCCCGTCGAGACCGAGGAGGAGATAATCCGCATAGCCTCCGCGGTGGAGGGCGTGGGCGGCATCCACAACCTGCGCACGCGGCGCATAGGCAACTACTGCGCCATCGAGCTGCACATACGTCTCGACGGATCGTCGACGCTCGACGAGGCGCACGACAAGGCGACCGAGATAGAAAGACTGCTGCGCGAACGCTTCGGCGAGCGCACCTTCGTGGGGGTACACATGGAACCCGCCGCGAGAAGACGACACGAATAAACCGTTCGGCCGCACGGCCGAATTTAACATTACAAACCCAACTATGAGACGATTTTTCATTCAATTGCTTCTGCTTCTCGCACTGCCCGCGGCATGCTTCGCGCAGAGCGCCCCTGTCAGGAAGATCATGGAGACGGCGCGCGACGACAACCGCGCCATGCAGCATCTCGACATTCTGTGCAACCGCTTCGGCGGGCGCCCCGTCGGTTCCGACGCATACGAGAACGCGGCCGAATGGGCCATGCGCAGCTTCCGCGAGTGGGGCTACGACGTCGAGGCCGAGAAGGTCGGCGAGATGGCTGTGGGCTTCAACCGCGCGGGATGGTGGGGCCGCATGACGGGCGACGAGAACATGGTGCTGCACTTCGCCACGCCCTCCTACACCTCGGGCACGCGCGGCCTGCAACGCGGCCACGTGGTGACGGAACCCCGCACGCGCGCCGAGTTCGACCGCATGAAGGGCACCATAAAGGGTGCGTGGGTGCTGGTCGACAACAGGGGCGGCGGCTTCGCACTGCTGCATAATGAAGAGGCGACGCGGCTGCGCCACGAGGTTCTCGACCACAACGAGCGGGCCGACAAATACAACCGCGAGCATGCGGGTGAGGACGGCGAGAAGATGGAGAAAAGGGATGTCATAGCCCCGTTCTACGACGAGATGGTCGAGGCGGGCGCGCTGGGCTTCGTGCGTCCCGCATCGGTGCCCATCACGGCGCTGTACGACCTCGATGTGGTGCGCTCGCGCACTCCGTTCGACAGCCTGCCTGCCACGCCCGACATCCTGCTCGACGAGGAACAGTATGCCCGCATACAGAAGCTGGTGAAGGAGCGCCGCAGCGTGGAGCTGGAGTTCGACATACGCAACCACTTCAAGATAGGCCCCGTGCCCTATCACAACATCGTCGCCACGCTGAAGGGCGCCAAGTATCCCGACGAATACGTGATCGTGGGCGCCCACCTCGATGCCTACGACGTGGCCACGGGCGGCGTCGACTGCGGCTCGGGCACGGCGGCCGTGATGGAGGCGGCGCGCATGATCGCCCTCTCGGGAGCCAAGCCCGACCGCACGATAATATTCATCCTCTTCGCGGGCGAGGAATTCGGACTGTGGGGTTCGCAGGCATGGATACGCGACCACGAAGACCGTCTGCCCCGCATATCGAACATGTTCAACCGCGACGGCGGTCCGATGCCCTACACCTCGTTCGCGGCCCCCGCGTCGCTGGTGAAGGCCTACGACAAGGCCGCGGAGCCTATCCGCACGCTCTATCCCGACTACGGGTTCGAGGTTACCGAGCTTACGCCCCGCGAGCAGCCCACGCGTCTGGGCGGCAACGACGCCACCAGCTTCGCCGTGAAGGGCGTGCCGACGTTGCAGATGGGCGAGTGGCGCGACGTGAAGGGTTACAACTTCTCCTACGGCGAGATATGGCACACCGAGCGCGACCGCTACGACAAGAGCATCCCCGAATACCAGGAGCAGGCTGCCGCCGCGCTGGCCATAATGGTGCTCGCCACGGCCGACATGCCCGTGCAGCTGCCTCGCGACGAGATCTACAAGAGCGAGAGCAAGTAGGGGCGAGGGCTTACGCTCCGTTCGGGCCCTCCGTTCGTGCTCTTCGCGGGCTGCGGCTCGCGACTGCGCGACAAGAAAAAGTCGGTTCCTCTTTCGGGGAACCGACTTTTCCTGTTTCCTATCCGAGACTACAATTCGCTCTCTTTCAATCGCTCGGCATTCTCGGCCACGATCAGATGGTCGATGCAGTCCTGGATGTCACCGTCCATGAAAGCCGCCAGATTGTAGATAGTGTAGTTTATGCGATGGTCGGTGATTCGGCCCTGCGGATAGTTGTAGGTGCGGATCTTCGCCGAGCGGTCGCCCGTCGACACCATCGTCTTGCGCTTGGATGCTATCTCGTCCAGATATTTCGAGTATTCGAGGTTGAACACGCGCGTGCGCAGTTCCTCGAAGGCCTTGTCGAAGTTCTTCAGCTGCGACTTCTGGTCCTGACACTGCACCACGATGCCCGTGGGGATGTGCGTGAGTCGTATGGCCGAGTAGGTGGTGTTCACCGACTGTCCGCCCGGGCCCGAGGCGCAGAATATGTCCTTGCGGATGTCGTTCATCGATATCTCCACGTCGAATTCCTCGGCTTCGGGGAGCACCGCCACCGATGCCGCCGAGGTGTGCACACGGCCCTGCGTCTCGGTCTGCGGCACGCGCTGCACGCGGTGCACGCCCGACTCGTATTTCAGGGTGCCGTAGACGCTCTGTCCCGTCACCTTCAGCACGACCTCCTTGTAGCCGCCCGCGGCGCCGTCCGAGAACGACGTTATTTCGTAGCGCCAGCCCTTCGATTCGATGTATTTGGTGTACATGCGCAGCAGGTCGCCCGCGAAGATGGCAGCCTCGTCGCCGCCCGTGCCGCCGCGGATCTCCACGATGGCGTTCTTCTCGTCCTGCGGGTCCTTGGGGATGAGCAGCAGCTTTATATCTTCCTCCATCTTCTCCAGCGCGGGTTCCAGCTCGGCTATCTCCATGCGGGCCATCTCGCGCATCTCCTCGTCCTTGTCGTTAGCCAGCACATCCTTCGCCTCGGCCAGATTGGCCAGCGCGGTGCGGTAGCGCTCCGAGGTCTCGATGATGGGTTCCAGCTCCTTGTACTCCTTGGTGAGCTGCACGAACTGCTTCACGTCGGCTATCACCTCGGGATCGGTGAGCTTCTGCCCCGTTTCCTCGTACTTGAGCTTCAGGCCGTCGAGGCGCGTAAGTATCGAATTGTCTGCCATAGTAATTCGGGTTTAGGGAGCAAAGATAACAATAAGTGAGTGCAAAAGCAAGTTTCCTCGCATTTTGCCGCGCGGGATGCCGTTGTTCTTCGTGCGCGACCTGCCGTTCGCCGAGGATGGATTGCGTGCAAAATTTATCTTCGGCGGCTGCGGGGCTTTGCGAATGTTTTTGGGGCGCAGCCTGCGGAGGGCGCGTGAATGAGCGCATGCGAATAGCGGGCCTCCGCGCGCCGAGGCTGCGGCCCGCGCAGTCCTGCGGACTGCATTTCTTGGTTTTGGGTGTGCTGTTCGCCGACGGCGGTCGGAATGCTTTAGCAGTCCGCCGCGTAGGGCGGCGGCGAACTGCGCGGTTCTGAAGAACCGCAGACGTCGTAATGGAAAAGTTTTCGGGCCGCGGCCTGCGGGGAATGCAGTGAGGATTGGCATCACAAACGATAATTATGCCACCTTTTGACGTCAAAAGGTGGCGCGAACCGACGCCAAGCCGAGAGCAATCATGCTTGCATGAATTGCCGAGGCGCGAAGGAGGAAAACAAGCGCAGCGCAGTTAAAAACCGCCGCGGTGAAACGATTTCGGGGTCGTCCTTGCGACTGCGCTGAATCGGATGCCTTCGGCACTTTTGAAGCAATCAAAAGATTCCCGATTCCTTACGCTCCGTCGCTGCGGCCGCCCTTTGTCCGAAATCGCTTCTGCCGCGGGATGGGCTGACGCATGTGAACATTGCAGTCCGCCGCCTCGCCCCGGCGGAGGCCCGCAGCTGTCCGCGAAGCGGATCATGCCACCGCTTTGCGAAACAGCGAAATGCGGAATGACGCAAATCGCATTCGCCCTGCGGAGATTCCCGATTTTTTGTCTATATTTGCATTGCGGAGCATGCTCCGCCGAATACTCTAACCTGTAAACATTTGAATTATGAGAAGATTTACGATGCGGCTGTCGGCGGCCATGATGTGCTTTACGCTCATCGCGGCCTGCGGCGAACCCGAGTCCGACGCCCGATGGCGCATGTGGTACGACGAGCCTGCCGAGGCCTTCATCGAGGCGCTGGTGATGGGCAACGGCCGTATGGGCGCCACCATATACGGAGGCGTGGAGCGCGACCGCATAGACCTCAACGAACTGACCCTGTGGTCGGGCGAGCCCGTGAACCGCGACATCGACCCCACGGCCGCGGCTGAGGGACTGGCACCCGTGCGCGAGGCGCTGGCCCGCGAGGATTACCGCGAGGCCAACCGCCTGCAACGCCGTCTGCAAGGCAAGTTCTCGCAGAGCTATTCGCCGCTGGGTAGCCTCACGTTCGATTTCGGCGAGGGTGCCGAGGCCGCGGAGTACAGCCGCGAGCTCGACATAAGCCGCGCCGTGTCGCGAGTCCGTTACGTGCGCGACGGCGTGGGTTTCTCGCGCGAATATTTCGTGTCGGCTCCCGACAAGGTGATGGCCGTGCGTCTGCATGCCGACGAGCGCGGGGCGCTGAACTGCAAGATCGGGTTCGGCAGCCAGCTGCGTTTCAAGGCTACGGCTGCCGACGGCACCATCGCGGTCGACGGCTATGCTCCTTATAATATAGCGCGCGACCGTACGATCTCGTGGGACGAAAACCGAGGCACGCATTTCATGACTCTGGTGAAGGCGGTGTCGGCCGACGGCGAGGTGCGCTGCGAGGGCGACAAACTGGTGCTCGACGGCTGTACCGACGCGGTGCTGCTCGTCACCGTGGCCACCAGCTTCAACGGATTCGACAAGGATCCCGCGAAAGACGGCCGCGACTACCGCGCCCTGGCCGCCGAGCAGATGGCAGCGGCCGAGAAGCTGAGCTACAAATCGCTGCGTAAGCGTCATACTGCCGATTTCGCGTCGTTCTTCGACCGTGTAGACGTGCAGTTGGGCGACCGTACCCCCGTCGCGGAGGCTGCCACCGACGATCGTCTGAAGGCTCTCACGGCGGGCGGCGAGGACAACAATCTGGAGATGCTCTACTTCCAGTTCGCACGCTATCTGATGATCTCGGCCTCGCGTACCGAGGGTGTGCCGATGAATCTTCAGGGGCTGTGGAACGACATGCTGCTGCCGCCGTGGAACAGTAACTATACGGTGAACATCAACACCGAGGAGAACTACTGGCCCGCCGAGGTGCTCAACCTCACGGAGCTGCACGAACCCTTGATGGGCTTCATCGGCAATCTGGCGCAGACAGGACGCCACTCGGCGCGCAACTACTACGGTTGCGGCGGCTGGGTCACGTGCCACAACTCCGACATATGGGCCATGTCGAATCCCGTGGGCGAGTTCTCGGGCGATCCGTCGTGGGCCAACTGGCCGATGGGCGGCGCATGGCTCAGCACCCACCTGTGGGAGCACTACCTCTTCACGCTCGACCGCGAGTTCCTCGCCGAGCGCGCTTATCCGCTTCTGAAGGGTGCTGCCGAGTTCTGCCTCGACTGGCTGGTGGAGGACAAGCAGGGCTATCTGGTGACCTCGCCCTCGACCTCGCCCGAGAACTATTTCCTGATGCCCGACGGCTATGCGGGTCCCACCTCCTACGGTGCCACGGCCGATCTGGCCATTATCCGCGAGTGTCTGTCGGCCACCGCGGCCGCTGCGGCCGAGCTCGATGCCGACGCCGATTTGCGGCAGAAGATAGCCGCCGCGCTGGATAAGATGTATCCCTATCAGATAGGACACAAAGGCAATCTTCAGGAGTGGTATTACGACTGGGAGGATCCCGAGCCGCGCCACCGCCATCAGTCGCACCTTATAGGTCTCTACCCGGGTCACCACATATCGCCCGAGGCGACGCCCGAGCTGGCCGCCGCGAGTGCCCGTTCGCTCGAACTGCGCGGCGACAAGGCCACGGGATGGTCGACGGGCTGGCGCGTGAATCTCTGGGCGCGTCTTTTGGACGGCGACCACGCATACCGCATCTACCGCATGCTGCTCACATATGTAAACGACAAGGATGCGTGCGGCGGCGGTACCTACCCGAACCTGCTCGACGCCCATCCGCCTTTCCAGATCGACGGCAACTTCGGCGGCGCGGCGGGAGTGGCCGAGATGCTCATACAGTCCGTACGCGGACGCATCGATCTGCTGCCCGCCCTGCCCGCGGCCTGGAACAACGGCAGCTATCGCGGTCTGCGTGCCCGCGGAGGCTTCGAGGTGGCGCTGGAGTGGCACGACGGAGGGGTCGTGTCGGGCGAGATAGTCTCGACGGCGGGCGAGCGTTGCGCCGTACGCAGCCGCAACCCCATAGCCGTAAAGGGCGCGAAGGCCGAGACCCGTCGCGAGGGCGATTGGTATGTGGCTGAGTTCCCCACGCGCAAGGGCGGGTCGTACCGCATAGTCGGCATGGATAAGTAACGCCCGCGAATTGCCGCTTCGGTCGGCTTACATTCGGCATCGGACCCGACGGGTTCGGTGCCGAATGCGTTTTGTCGCAGGCGAACGGAATGTGGGTTGCGGGATTCCGTTGTCGGGAGGTTGCGGGCTGTATTTTCGGTTTTGGCGTGCTGTTCGCCGACGGCGGAGGACTCGCACGAGCTATCGGCGAGTTGCAGTCCGCCGCAGTGGGGCGGCGGCGAACTGCGCGGCTCAAAGAGCCGCAAAAATTCACACGCGTCAGCCTTATCCGCGGCAGAAGCGATTTCGGACGAAGGGCGGCCGCAGCGACGGAGCGTAAAGAATCGGAGACCTTTTGATTGCTTCAAAAGTGCCGAAGGCATCCGATTCAGCGCAGTCGCAAGGCCGACCCCGAAATCGTTTCACCGCGGCGGTTTTTCGGTTACCTTTTGT
>CAUHCL010000032.1 GCA_959604655.1 uncultured Alistipes sp. | reverse complement strand
ATGATCTCGGGGTGTATGCCGAACATGCCCCAGCTCAGGTCGCTCTGTATGCCTGCGAACCATCCCGTGCTGGAGTTGAAGTCGATGTTGTTTATCGCACTCTTCAGGTCGTTGGTCTGGTAGTCCAGACCTGCCTTGAGGCCTATTTTCGCTTTGGGAAGCAGTCCCGCCGACGCCTGCGCCGCAATGGCCAGAGCGGTCAGACATAACATCAGTTTTTTCATAGTCAATATCGGTTTTAAGGTATAAGGTTCGTTCTGTCGCTTATCGCCCGCGCGATCCTGCCGAGCGCCTGCCCGACGGTTTGCGGTCGGCATTGTCGTCCGTTCTGCTCGGCCTGTCCGTCCTGTCGGCTTTTTTGCCTACGCTGCCCGAACGGCGCGTCGGTGCCGAATCCTTTTTCGGGGCTACGGCCTTGCCGTTGCGGTTCGGTCTCGTGTCGCGTTCGGCGGGGCGGTAGCCGCGGCCCGTGTCGTTGTTGCGCGAGTTGCGTATGTCGCCCTGCATGGGGCGGCCGTCATGCCTTCGGGGCGGATTGCCGTGACGGTAGGGCGTGTCGCGACGGTCGCGGGGCGCATCGCGCAGTACGGGCTGGGTGTGTATGCCGCGGTATTTGCGGTACATGCTCTTGTGGCGGCGGTTGTAGAGCCACGGATCGCGCACATCGATCACCACCTTGTAGAACTTGTAGAGGTCGCGCGGATAACCGACGGGCAACTGCCGTACCGCGATCCATCGTCCGCGGCTGTAATAGTGGAACATCGCGCGGTCGACGTCGTAGTAGAAGTTGAAGTCGGGGAAATAGTAGTAGGGCGCATAGTCGTATCCCGCGGGGCCCCACGGCGGCTGCGCCGAGATGTTCACCGAGGCGGTGACCGTCACGCCGCGGTCGGGATAGAGCGCGACGCCGCACGACGTGCAGACTATGGTCGCCGCAAGGATGATGGTCAGTCTTTTCATGGTCGGTGTGTTTTTGGTGTTTAACGTCGGTCGCGGGCGGCAGCCTGCGGGGAACGCAACGATGCGAATGCCGTTGCGGGCCTCCGCGCGCCGAGGCTGCGGCCCGCGCGGCTCACGTGGAGCCGCATTTCTATCTCTTCCCTCCCGCCTTGGGTCCGAGCTTGGCGCCCTTGGCTCCCGAGATCGTGTAGTTGAATATGTTCTCCTTGTAGCTCGTGGTCTTGAACGACGAGTCGCGCTTGCGGCGGAAGGCTATGTCGATCAGACGCTCGGTGAGTTGGGTGAACGGCACTCCCGTCGCCTCCCACAGGTAGAACGACAGCGACCCCGGGATGGTGTTTATCTCGTTGACGTAGATCTTGTCGGTCGCCTCGTCGATCATGAAGTCTATGCGGGCCACGCCGTCGCATCCCAGTGTCTTGAACGTCTCCACCGCCGTGGTGCGGATGAAATCGGTCGCGGCGTCGGGCAGCCGTGCGGGGATCTCCCTCACCGTCGAGTGCATTCCCTGCGACTGCTTCACGCCGCCGCCCGTCTTGCCGCACTTGCCGCCGCCCAGATACTTGTCGGCGTAGCTGAGTATCTCGCCGCTTCGTACGGGCGCCTCGCACACCGAGGCCTCGCACTCGTAGTAGTCGCCCAGCACCGAGCAGTTTATCTCCTTCAGCCGCTCCACCAGCCGCTCCACGATTATGCGCTTCGAGTAGCTCACGGCATTCTCCACCGCCTCCCTGAGCTGTTCGCGGTCGTGCACGGCCGTGATGCCCACGCTCGATCCCGAGTCGGCGGGTTTCACGATCATCGGATACTGCAATGTCCGTTCCACGCGCTCCACCACCTGCTCGCTGCGGTCGAACCACTCCTTGTCCGAGAACCATGCGTACTCCACCACGGGTATGCCGCTTTGGGCGAGGATCATCTTCATGGTGATCTTGTCCATGCCGTTTGCCGAGGCCAGCACGTTGCAGCCCGCGTAGGGTATGCCCGTCATCTCCACGGCGCCCTGGAACGATCCGTCCTCGCAGTTGGTGCCGTGCAGGGCGGGCAGAATGACATCCAGCGTCGCCGCCACGTCGCTGCCGAACAGAGGCTTTTTCACCTTGTACAGACGGTTGTCGCCGTACACGGGGCGCAGATACACCTCGTCGCACGAGGCGTAGAGACGGTCCATGTCCTTGTAGTTGTCGCTGTGCTTCAGAGCCTCGCCCGTATACCAGCGGCCCTGCTTGGATATGTATATGGGCGTTATGTCGTATTTGTCGGTATCGATGGCGGCCATGGCCTGCTGGGCCGTTATGACCGAGATTTCGTTCTCGACCGAGCGGCCTCCGAAAATTACTCCTACGTTGATCTTGCTTTTCATCGCTATGTCTGTTCTTTTGTTTGTCTCCTTATTTGAACGAGTCGGGCAGGTCGTTCTCGTAAAGCACCGCATCGCCCGCCCGCATCTGCGCGGCCAGTATGCGCGATGCCTCGGCGAACGAATCGGCCTTGAAGATCCTCTCGTCGGGGAACGCCCCATCGGCCAGTCCCTCGGCTATGGCGTCGCGGTTGGTGAGGTTGACTATCACCGCCATGTCGCACGCCTCGGCCATGTCGCGGCCCAGCTCGCGGTTGAGTTCATGCTGCCGCGCGCCCAGCTCCACGAACCCGGGGGTCACGACTATGCGCCGACCGCCTTCGGTGCGGAACTCGCGCAGAACCTCCAGCGCCATCTTCGCGCCTGCGGGGTTCGAGTTGTAGGCGTCGTCGAGTATGGTGATCCCGCCCGCCGTGCGCTTCACGCTCAGGCGGTGTTCTATCTGCTCTATCTGCCTTATGGCGCGCTTCTGCATAGCCTCGCTTACGCCCATGCAGTCGGCCACGGCTATGGCGGCCAGCAGGTTGAGTATGTTGCCGCGGCCCGCGAGGCGGGTGGCGTAGTGCGTGCGGGTCTCACTGCCGTGCATTACGTCGAACGTCGTTTCGGCAGGCGAGTACCCGATGTTCACGGCGCGGTAGTCGGCCGCGGCATTCTCCACGGCGTAGCCCGCGACGGGGCAGCGGTGCGTCGCGGAGAATGCGGCTATGGGTTCCGAGTCGAGGTTCACCGCTCCGAATCCGTCGGCGGGCAGCGAGTCTATCAGCTCGAATTTGGTGTGCAGTATGTTGTCCACCGTTCGGAACGTTTCGAGGTGCATCTCGCCTACGGCCGTGACTACTCCGATCGTCGGGTGCACCAGATCGCATATCTCGCGTATGTCGCCCGTCTGCTTGGCGCCCATCTCGACTATGAATACCTGATGGTGGGGCTTGAGCTGCTCGCGCACCGTGCGTATCACGCCGAGCGTGGTGTTGAAATTGCCCGGGGTCATCAGCACGTTGTAACGCTCGGAGAGTATGCGGTAGAGATAGTGTTTCGTCGAGGTCTTGCCGAAGCTGCCCGTGACGCCTATGACCACCAGGTCGGGCATCGAGCGCAGTATGCGCCGCGCGTCGTTGTAGTACCACCGTGCCACGGCGGCCTCCAGCGGCTTGTTGGCCGTATTGGCCGCGAGCATTATTATGGGGAACACCAGCAGCCCCAGAGCCACGGCGGGCATGTATCGCGGGGCGAGCAGCGTCGTGGCGGTTATGACCGCCGCGGTGAGCAGGGCGGCGGTGAAGAACAGACGCCGCACGCGCATGGTGTAGACTATGGGTTTCTTGTAGACGGTCCGCAGCTCCGCCCGTGCCGCGAAGAGCATGAATACGCAGCAGACTTCGATGTGCGGTATGAACGACAGCAGGCTCACGACGGCAAAGGCGGCCGTCATCACGGCGCGGTTCGTGTCGTGGCCCTGACGGTACCAGCGGGCGTAGCGCGCCATGCGGTAGGAGTTCTGCTGGAACATCTGCGTGTCGCGGCGCACCAGAGCGAACCACAGCGGCAGGTAGAAGACGAGGAATATTATGTCGGAAAGATTCATGCGTTATGGTCTTTGTTCGCCTCGGGGGCGAGGAAATTTTCTGTCACGCCGAAGAACAGCGCGCGGTTTTCGAGGAACGAGAAGTGTCCCGCGCCCTTCACCGCGACCAGCCCCGCGTCGGGGATCAGGCGCTCCATCTTCTTTGCGTCGGACAGGGGCGTGGCGGTGTCGTTCTCGCCCCAGAAGAGCAGCGTGGGCGCCTTTATGCGGGGCATCACGCCGCACAGATCCTCGTTCACGCATTTCGAGAGTATGGCCCGCATGCGCGGCGAGGCGTTGTTGTAGTCCGACGACCCCGACTTCGCGCGGTAGCGGTCGATCATGCGCTCGGCCCGTGCGCGTCCCGCCACGAGTGGCAGCAGCCGCTTGACGAGCTTGTAGGTGTACACCTTGCGGTAGTAGGCGAGCGAGCGTCGGGGCTTCACTCCCGCCGCGTCGACGAGCATGACCTTGCAGGTCTCGTTGCGCGAGGCGAAGAGTATCGACACCCGCCCGCCGAACGAGTGGCCTACGAGTATCGGGCGCTCGATGCCCTCGTGGCGCGCCACGGCCTCCACTGAGCGGGTGTACTCCTCGACGCCCCATGTCGAGCGGGGTTCCTCGCTGCGGCCGAATCCAGCCAGATCGAACGTCAGCACGCGGAACCGCTCGGCCAGCCACGGTTGTACGAAGTCGAATATCGTGCCGTCGCAGCCCCAGCCGTGCAGCAGCAGCAGTGGTTGTCCCTCGCCGCAGTCGGTGTAGTGCAGCGTTATGCCGTCGTATGTGAAATTCTTGTCCATTGCTTTTGCAAAAATAGCTAATTTTTTCGCAGATGCGACAGTCGGCGTATAAATTCGAAGCAAAGCCCCGCCGAGTCGGGAACGGCGGGGCTTGCTGTGTCGGCCGCGTCGCGCGGCGGCTATATCTCCAGCACCATGGCCCTATCGCGTGCGGCGTCGCCCGTGCCGAGGTCGAAACCCTCGGAAAAGTCGAGCTGATACTCCCGATCCTCGAATCCGAAACGGGCGTAGAACTCCTTGAGCGACGGCTCGGAGGGGATGAGCATGGCGGCCTTGTATCCGCGCTCGCGGAGCAGTGCCACGGCCTCGGTCACGAGTTCCGAAGCCAGCCCGCGGCCGCGTCGGGCGGGGTCGGTCGCTATGGCGTAGAGATAGCCCGTCGGGCCGTATTCGGTCGCAATGTCGACGATGTGCAGCATGGCCGCCACGTGCCCGTCGGCATAACGCACCAGCGTGTTTTCGGGTCTGTATACCTCGCTCAGGAAGAGGTCGACGAACTCCCGCTCGTCGCCGAACACCCTCTGCCACAGCTCGCGGCACTCTATCTCGCGCAGGGTGAGCGCCAGCACCGTCATCTTCTCCTGCATGGCGGCGGGGTGGTACGACATCTTCGAGCGCCGCAGTCCCATGAGGCCCATATCTTCCTCGCGGTTGACGAACCTGTATCCCCGCGCCGCGAGGGCCCGCGCGAAGCAGCGGTTTATCATGGGAAAGACCCCTTCGAACGAGGCGTCGGCCTTCTCGATGTGGGTGCAGAATATCTCGGGCGTAAGCTCCGATCCGTAGGTGAACGCCACGACGCGCCCGTCGACGCGCAGCACGCCGCCGTAGAGCCCCAGACGGTCGTACTCCGCCAGCGCCTCGGCTATGGCCCGCTGTTCCTCCGACATCTCGGTCTCGTGCTCGGCACGATGCTCGGTGTCGCCCGCCTCGGCGGCCTCCTTGCGGCGCTGCCATTCGCGTTCGAGGCGCATGCACTCCCCGAAGTCGGCGGGGCGCAGCTCGTCGAACGTGTATTCGTACATGGACTCGAAACGGTTTACGTGGTTGCGCTTGGGCTGGTATTTGCGGCCCGTGAGGTTCACGAGATCCTCCAGCGAATAGATGTAGTCGCGGTAATCGCGGTTGTCGCACACGGCGAAGCACTCGCTGCCGCGCCGCACGAGCCTCTTGCCGTCGGTGTCGCACACCGCGGCACGCCCCTCGGCGTCGAGCCCGTAGTGTGCGTCGGCCCAGCGGCGGAACGCCTCCGCGCCGTCGCGGCTCATGCCCACCATGCGGAAACGTATGCCCTCGGCGCGCGCGTCCTCCATCAGTTCGGGGACGATGCGGCAGTAGTCGCCCTGCTCGGAGAGCATGTAGCCGCGGTAGCCCTCGGCCCCTAACTCGAAACGGACGGCCATTATGTCGTCGAACTCGGCCCACACGCTTCCGTAGGTGTGGCGCCAGCAATATATATTGGCGAATGTGTAGTCGCAGGACGGGATTCCCGACGCGGCCAGACGGCGGTCCATGGCGGGCTTATCCGTCGGCAGAATCTCTTTGAACCGAATCATCTACCGTATAGTTTTTGTTCTCCACTCTGTCGTAATAGCTCTGTATCATGGCTTTCATCTGCCGTTCGATATCCTCCGTCGGCACCTTGCCGCGAAGGTCGCGCTCGTTCTTCACGCCGTCCACCGAGTATACTCCGCGCACCTCGTGCTCGTCGAAACGGACCAGATAGCTCTCGGTGACGGCCTGGAACATGTTGTTGTCGTAGTTGATCGCAAAGGGTGTGTCCGCATGCTCGTTGAATATGTCGCGGCCGAAGGCGAAATAGGGCTCGCGGTTGCCGAGCAGCCCCAGCAGCGTAGGCATCAGGTCGATCTGCGACACGGGCGTGCGGTGCTCGCCGAAGAACGAACTTTCGGGGGCGTAGATGAATCCGAATATGCGGTAGTCGTCGGGCGAGTGGCGGAATTCCTCCGAGAACTTCTCGCTCGACACGTGGTCGGCCACGAAGACGAACATCGTGTTGCGGAACCATTCCTCATCGCCGAAGCGGTCGAAGAAGCGGCGGAACGCCCCGTCGACGTAGGCCACGCATTTGTGGTTGGCCGTGAGCCCCTCGGGCAGCCTGCCCGCGTAACGCTCGGGCACCACGAAGGGGTGGTGCGACGAGAGGGTGAACATCGTGGAGAAGAAGGGCTGCCGCGCCTCGGACAGTACCTCGCCCATGTATTGCATGAATTCCTCGTCCCAGATTCCCCAGTAGCCGTCGAAATCGTCCTTGCCGTGCACCGCCTCGTAATCCTCGCGGCTGCGCAGGTCGTCGATCCCCACGGCCCGCGCGTATGCCCCGAAGCCCATCGAGCCGCGGTCCGAGCCGCAGAAGAACATCGTCTCGTAGCCCTTGTCCTTCAGTATGGCGGGCAGTGCGCGCGTGGCGCCCATCGACTGGGGCATCAGCACGAACGGAGTCTTGAACGACGGTATGGAACTCCACACCGCGGGCAGGGCCTGAATCGACCGCTTGCCGTTGGAGTACATGCGGTGGAAGGTGTAGCTCTGCCGCATGAGCGAGTCGAGGAACGGGGTGTAGCCCTTCTGCTCCTTGTCGGCGTAGAGTTCGGGACACAGCAGCGCCGAGTGCTCGGCCGAGAAGCTCTCCATGACGAGTATCACCACGTTGCGCCCCGTAAGCTCGGTGTCGCCCGCCTCGGCCGACGGACGGTGCTCGGGGGTATAGATCGATCGCAGGGTCTCGTCGTCGAACCAGCGTTCGTAATGCAGCCTGCCGCCCGACCCCGCGGTGCGCAGCACGCAGAAGGGGTTGCTCAGGATCATGGTCGCCAGCGAGTTGTCGGCCGTGTAGAGTGTGGCGTTCGACAGCGTGACGGGACGCGTCATCTTGGTGAATCCGCCGCGTATGCCGCCCACGGTGAGCGCCGCGGCCACAGGCAGGGCGATGATGCCCGCCAGGTAGTACCACGCGCCCGCCAATATCGGTTCGGGCTTTATGCGGCGGCCGTAGCCCCGCACCAGAAAGACTATGAGCAGCACGCCGACCAGAACCATATACCAGTTCTCGGCGGCGAATTTCAGGGCCAGCTGCAACGAGTTGCCGTTGTCGGCGAAGAATATCTCGTCGGCCGTGAACCGTTTCTGCGCGTAACGGAAATATATGGCGTCGGCCATGTTGAGGGTCACTATGGCGAGGGAGTTTACGACGGTGTAGTACCAGAACATCGCCTTCTGCCACCATCCCTTCTCGCGCAGGTGCAGCGGCACGAGCGACAGCAGTATGAACGGCGCGTTGACGTAGAGTATCGACACGGTGTCGAACTTGAACGCCCCGCACAGCAGGTCGGCCAATACCCCCCCCCGCATCTCCAAAGGGCCTAAGGTCGGCAGGTTGTACAGCCAGAACGCCGCGCGGCAGAGCGCCAGCACGATGTAGAGCAGCGCAATGCGGCGCACGAGCAGGGCGATATGCGAGTGCAGGATTCTCATTCGTGGTGATAGGGTTCGTTATTGAGTATGGTGAACGCGCGGTAGAGCTGTTCGGCGAAGATGGCCCGCACGATCTGGTGCGAGAATGTCATGCGCGAGAGCGACAATCGCATGTCGGCGCGCGCATACACGGCGTCGGAGAATCCGTAGGGGCCTCCGATTACCATCACCAGCCGTTTCACGCCGCTCGACATGCGTTTCTGCATCCACGCGGCGAACTCGGGCGAAGTGTACTCCGTGCCGCGCTCGTCCATCAGTGCGAGGCAGTCGCCGTCGCCCACGCCGCGCAGGATGGCTTCGCCCTCTAACTGCTTTTGGCGATTGGGGGCCATGTTGCGCGTGTTGCGCACGTCGGCCAGTGTGGTCACCGTGAAGCGGCAGTAGCGGTTGATGCGTTTGGCGTACATGCCCAGCAGACTCTCCACCTCTTCCGAATCGGTCTTGCCGACCATTATGAGATCGATGTTCATGCGTGTGCGCGGCGTGAGGTTACAGATCGGTGTTCCACTCTCCCTCGGCGCCCTCGTAGAACACGGGACGTTCCTTCTCCACCGACTTGAGCCATTCGTAGGCCTTGTACATGCAGTAGCCGTTGCCCGAATCGGCCCCGCCCAGCGCGAAGCCTATCACGCACGAGTGGTTGCGTGAACGGTAGTACATCGACTTCACGCGCGTCAGATACTCGTCGACCAGCGCGGGGTCGTTGGCGGGGGTGCCGCCCACCGAGCGGACGTTGCTGTTGGTGGGGGAGTTGATGTTGGCGCGGTCGATGACGAACATGCCCGCCTTGTCGCACATGTCGTAGAACCACTTGGGCTGCGGATAGTCGGGGCAGAGGGTGTTGTAGCCGCGCAGCTTCAGCTGCTCGATGGCCACGAAGGTCTTCTGACGGTCGTCCGACGCGTTGAAATGCTCCTTCTTCTGCACGTGCAGTATGTTGTCGAAGCGGTAGAACTTGCCGTCGCGGTACTCCGTCTTGCCGAAACCGATCTTTAGCGGGATGTACTCCCACAGCATGCCGTTGCGCTTGACGTATATCATCACGTCGTAGAGCGGCGGCTGCCCGTCGCCCCACTTGAAGTCGTAGGCGTGGTAGATGTCGGGATTGAAACGCAGCGTATCGGTCGAACGGCCCTCGACCTCCAGTTCGTTCACGCTGTACTCCATCAGCTTGCCCTTGGGGTTGTAGATATCGAAGCCCACCTGTATGGTCTCCTTGAAGTTGAAGTCGTTGGCCACCACCACGTCGAGCTCCAGCTTGGCGTACTGACGTGTGCTGTCGGGCACCAGCGCGATGTCGAAATCGCGCACCGCCAGACGGCGCTGCACGAAGATGTAGCTGTTCTCGAACTGCTCGAATGCGGGCTGGAATATGTTCTCGTGCAGCTGCGGCGTGCGGCTGGGGCGTACGCCCACCATGATCTCGTTCACGCCCTGACGCATGTAGGGCGAGATGAGGAAATCGGCGGGGGTGTAGGGGTCGTCGACCTCGGCCACGGCTTCGTTGTTGATGAACAGCGTGTAGGCCATGCCCGTGTTCTCGATGTGGAAGAAGATGTTGTAGTCGTTCATCGTCGCGTCGATCTCCACCTTCTGCACGAAGCGCGCCTCGCCGCCCGCGACGGCTACGCGCTGCGGCTTGAAGGCCATGTAACCCGCCGTGGCGTCGCGTTTGTCGGCCGCGGCGTCCTCACGCTTGTCGTAGGTCAGAAACTCCGAACGCCACACGCGCGGCCCCTGGGCCTCGGCCGCCAGTATAGTAAGCAGGGTTGCCCCCGCAAGAATCAATCGTTTCATAAGAGCGTATCTTATATTTTTAGTCGTCTCTTTAATATCGATATCGCATGCGATATCGACAGTTCGCCGCCGCCCCACCGCGGCGGACTGCAACTCGCTCGCGCTCGCCTGCGTCCTCCGCCGTCGGCGAACAGCGTCCGAGGCGGTGTCGCCCGCTTGCGTCCGTCGGCCGCTTCGCGGTGTCGGCTACCGTTTGCAAAGGTACTTTTTTTTTGACAAATAGCAAATAATTGCCTATCTTTGTGGATTGATAGCGGCGGCGGGCGCAGGGTGCTCCGCAGGGCTGCAAAGTTAATTTTTGACGAAAGAAAGGACTTGACATGAAAACTCCGAGAATTGCAGAGATTCTGAAATCGGGCGCAACGGGCAGCGACATTACCGTAAAGGGCTGGGTGCGCACCAAGCGAGGCAACAAGAACGTGGCATTCATAGCGCTGAACGACGGTTCGTGCGCCGCCAACATACAGATAGTCGTTGATTTGGCCAATTTCGACGAAAACACCCTCAAGCTGGTCACCACGGGTGCCTGCATCCGCGTGGACGGCCGTCTGGTGGAGTCGCCCGCGTCGGGTCAGGGCGTCGAGGTGCAGGCCTCGGCCATCGAGATCTACGGCACGGCCGATCCCGAGACCTATCCGTTGCAGAAGAAGGGCCACTCGCTGGAGTTCCTGCGCGACATAGCCTACCTGCGTCCGCGCACCAACACCTTCGGCGCCATACTCCGCATACGTCACGCCATGGCCTACGCCATCCACAAATATTTCAACGACAACGGCTTCTACTACCTCCACACCCCGCTCATCACGGGTTCCGACTGCGAGGGAGCGGGCGCCATGTTCAATGTCACCACGCTCGACATCGCCAACCCGCCGCGCACCGAGGACGGCAAGGTCGACTACACGAAGGATTTCTTCGGCAAGCCCTGCAACCTCACCGTGTCGGGCCAGCTGGAGGGCGAGCTCGGGGCGCTGTCGCTGGGCCGCATCTACACTTTCGGTCCCACGTTCCGCGCCGAGAACTCCAACACCCCGCGCCACCTGGCCGAGTTCTGGATGATCGAGCCCGAGATGGCCTTCTTCGAGCTGGAGGACAACATGGATCTGGCCGAGGATTTCCTCAAATATCTGATCCGCTACGCGCTGGAGAACTGCCGCGAGGATCTGGAGTTCATGAACAAGATGTGGGACAACGAGCTGATCTCGCGTCTGGAGTTCGTCCTTCACAACGACTTCGTGCGCCTCGACTACACCGAGGGTATCGAGATACTGAAGGCTTCGGGCCGCAAGTTCGAATTCCCCTGCGACTGGGGCTGCGACCTCCAGTCGGAGCATGAGCGTTATCTGGTGGAGGAACACTTCAAGCGTCCCGTCATCCTCATCAACTACCCGAAGGAGATCAAGGCCTTCTACATGAAGCAGAACGAGGACGGCCGCACCGTGCGTGCCATGGACGTACTGTTCCCCAAAATAGGCGAGATAATAGGCGGTTCGGAGCGCGAGGCCGACTATGGCAAACTTTCTGCAAGGGTGAAGGAACTCGGAATGAACGAGGCCGACATATGGTGGTATCTCGATACCCGCCGCTGGGGTTCGGCGCCTCACTCGGGCTTCGGACTGGGCTTCGAGCGTCTGCTGCTCTTTGTGACGGGCATGGGCAACATCCGCGACGTGATCCCGTTCCCGCGCACGCCGAACAACGCGGAGTTTTAACGAGAATTTAAGAGACGGCGATTATACGCAATTAGGAGCGCAGCGACCGAAGTCCCCTCCCGAGGAGGGGATTGCGAAACAAAGTTCCGCTTCTGCTGTGGCGGCTCGGCAATCTGCGCAAGCGTGATTGCTCTCGCCTGCCGAACGCAGTTTAGGGGAGGGTCAGATTTGTAAATGCGGCCGCGGGCCGCAAGCGACGTCCGTCGGATTTGGTTTTACGGCATCGTGACGTCGGTGCTTTGAAATATAAATTGCTTGATATGAAGAGACTGATATTGTTCATCCTGCTTGCCTGCCTTGCGGGCTCGGGGAGCGTTTCGGCGCGGAAACGCGCGTCGGGGACGTGCAACCTCGTGTTCATAGGCAACAGCATCACCGAGGGCGCGCTCCACGCCGACAAGGCCAAGACCGCACCTCCCGTGTTCGCCGCCGAATACGCGGGCCGCATGCTCGGGGTCGACGTCAATTTCCGCAACTGCGGCCGCTCGGGCGCCACGACGGTGGATTTCCTGCCCGAACGCGCTGCCGATTTCAGGCGCGTGGAGCAGGCCGTCGGCGAGTTGCAGGCCCTGAGTTACGAACCCATCGTCTTTTCGATCATGCTCGGTACCAACGACTCGGCTTCGTCGGGTCCGCTCGGTGCACCCGTGTCGAACGAGGACTACAAGCGCAACCTGCTGACCATCATAGGCCGCCTGCGCGAGATGTGCCCCGGCGCGATCTTCGTGCTCCAGCGCCCGATATGGTACAGCCCCAACACCTACAACGGGGCCATGTATCTGGTGGCGGGTCAGAAACGCCTGCTGGGCTATGCCAACGTGTTGATCGATCTGGTCGACAACAATGACGACATATATCTGGGCGATTTCAAGAGTTTCGACTATTTCCGCGATAATCACCGCAAACTGTGTTTTCCCGAGAACGGCAATGCGGGAGTATTCTACCTGCATCCCAACGAGGCGGGCGCGCGCAAGCTGGCCAAACGTTGGGCGCGGGCGATAGTGCGTGCGGTGGACGACCGCGACCGTTGATCGTCGGCATGCGGCGGAGGCACCCTCTTCCGCCCCTTCCCGACGGATGCCGCCGCGCAGGCGGCGCGATAATACCCGAAACGGCGTCGGTCCGAGACGGATGCCGGGTTCCCGAAGAGACCTGTCGAATGTGGAAGTGTATAACAGCTAAAAATGTAACGCAATGGCTATTTCACAACGTCAGATTCAGAAACTGCAACAGACTCTCTCTCCGCAGCAGATACAGATGATAAAGCTGCTGGAGCTGCCCACGATGCAGCTCGAACAGCGCGTGAAGCAGGAGATCGAGGACAACATCGTGCTCGAGGAGGACGAGACCGCATCCGAAGAGGAGGAGCAGAAGATATCGGTGGACGATTACATCCGCGACGACGACACCCCGAGTTACAAGAGCCGTATCAACAACTTTTCGAAGGACGACAAGCAGCGCCCCGTCAACATAACCGAGGGCCGCTCGATGCAGGAGTACCTTACCGAGCAGCTGCGCTACCGCAACCTCTCGGAGCGCGACATGCGCATTGCCGAGTTCTTGGTGGGCAGCATCGACGAGGACGGCTATCTGCGGCGCGATCTGGATTCGGTGTCGGACGACATAGCCTTTTCGCTCGGCATAGAGGCCTCGCCCGAGGAACTGGAGCGCGTGCTGGGCGTAATCCACCGATTGGAGCCTGCGGGAATAGGCGCGCGCAACCTTCGGGAGTGCCTGCTGTTGCAGATGGAGCAGCGGCGCATGGACTCGCCTGCCAAGCGTCTGGCGCGCAAGATCGTGACGTCGTATTTCGACGAGTTCGTCAAGAAGCATTACGAGAAACTCATGTCGCGCTTGGGTGTGGGCGAGGAGGAGTTCCGCGACGCCATCGAGGAGATCCGCCGTCTGTCGCCCAAGCCCGGGAACCTCTATTCGGAGGGCGGGATGGACACCACACCTTATATTATACCCGATTTCCGCATCGACTACCACGACGGGCGGTTCGAGCTGTCGCTCAACTCCTACAACATCCCCGAGGTGAAGATCAACCGCCGCTATGTGGAGATGATACGCGACATGGTTTCGTCCAACGGCACCGTCGCGGAGAAAAACCGCGAGGCCGTGCAGTTCGTCAAGAGCAAGATCGACTCGGCCAAGTGGTTCATATCGGCCATCAAGCAGCGCCACGACACGCTGATGCGCACCATGCAGGAGATACTGAATTTTCAGAAGGAGTATTTCAAGGACGGCGACAAGAGCAAGCTGCGGCCCATGATCCTGAAGGACATAGCCGACCGCACGGGGCTCGACGTGTCGACCATATCGCGCGTGGTGAACAGCAAGTATGCCCAGACCCATTTCGGGATCATACTGCTCAAGTCGCTCTTTTCGGAGGCCATGCAGACCGAGAGCGGCGAGATCGTATCGAGCTACGAGATCAAGAATCTGCTCCAGACCTGCATCGACGAGGAAGACAAGCGCCACCCCCTCACCGACGAGACCCTGATGAACATACTCAACGCCAAGGGCTACTGCATAGCGCGGCGCACCGTGGCCAAGTACCGCGAGATGCTCGACATCCCCGTCGCGCGGCTGCGGAAACAGATATGACGCGGCCCGCTCTGTGCCCGCTGCGGCGGCAGGGCGGCTGCGATGCGTCGGAATGCGGCGGGTGCCTTCGGGGCATCCGCCGTTTGTGTCATTGCGTGAAGCGAAAAGATCAACGCGCAGACAAAGGTCCCCGAAAAAATGACTATTTTTGTAAACGGCTCATTGCGGCCGCACCCGATCGGCATGCCCGCGGTCGGCGGAGTAGACTAACCTGAAAAAAGATACCATTATGAAACGATTGTTGTTATTGGCGACGCTGTTTCTGTGGCTGCCCGCCGCGGCGCAGCTGAACGTGACTTCGTTGAAAGTAAATCACATGACCGATCCTTCGGGAGTCACCGATCCCGACCCCGTTTTCAGCTGGGTGCTCGCGAGCGACGGACGCAACGTCGTGCAGACGGCATACGAGATACGCGTGTTCGAGGGCCGCAAGCCCGTGTGGAGCTCGGGCCGTGTGGAGTCGGACAACTCCGTCGCCGTGCCCTACGGCGGCGAGCTTAAGTCGGGTACGCGCTACCACTGGCAGGTGCGCGTGTGGGACAACCGCGGCCGCTCTTCGAAGTGGAGTGCACGCGCCACATGGCTCACGGGGCTCTTCTCGATCGACGATTTCACGGCGCAGTGGATCGAGCAGCAGGAGCCGACCGATGCCGCTCCGCTGTTCCGCAAGTCGTTCGCGCTGAAGAAGCCCGTGGCGTCGGCCGTGGCCTACATCACCGCGCACGGCATGTTCGAGGCCTACATCAACGGCCGAAAGATCGGCGACGAGCACTTTGCCCCCGGGTGGACCACCTACGACAAACGCCTGCAATACAGGACATACGACGTAGCCGACATGCTCGCGCGCGGCGAGAACGCCTTCGGCATCATGGTCGGCGAGGGATGGTACCTCAGCCGCATGGGCTGGACGAGCGGCGAACACCAAATGTACGAATCGGGCAGGCTCGGCGCGCTGGCGCAGATCGTGGTGACCTACACCGACGGTTCGCGCGAGGTGATCGCCACCGACGGCACATGGCGGTCGTCGACGGGCGAGATCGTCCACTCGGAGATGTACGACGGCGAGACGGTCGACCTGCGCCTGCGCAAGCAGGGCTGGAACGCCGCGGGATTCGACGACTCGGCGTGGGCGGCCGTACGTGTGGCCGACTACGGCAAGGGGAATCTGCTGGGCAGCGACAGCGAACCCGTCGTCACGCACGAGATCAAGAGCCCCGTGGCGGTGATAACCACCCCCGCGGGCGAGAAGGTCCTCGACTTCGGGCAGAACCTCGTGGGCCGCGAGATAGTTACCGTGAAGGGCAAGGCGGGGCAGGAGATCGTCATATCGCACGCCGAGGTGCTCGACGAGAAGGGTAACTTCTACACCGTCAACCTGCGCTCGGCCAAGGCGCAGAGCCGTTACATTTGCAGCGGCGGCGACGACCGATTCGAACCGACGTTCGTGTTCTACGGATTCCGCTACCTCAAGGTCGAGGGCATCGAGGGCGAACTCGATCCCGACGACTTCAAGGCGGCGGTGATATTCTCGGACATAAACGAGAACGGCGACTTCACCTCGTCGAACGAGCTGGTGAACCGACTCCAGAGCAACATACAGTGGGGTCTGCGCGGCAACTTCGTCGACGTGCCCACCGACTGCCCGCAGCGCGACGAGCGTCTGGGCTGGACGGGCGACGCCCAGGTCTTCTTCCGCACCGCGACGTTCAACCGCGACGTGCAGAACTTCTTCCGCAAATGGCTCGGCGATGTGGCTGCCGACCAGAAGCCCGACGGTCAGGTGACCGATGTGGTGCCCCACATCGAGGGGCTGACGGGCGCGGGCCACGTGGGCTGGGCCGACGTGGCGGTGATCGTTCCGTGGCAGCACTACATGGCCTACGGCGACAAGCGCATACTCGAAAACCAGTACGAGAGCATGAAGGCGTGGGTCGACTGCATGGCCGCCCAGAGCAACGACTATCTGTGGAATGTGGGCTGGCACTACGGCGACTGGCTCTTTTACAGCGTCGACAACGACTGCGCGGGCGATTCGGCCGTGACTTACCGTCCCCTCATACAGCAGTGTTTCTTCGCCAACTCGGCCGACATCATGTCGAAGGCCGCCGCGGTTCTGGGCAAGGACGACGACGCGGAGAAGTACGCCGACCTGACGCGCAAGGTGAAGGAGGCTTTCCGCAACGCCTACCTCACTCCCGCGGGATATTTAGTGTCGGCCACGCAGACGGCCTACGTGCTGGCGCTCAATTTCGACATGCTGCCCGACGACGGGATGAAGGCCAAGGCCGCCGCGCATCTTGCCGAGCGGGTGAACCACTACGGACACATCACCACGGGATTCCTCGGAACGCCCTACATCTGCCACGTGCTTACCGAGAACGGATACAACGATCTGGCCTACAAGCTCCTGCTGCGGCAGCAGTACCCGAGCTGGCTCTATCCCGTGACGATGGGCGCCACCACCATTTGGGAGCGCTGGAACTCGATGATGCCCGACCGCACCATACCCGATAACGGCATGAACTCGTTCAACCACTACTCGTATGGCGCCATCGGCGACTGGCTCTACCGCGACGCCGCGGGCCTGCGCGAGACCTCGGCGGGCTTCAAGACCATAGCCGTGAAACCGCATGCGGGCGGCGGCTTCACCTCGATGAAGGCCGAGCAGAACACCCCTTACGGGCGTGCGGCGGCCGAGTGGCATGACGAGAACGGCGTGTTCACGCTCGAAGTGACCATACCCGTCAACACCACGGCCGAGATCTACGTGCCCTCGTCGTCGGCCGATAGGGTCACCCTCGACGGCGCGCCTCTGGCCGACGCCGCGGATGTCGTCTGCGACGGCCATGCCGACGGCTACACGAAGGTTAAGGTCGGCTCGGGAACTTACCGATTCGAGGCGGCGAAATAGTATCCGCACGTTTGCAGTTTCGGCGGCCCCGCTTTCGTGCGGGGCCGTCGTGTTTGCGGGTCCGACGGCTGCTGTTCGCAGACGGGGGTGTGCGGGTATGATATTTATCTTCGGCGGCTGCGGGGGTCGCGTTAAAGCGCGAGCCGCCGAAGATAACGCCGCTCTGCGGCGCAGTTGTTCAGGCGGTATCTTGCGGCCCGAACGACTTTGAAGAGTTGCATTATCATGATGCTTTATGCTGTTCGCCGACGGCGGCAGGAATGCGACAGCAGTCCGCCGCGAGGGGGCGGC
>CAUHCL010000031.1 GCA_959604655.1 uncultured Alistipes sp. | reverse complement strand
CGACGCCTGCGGCTCTTTGAGCCGCGCAGTTCGCCGCCGCCCCACAGCGGCGGACTGCTGTCGCATTCCGACCGCCGTCGGCGAACAGCATAAAACACCGTGGCGATACGACTCTTTAGAGTCGTGCAGGCCGCCACCGCATATAAATATTACCTGAAATCTGCCTTCGGTAAACGGCAGCTCCCCGAAACAAAAGTGCAGCGACGCTTGTAAGCGTCGCTGCACTGAACATTATGCCTTTACGCTATCGATCGCCGTAGAGTGTACGGGCTATGCCCATCTCCAGACCTCGCAGTTCGGCCAGACCGCGCATGCGGCCGTAGCACGAATACCCGGGGTTCGAACGGCGGTTCAGATCGTCGCACATCTGGTGTCCGTGGTCGGGGCGCATGGGGATGCGCACCTTGCGGCGCTGCTGGATCTCCAGAAAAGCCTTCATCACCTCGTACATCGGCACGTCGCCCTCCAGATGGTTATCCTCCTGGAAGTTGCCGTCGGCGTCGCGGCGCGTCGAACGCAGGTGCACGAAGCCCACGCGGTCGCCGAATTCGCGCATCATGGCGGGCAGGTCGTTGTCGGCCCGCACGCCGAACGAACCCGTGCAGAGGCACAGACCGTTCGATCGGTTGGGCACGGCCTCCACCAGACGGCGGAAGTCGTCGGCCGTCGAGAGTATGCGCGGCAGGCCCAGAATGGGGTAGGGGGGATCGTCGGGGTGGATCACCATCTCCGAGCCGCACTCATCGGCCACGGGGCACACCTCCTTGAGGAAGTATATGAGGTTGGCGCGCAGACGCTCGGCGTCGATGTCCTTGTAACGGTCGAGGGCCTCCTGGAACTGTGCCACGGTGAAGCTCTCCTCTGACCCGGGCAGACCCGCGATCATGTTGCGCGTCAGGCGCTCCTTGTCCTCGTCGGTCATGCGCTCGTAGCGGGCGCGGGCCGTGGCCTTTTCCTCGTCGGTATACTCCGCCTCGGCATTCGGGCGGCGCAGGATGAAAAGGTCGAACGCCATGAACGCGGCGCGCTCGAAACGCAGTGCGCGCGAGCCGTCCTCGACCTCGAAGGCCAGATCGGTACGCGTCCAGTCGAGTACGGGCATGAAGTTGTAGGTGATGCAGTGTATGCCGCACTCGGCCAGATTGCGGATCGACTGTTTGTAGTTGTCGATGTATTTTTGGAAGTCGCCCGTCTGGGTCTTGATATGCTCGTGCACGGGAACGCTTTCGACGACGCTCCACGTCAGACCCGCGTCGGCGATGATCTGCTGACGTTTGCGGATCTCCTCCACGCTCCACACCTCGCCGTTGGGGATGTGGTGCAGGGCATGGACTATGTCGGTGGCGCCCGCCTGGCGTATGTTGCTCAGCGACACGGGATCGTTAGGCCCGTACCAGCGCCATGATTGTTTGCAAAGATACATGGTTGTCTGTTTAATTTATGTTTACGGTTATGGCTCGGGGAGTTCCGTATCCGACGGCCGATAGCTGCGGCCGCAGGCCGCATTTGCAAATTCGACCCTCCCCTAAATCCCCTCCTCGGAGGGGACTTCGGTCGCTTTGCTCCGAGGAGGAATACATTAAAATTCGCTTGACGTTAAATCGAGAATGCGTCGAAGCCGCCGTCGATGACGGTCAGCGTGCCGCTCACGAACTTCGAGGCGTCCGAAGCCAGCCACTGCAACGTGCCGAGCAGTTCCTCGGGCTCGCCGAAGCGGTTGAACGGAGTGTGGCCCAGGATGGTGTGCGAACGCGGCGTAAGCGATCCGTCGGGATTGGTCAGCAGGTCGCGGTTCTGGTTGGTGAGCAGGAATCCCGGGGCGATGGCGTTCACGCGCAGTCCCTCGCCGAACTTGATGGCCAGCTCGCCGCACATGTATTTGGTCCAGTTCACCACGGCGGCCTTGGCCACGCCGTAGCCCGCCACGCGGGTCAGGGGACGCAGCGCCGACTCCGAGGCGATGTTGATGATCGAACCCTGCTTCTGCTCGACCATGGCCTTCACGAACACCATGGTGGGCATGATGGTGCCGAAGAGGTTCAGTTCCACCACCTTGCGCACGGCGTCGAGGTCGAGGTCGAATATGGTCTTGTCGGGCGGAACGGTGGCTGCGCCCATGTTGCCGCCCGCGCCGTTGATGAGCACGTCGATACGGCCGTAGGCGGCCATTATGTCGTTGTAGTTCTGCTCCAGAACGCTCTTGTCGAGCACGTCGCACACGAGGAACATGGCCTCGCCGCCCGCCTGCTTCACTTCGTCGGCCAGCTTCTCGCCAAGTTCCTTGGCGCGGTCGAGAATCACGACCTTGGCGCCCTGCTCGGCGAAGTGCTTTACCATCGAGGTGCCGAGGATGCCTGCGGCGCCCGTAATGACGACGACTTTGCCGTCAACACTGAATAGATCTTTCATTTTGTAGGTCTTTAAGTTGAAATTCTTTCTTCCATTTCCCGCCTCGGCATAGTTCGCGCAAGCGCGCCTCTGCACTCGGCTTAATGAAATGGTTGATTTTTGTGGTTTTTCTCTTTGCGGAGACAGACAAAGGTAGTCATTTTACCGTAAATATCAAACGTGGATCGTCCGTTTGCCTGCCTCGGGCCTCGCGCGGGCGGCCCTATGCCTCGGCGAAGCCGTTCAGCATGGCTATCTCGTCGGCCCAGCGCGATTCGTCGGGAGTCTCCAATATGAGCGGAATGCCGTCGAAACGGCTGTCGCGCGCAATGTAGCGGAAGACGTCGAGTCCCATGCAGCCCTCGCCCAGCGGCGCATGACGGTCGACGCGGCTGCCGAGGGGCTTCATGGCGTCGTTGAGGTGCATGCCCCGCAGATAGCGGAACCCCACCGTGCGGTCGAACTCGCCGAAGGTGCTCTGGCACGCCTCGGCCGTCGAGAGATCGTAGCCCGCCGCGAAGGCGTGGCAGGTGTCGATGCAGACTCCCACGCGTGACTTGTCGTCCACGCGGTCTATGATGTAGGCCAGATGCTCGAACGAATACCCCAGATTCGAGCCCTGCCCCGCCGTGTTCTCGATGACGGCCGTAACGCCGCGCGTGCGGTCGAGCGCCATGTTGATCGACTCGGCCACGCGGCGCAGGCTCTCTTCCTCGCCGATCTTCTTCAGGTGGCTGCCCGGGTGGAAATTGAGTCGGTCGAGCCCGAGCGCCTCGCAGCGGGCCATCTCGCCGAAGAACGACTCGCGCGACTTGGCGAGTCCGTCGGCCTCGGGATGCCCGAGGTTTATCAGATAGCTGTCGTGCGGCAGGATCTGCTCCGCCGAGTATCCGCACTCGGCGCATGCGTCGCGGAATGCGGCAGTCTGCGCCTCGGTGAGCGCGGGAGCCGCCCACTGGCGCTGGTTTTTGGTGAAGAGCGCGAAAGCCGAGGCCCCTATGCCGCGGGCGTTGCGCGGGGCGTTCTCTACGCCGCCCGAAGCGCTTACGTGCGCGCCGAAATATTTCATAAGCGAAAAAACGGTATTAATATAATAGGACAAATGTAACCATATTTTATGAAATGTCTTAACTTTGCAACGAGAATGATCGCACACCGAGTGCCAATTAAAGTTTTGCCGATATGAAAAGATTTCTGACTTTACTGACCATTGCCGCTGTCATGGCCGCGACCGACGTTCGCGCGCAGTTCACGGTGGAGGACAAGACCAAGACCAAGGACGAGGACGTCAAGTTTCAGGATCGGTTGAAGAACATCGACGTAAGCAGCGCCTACTACAACGAGGCCCGTGCCCGCGCCGAGCGCGCCCGAATCCGCAAGGAGCGCAACTATCTGGAGATCACGGCCAGCCTCAATGCCACCATGTCGACCTACAACGACGCGTGGACCAAGACGCGAGGCGGCGACAACACCATATCGGTCTTCGGCCGATTGTTCCTCAAGCACATCTATACCAACGGGCCGTGGGCCGTCACCACGCAGGCCGAGGGCAACTACGGCTACAACCGCTTGAGGGTCGACGTCGAGGACGGCGGCCGCAAGGGCATATGGTTCAAGCATATCGATAACTTCTACGTGCAGGTGCAGCCCGAGTTGCGGGCCAGCAAGAACTGGTATTACAGTGCCACGTTCAAGACGTGGAGCCAGTTCTCGGGCAGCTACCGTTCGCGCACGCAGCAGACCGACGAAGACATGCTGACCAGCTTCATGGCCCCGGGTTACCTGAACCTCTCGGTCGGTATGACCTACAACAGTCCGCAGCCCAAGTTCCCCATAAAGATCTCGCTCAACCCCTTGTCGAGCAGCGGAACGCTGGTGTTCAACGACCGCGTGAAGCGCAATTACGAGAACATGAACGCCACGTCGTACTTCGGCGTCGACATCAACAAGCACGCCCTGTTCTCGGGCGGTTCGTCGGTGAAGATCGAGTTCGAGCGCGGCTGGGGCAAAACGGGATGGTTCCGCTACAAGACCATGTGCAACTGCTACTACGGCTGGATCACCAACGTGGCCCGACGCTCGAAGATACGCGACTACAAGGATTATCTCGACGCTCTGGACAAATGGAACGAGGGCGGTCAGGTGGGCGACGCTCCCGCGGGCGTGCCCAAGTACGTGGAGCTGGACCCGACCGTGGACTGGCAGAACAAGTTCACCATACGGGCCTCGAAATATCTGGCCACCACCATCGACGTCAACCTCTACTACGACAAGACGCAGAACACCGCGGTGCAGATATATTCGCTGCTGTCGCTGGGCATAACCTACACATTCAAGAACAAGTAACAAGAAAGACTCCGTGCGTCATGCGCCCGCCCGCTGCCCGCGGTTCGGCGCATGGCGTCCGTAAAGACTCATGCACAGGAAACACAATATCATCTTCCCGCTCATGTTGGCGGCGGGAGTGCTGTTCGGCGTAATGCTCGGCCAGTACATAGGCCGCAACCGCGCCCAATCGCAGATGCACGCCATACTGAGCCGCAGCGGACTCGGCGTGGCCAACAAGCTCGTGCAGACCTGCATGCTGGTGGAGCGGCGTTTCGTCGACTCCATATCGATGGACTCGCTCTCGGAGCTGGTCATCCCGCTCATGATGCGCGAGCTCGATCCTCACTCCGTCTACATCCCCGCACGCGAGATGCAGGAGGTGAACGAGCCTCTGGAGGGCGAGTTCGACGGCATAGGCGTGATGTTCAACGCCGCGACCGACACCGTGATAGTGCTCAGCGTGATCCCGGGCGGCCCGAGCGCCAATGCGGGCATCGTGGCGGGCGACCGCATAATCCTCATCGACGGCGACACGGTGGCGGGCGTGAAGATGCCGCAGAACGACATAGTAAAGCGTCTGCGCGGCCCGCGCGGCACCGAGGTGCGGCTGTCGTTGCAGCGGCGCGGCATAGCCGATCCCGTGGATGTGACGGTGGTGCGCGACGCCATACCTATAAACAGCATCGAGTCGGCCTTCATGGCGAACGGCGACACGGGCTACATACGTCTGTCGCAGTTCGCGCGCACGTCTTACGCCGAGCTGATGAAGGCTCTGGCCGAGTTGAGGGCCGAGGGCATGCGAAAATTGATCTTCGATCTGCGAGGCAACTCGGGCGGCTATCTGGATCAGGCGATACTCATCGCCAACGAGTTCCTGCCCGAAGGCAAACTCATAGTCTACACCGAGGACCGCGACCGCAAGCAGGTCAAGGAGTTCAGCGACGGCACGGGCACCGCCGCCGATCTGGCGCTGGCCATTCTCATAGACGAGGGCAGCGCATCGTCGAGCGAGATCCTGGCGGGCGCCGTGCAGGACAACGACCGCGGTACCATCATCGGCCGCCGCTCGTTCGGCAAGGGTCTGGTGCAGCACCAGCTGCCCTATGCCGACGGATCGGCCCTGCGCCTTACGGTGGCGCGCTACTACACCCCCACGGGCCGTTCGATACAGAAACCCTACGTCAACGGCGACGACGAGGATTACGAGATGGATATGGTGCGCCGCTATAACAATAACGAGTTCTTCTCGCAGGACAGCATACATTTCGCCGATTCGCTGAAGTTCACCACGCCTGCGGGCAAGACGGTCTACGGCGGAGGCGGCATCATGCCCGATCTGTTCGTGCCGATGGACACGACGGACATCACGAAGTACTATATCGAGGTGACGGGCCGCAACATACTCTACCGCTACACGATAGAGTATGCCGACGCGCACCGCGAGGCGCTGAACGGCGTGCGTACCATGGGCGAACTGACGGCCCTGCTCGATGCCGACAAGGGGCTGTTCGACGATTTCGTGCGCTACGCGGCGCGCAAGGGCGTGAAGCCCGTGCCGAGCGAGACAGCGCGCTCGCGCAAGATCATGGAGGCGCAGCTGCGCGCCTACATAGGCCGCAACACGCCGCTGGAGGACGACGGATTCTATTACAACATATTCCCCGTCGACAATGTGGTGCAGGAGGCGCTGCGGCTTCTGGCTCGGGAATCGGCGGACGAGGGCGAACAATCCCGTAAACAGGAAGATTGACATGATAAAGAAGATCATAGGAAAGATAGCCGCCCTGGGCATCGTGGCCGTGGTGGTGTTCACGGTCTTGGGGCACGGCACCTACACGAGCATGCTGCCCGACGATATGTTCTCGGCGGGCGACGCCTCTAACAGTGAACAGAAGCGCGACGCCGATGCGGCGGAGGGTGCCGAGCAGGCCGATTCGCTCGGTGCGAAGGCGGCCAAGACGGCGGAGTAGCGGCCTCGGGCCGTGCGGCATGTGCGAAACCTTAAAACTGCAATACCAATGAAGAGAATCATTACGGCATTTTTGATGTCGTTGTCGCTGTCGACGCTGTTCGCGGCCGACATACCGAGGGTAGTCACCGAGTGCGGACCGTGGGTCATGGGCGTGACCGACAACGAAATGACGGTGGTGTGGATCTCGTCCGACCGTTCGGTCGGGTGGGTCGAGATCGCGCCCGACGACGGAGCGTCGTTCTATGCCGAGGAACGGCCGCGCTACTACGAAGACTTTCTGGGGCGTCACGTCGTGTCGAAACTGCACCGCGTGCGCGTCACGGGATTGCAGGCGGGCACGACCTACCGCTACCGCATCTACCAGCAGGGCATCGACGACAGCGGCTCCATTCCCGTGCTCGGCACGGTGACCGCCAGCGACGTCTATTCGCGCGAACCCTATCGCATACGCACGCTCGACAGCGGCAAGGACGAATGCCGTTTCGCTGTGGTGAACGACATCCACGGCCGCGACTCGATCCTGACGGCGCACGCGCGCGGCATGAAGGCCGCAAACCTCGATTTTGCGGTGTTCAACGGCGATATGTCGAATCTGATGGGTTCGGTTACGTATCTGGAGGAGGCCTACCTCTCGCGTGCGGTGAAGGAGTTCGCCACCGACATGCCTCTGTTCTTCGTGCGCGGCAACCACGAGACGCGCGGCCCGGGAGCCATGGAGTTCATGAACCTCTACCCGTCGCACACGGGCAATCCCTATTACATGTTCCGTCACGGTCCCGCCGTGTTCGTGGTGCTCGACAGCGGCGAGGACAAGCCCGACAACGATATAGAGTACGGCGGTACCGCGGCTTACGACGCCTACCGCGAGGCCGAGGCCGAATGGCTGCGCGAGACGGTGCGGAGCGAGGCATTCCGTTCGGCACCCGTGAAGGTGGCCCTTCTGCACGTGCCGCCCGAGAAGGGGCGCGGCTGGCATGGCAGCAACGAACTCAAGCGGCTGCTTATACCCATCCTGAACGAGGCGGGCGTGGACGTGATGCTGAGCGGACATCTGCATAGCTACTCTTTCCGCAAGGCGGGGGAGTGCGGGACCGAGTTCCCCGTGCTGGTGAATTCCAACAACGACCGTCTGGAGGTGCGCATCACCTCGTCGCAGATCGTGATCGATGTGGTGGACGCCGCGGGCAAGACCATACACAGCCACAGGATAGACGTGAAATAGGGCGGCTCGGCCGCTCGGGAAAAAAGCCGCTCTCCATACGGAGGGCGGCTTTTCGCTGTTCGCCGACGGCGGCAGGATTGCACGAGCCTTTAGGCGAGTTGCAGTCCGCCGCGTGGGGGCGGCGGCGAACTGCCGATATCGCTGTGCGATATCGATATATCAAATCAATAAAACTTCACCTCGCGTCCCTCTATTGCCGAGAGCAGGTTGTTGGCGGCCGACGACGCCCCTATGCGGAACAGATCGGTCGTGAGCCACTCGGGACCGAGAATCTTCTCGACGATGGTGTAGTACAGCGCGGCATCCGCGGCCGTGCGGACTCCGCCCGCAGCCTTGAATCCCACGCGGCGGCCCGTACGCTCGAAGTAGTCGCGTATGGCATGGCACATCACCACGGCGGCCTCGGGCGTGGCGGCCACGTCGATCTTGCCCGTCGAGGTCTTTATGAAGTCGGCCCCAGCGAACATCGACAGCAGCGATGCCTTGCGGATCAGTTCGGGGGTCTTGAGCGCACCCGTCTCCAGAATCACTTTCAGGACGGTCCCCGCCGCCTCGGCGCGGAGCACCTCCACCTCGTTGGCGGCCTCGTCGTAGGCCCCCGTGAGCATCTTGCCCGCATTGAGCACTATGTCTATCTCGTCGGCGCCGTTCTCGATGGCCATGGCCACCTCCAGCATCTTCACTTCCAGAAACGTCTGCGACGAGGGGAATCCGCCCGCCACGGCCGTGATGCGCATGGGCGAGCCGTCCACGGCCAGCCCCACGGTCTCCACGAACGGCGGATAGATGCAGATCGACGCCACGTTGGGGATATGCGGATAGGCCGAGTAGAACTCCATGCAGCGTTCGGCGAACGCCGATACCGAAGCCGTCGAGTCGTTGCACGACAGGGTGGTGAGGTCTATGGCCGAGTAGCAGAATCGGAAGACGTCGGCGTTGTTGTTCGCGGCGGCCGCTTCGCGCAGCGCGGCGACTTCGCGGGCCACTTCCTCTGCGGAGGGCGCCGCGGCGTATTCGTTGAGATGGTTTGCGTATTCCATACGTTAATGTTTTTCGTTCGTAAAGATACTAATATTTCGGCAAAAATCGGGTCATTGCACCCGACGTAATCGCGTGCGGCCGCCCCGTGCACTTTATTGTACGCTTGTCGGGGACTTGCCCGCGGCAGGCGATCTGCCGCTCGTCGCCGATTCTTACGGTTATGCAGCGTCCCGCCACGCGCGTGAGGGCTATGCGGCATTCGGCTCCGCTTCGCATGCCCGTGCGGCGGCGCACCTCGTCGGGCGAAAAAGGGAAGTCGCGGCACAGTATGTCGACGCCCGTGCCGCGCAGTTCGCGCCGCAGCGCCTTGGGATCGTAAGGTTCGATGCGCTCCACGGGCAGCACGTGCCCCAGTATCCCTTCGGGCTTCTCGCGCGCGAATGCGAACGAGTTGTTGCTCCACGCGTCGGCTTTGCCGTGCAGGTGGCGTAGGGTGAGCCGCGCCTTCTGCAATGCCACGTCGGGGATCACCAGCCAGGCATAGGCGTCGGGATCGAACGCCTCGGCGCACGGTTCGCACGCCGCCGCCTCGCGCGCCACCTCGAAACGGCCTATGCCTATCGCCTCGGCCGCGACCGTCGGCTGCCTCCCGTCGGCGTAGATCATCACCTCCTTGCATTCGCCGCGCAGCGACACGGCCTCCGCACCGCAGCGGCCGAAGATGCGGAACGCCTCGTCGACGTCGAACAGCGGCGAGCACTTCACGGCCAGACGGTCGCTCAGCCGCCGCAGCTCGGACCGCAGCGCCGTCACGTCGGGTGAGCAGTCCTCCATGCGCACCGATCGGCGCCCCTCCGTCGTGCGGCGGTCGGGATCGGCGTATATCCAGTCGAACCGTTCGCGGCACGAAGCGACGTAATCTTCGGCCGACGAGGTGACCACCTCCACATTGCCGATGCCCATGCGGCGCATGTTCTCGCGCACCGCGTCGGCCAGCACCTCGTCCCTCTCGACGGTCACCACCCGTGCGAACCGCCGCGCGAGGGTCATGGCGTCGACGCCCAGCCCGCACGTGAGGTCGAGCACCGACTCCCCCGACAGGCGTTTCGCTGCGGCGCACTCCTCGCTCGACGACTGCTCGAACGCACGCGGCGGGATTATGCAGCGCGCTTCCCACAGCGACGGCAGCTTGGTCCGCGCGCGTCGGAGGTATTTCACCTGCGTGGCCACCTCGCGCGCATGGGGTATGCGGCGGTCGAGGGCCGTTTGCAGCGGGTCGCGCTCCAGATTGCGCTCCACGGCATCGCGGACCTCGGGCAAAAGCAATATTTCGAACTCTTCGCGGGTCATGGCACTCGGGTTATTTCATGAATACGAACCACACGGCCATTACGAGGCAGACGAACGCCGCCAGATGGTTCCAGTGCAGCGATTCGCCGCGAAAGAAGAGTGTGGTGAACAGCGTGAATATGACCAGCGTTATGACTTCCTGGATCACCTTGAGCTGCATGAGCGAGAACGGCCCCCCGTTGCCCGAGAACCCTATGCGGTTGGCGGGTATCTGGCAGGAATACTCGGCCAGCGCGATCATCCACGAAAAGAGGATCACCCCGTAGAGAGGCCACGACGACGAGATCTTCATCTGTTGCAGCTTCAGGTGGCCGTACCATGCGAAGGTCATGAACACGTTGGATATCACCAGCAGCAATATCGTATAAACGGTCTTCATTTATATAGAGTTAATAAAACGGTGCTATCGGCCGCCAAAGATAAGCATTTTCCGAAAAATACGGCATCCGCAGGCGATGCTGACCGTCCGCCGCGGATCCGAAATATCCGTACCCTCCCGTGCGGCATACCCCGCCCGCGCCGCGTCGTGCCGCAGGCCGATGCACGGCCGCCGCAGGTCCGAAGTCGAAAAAGATCATTGTTTATATATAAAATTTGTGTTACATTTGCAACCGAATACGAACGACCGCAGCCGTGAGCGCTGCACTGTCGATAGGGAAAACAACTCCTTATACCTTACAGAAAACTGGGAAGCTCCCTCGTGGGAGAGGATTTTTCAATCGGTATAATTGTTGTCGGCCCGAGTTGTTGTCCTACCTTGGCTATTCGGGTAGGACTGACTTGGGCGTGGTGCGATTCCGATTGAAAGGTGATTCCCAGTACCCTCTGTAAGGAGTCAAGCCACGCCCGTTTTTTTTAAGCAATCATCTGTTGCAAGGCTATATCCGTCCGATGTTTTCAAGGCTCGTCAGGGCCGCGCGGGCCGTTGCGGGTGCCCCGCGTTTGGTATTATCTCAAAAAAGAAGTAATTTTGTAAGGGCGATCGCATGCCCTGCGTGCCGATGGTCGGCGCAGGGGGCGCGTCCGAAGCGATAACGATATAAACGACTGAAATATGGGATTTTTTGATCTTTTCAAGAAAAAACAGGATAACCCTGCCGCGCAATCGGAGGCCGAAGCCCGCAACGATGCGCCGCAGCGGACGGAAACCGCCGCCGAGGAACGTCGCGAGCTGGCCGAGGGGTTGCAGAAGACCAAGACGGGACTCTTCTCGAAACTGGCCCGCGCCGTGGCGGGACGCTCGAAGGTCGACGACGCGGTGCTGGACGATCTGGAGGAGGTGCTCATAACCTCCGACGTGGGCGTGGAAACCACCGTGAAGATCATCGGGCGCATCGAGCAGCGCATAGCGCGCGACAAGTATATGAATACGTCGGAGCTGAACTCCATTCTGCGCGACGAGATAGCGTCGCTGCTGGAGGAGTCGCACGCGTCGGCCGAGAACTTCGGGCTCGAGGTGAAGGAGGGCATGCCCTACGTGATGATGGTGGTGGGCGTGAACGGCGCAGGCAAGACCACCACCATCGGAAAGCTCGCCGCGCAATTGGTGAAAGCGGGCCGCAAGGTATATATAGGTGCGGCCGACACGTTCCGCGCCGCGGCCATCGACCAGCTGGCCGTGTGGGCCGAGCGTGCGGGTGCCGTGATGGTGCGTCAGGAGATGGGCTCCGATCCCGCCTCGGTGGCATTCGACACGCTCAAGTCGGCCGTGGCCAACGGAGCCGACGTGGTGCTGATCGACACAGCGGGCCGTCTGCACAACAAGGTCGGCCTGATGAACGAGCTCACGAAGATACGCAACGTCATGGCGAAGGTGATCCCCGACGCGCCGCACGAGGTGATGCTCGTGCTCGACGGTTCGACGGGCCAGAACGCCTTCGAGCAGGCGCGGCAGTTCACGCAGGCCACGCAGGTGACCTCGCTCACCATCACCAAGCTCGACGGCACGGCCAAGGGCGGCGTGGTGATCGGCATCAGCGACCGTTTCCACATTCCCGTGCGCTACATCGGCATCGGCGAGGGCATCGACCAGCTGCGCATGTTCGACCGCCGCGACTTCGTGGACGCATTGTTCGGCGAAAAGGAGTAGCGGTATGGCAGAGATATCTGAATATTTGAATCGCATAATTTGCGATGACTGTCTTTCGGTTATGCGTGATATGCCCGATCAATCGGTTGATCTGTTCGTTACGTCGCCTCCTTATAATCTCAAAAATTCCTCGGGTAACGGAATGAAGCATAATACCCGCTCGGGTAAATGGGCATCTGCGGCGCTTCGATTTGGCTACTCCGACTATGATGACTGCATGCCGCATGAAAAATATGTGGAGTGGCAGCGGGCATGCCTCTCGGAGATGTTCCGTTTGTTGAAAGACGACGGCGCGATATTTTATAACCATAAATGGCGTGTGCAAAACGGTCTGTTGCAGGATCGTCAAGATATCGTATCGGGATTTCCTGTAAGACAGATAATAATATGGCGCAGAAAAGGCGGAATAAATTTCAATCCCGGATATTTTCTCCCCACTTATGAAGTGATATACCTGATAGCCAAGCCTAAATTTAGATTAGCTCCCAAGGCGAACGCAGTGGGAGATGTTTGGGAATTTACGCAGGAAATGAATAATTCGCATCCGGCACCGTTTCCGGTGGATTTAATCAAAAGAATAATATCGTCGACTAATGCTCAAATAGTATTCGATCCTTTCATGGGTAGCGGCACTACGGCGATAGCAGCCATAGATTTGCAGCGTAATTATATAGGTACCGAGATTTCGCGGCAATATTGTGATAGCGCCGAAGTGCGGATAAAAGAACACAGGAACAAATTGACATTATTCTAACCCATCTGCTACATGGATATAAAAATCTATACGAAAGAGTCTCTTGTGGAGGAATTTCATAAAATTGCTGCGATGGGATGGGTTCCCAACGCCAGACCTGGAAATTCCGGAGGCGTAGGCAACACATTGGAGGATTTGTTGGGAATCGAAGAAAACAATCTGCCTATTCCGAATGCGGCCGAGTGGGAGTTGAAAGCCCAGCGAAAGAATACCCAGTCGCTTACAACGCTTTTTCATACCGAACCGTCTCCACGTGCGTTGAAATTCGTTCCGGAGATATTTTTGAAAAAATACGGCTGGCGTCACAAAGAAGCCGGTAAGAAATATCCCGAAAATGAAAAGAGTTTCCGACAGACTATTTGCGGAAACGGATGTACGGACAGAGGTTTTCGTGTGGTGCTCGATTTCGAGAATCGTCGCGTTCAATTATCGTTCGATCATACGGAGGTTTCTCCCAGGCATAGTGCATGGTTGCGGGATGTGAATGCAAACGCATCCCTCGATCAGCTGAATCCCCAACCATATTGGGGCTTTGACGATCTTGCGCATAAAGCCGGTACCAAACTTTTGAACTGCTTTTATGTCCAAGCCGATGTAAAAAGAGTGAACGGGATAGAATATTTCCATTATAACAGTGTTCAATTGTTGCGGAAGTTTTCATTTGTCGGATTCCTTGCGCAAATAGAGGCTGGCAATATTCTGATCGATATCGATGCCCGAACCGGACATAATCACGGTACTAAGTTCCGTATGCGTCAAAATTGCCTGCCCAATTTATACGAGGAGGTTATTCGAATAATATAATAATGAAGAAAATCAACGTCATAACTCTCGGGTGCTCGAAGAATACGGTCGACAGCGAGCATCTGATGGCGCGGCTCGCCGCGGCGGGATACGAGGTGGTGTTCGACAGCGAACGCACCGATGCCGACACCGTGGTCATAAACACTTGCGGATTCATAGGCGACGCCAAGCGCGAGAGCATTGAGGCCATACTCGCCGCTGCGGCGGCCAAGCAGGCGGGCCGCATCAATCATCTGTTCGTCATCGGCTGTCTGAGCGAGCGTTATGCCGACGAGCTCCGTGCCGAGATCCCCGAGGTGGACGACTATTTCGGTGCGCGCGACTGGTCGGGCATCGTCGCCGCCCTCGGCGCCGAGAGCGGCGACGACCTCGCGACCGAGCGCATGCTCACCACGCCAGCCCACTACGCCTATCTGAAGATATCCGAGGGGTGCAACTGGCTCTGCGGCTACTGCGCCATACCGCTCATTCGCGGACGGCACGTCTCGGTGCCGATGGAGACCCTGCTCGACGAGGCCCGACGGCTCGCTGCGCGCGGCGTCAGGGAACTGATGGTCATAGCGCAGGACACCACCTATTACGGCATCGACCTCTACGGCCGCCGCCGTCTGGCCGACCTGCTGACCGAGCTGTGCCGCGTGGACGGAATAGAGTGGATCAGGCTGCACTACGCCTATCCCGCCTCGTTCCCCGACGAGGTGATCGAGACAATGGCGCGCGAGCCGAAGATATGCAAGTATCTCGACATCCCGTTCCAGCACATATCCGACCGCATGCTGTCGGCCATGAAGCGCCGCCACACGAAGGCCGAGGCGCTGGATCTGGTGCGCCGTCTGCGCGAGCGCATTCCCGACATCGCCCTGCGCACGACCCTTCTGGTGGGCTATCCCACCGAGACCGAGGCCGACATGGCCGAGCTGGAGGATTTCGTCCGCGAGGTGCGGTTCGACCGTCTGGGCGTGTTCCCCTACTCCGAGGAGGAGGGTACCTATTCGGCCGAGAACCTTCCCGACGACGTGCCCGAGGATGAGAAGCAGCGCCGCGCCGACCGCATCATGGCCTTGCAGGAGGGTATTTCGCTTGAAAACAACCTCGCCCGCGTGGGCCGCACCATGCGCGTGATCGTCGACTCGCGGCAGGGCGACTACTACGTGGCCCGCTCGGAATACGACTCGCCCGAAGTCGATCAGGAGATACTTATCCCCGCGGCGGGACGGCGCCTCATGCGCGGCCGTTTCTACGACGTACGCATCACGGGTGCCGAGGATTACGACCTTTACGCCGAGGTGCTCGGACCATCGCGCAAGGGGAGGTAAGGGTGCCGCGAAACGTCCGTCTGCGGCATGAAAACGGCCGCGGGCGGCGATAAAATTTGCAGATAACGTATCTTTTTTATATCTTTGACTCACAAAACCGTTACAGACCGACGCCGATGGCTTGCAAGAGTATTATAACGCACATCGAAGCACAGACCGCAAGGATACTCGACAGATGCGATAAGCTCGAAGCCGAATGCGAGCAACTTCGGCAGGAGCGCGACCGCCTGCGTGCCGAAATACGCGACGGGCAGGAGCGTCTGCGCGAGGCACGGGCCGAAGTGCAGCGCCTGCGTTTGGCGGAGGGTCTGAGCGGCGCGACGACGGATAGGGCGAAGTCGCAGGCGCGTATCAACCTGTTATTGCGGGAGGTGGATAAGTGCATAGCGTTGCTGGCCCGAGCGGACAACTGATGCGTGACAGATGGCGAAACAAAAGATAAATCTCAAAGTGGCGGGCAAGGCCTATTCGCTGACCATCGACAGCGAGAAAGAGGAGGTTTACCGTCTGGCCGAACGCGAGGTGAACACCAACGTCGGAAAGTTGCAGAAGACTTTCGGAGAGAGTTTTTCGGTGCAGGATTGCCTGGCCATCACGGCTTTGCAGCTGGGTATAAACAACATCGCGCTCACGCGCGAGAACAATCTCGCCGACGACGATCTGGCGGCTCTGGACGCCTTGTCGCAGAAGCTGGACAAGCACCTGAACCGCATAGCGCGACTGCCCCGAAAGGGTACCAAATAAGATGATCCGCCCGAACGGAGGTAGGTCTCCGAGGCGGCGTGATGATGAGAGGCCTTTACGGCCGACGAACGGAACGAAATATGCAGTGAGTCGGTATAATACGATAGACGCGTTCTTTGGATACGAAAATCTACCCGCATAGATTTCCTTACAGCTTTGCGAAACTGAACACTTATTACATTGGGTAAACTCTCGGTTTCTCAAAATCAGGCCTTGACCCGCTTTTCGCGGGTGTGCTTCGCGCACCGTTGGAAGATTGCGAACTCCCGGAGCCCCACACCTTGACTTATCGGCAGATTCGTCAAACAAGAAAAGGAAACTCTGTGCGGGTTTTTTTATACTCTTCGCCGCGGGGCGGAGGACAAAACGGAAAAACCAATACAAAATACTTAACATACAACAAATGGGAACATCGCTAATAATAGTTATCACAGCCATAATATCGGCCGTGGTGAGTGTGGGCACCTACATGCTGGTGACCGCCTACATCACCAAGAACACGATAAAGAAGCAGTGCGGCGCGGCGCTCAAGGAGGCCGAGGCCGAAGGCGAAATGATTAAGAAGGAGAAGATTCTCCAGGCCAAGGAGAAGTTCATCCAGCTCAAGAGCGAGCACGACCGCATGATAAACGAGCGCAACCAGAAGATAGCGCAGAGCGAGCAGCGTGCCAAGCAGATCGAGTCGAATCTCGCGGGACAGCAGCGCGATCTGGAGAACCGCATCAAGGAGAACGACCGTCTGAAGGAGCAGATGAACAACCAGTTGCAGGGCCTCAATGCCAAGAAGGAGGAACTGGCGGGCATCATCCGCGAGCAGAACGTGCGTCTGGAGCAGATCTCGGGCATGAGCGCTGCCGACGCCAAGAACATACTCGTCGAGAACATGAAATCGGAGGCCAAGGCCGAGGCCGCCTCTTATGTCAACGAGACCATTGAGGAAGCCAAGCTGACCGCTTCCAAGGAGGCCAAGCGCATCATCGTGACGTCGATCCAGCGCGTGGCGACGGAGACCGCCATCGAGAATGCCGTGACGGTGTTCAACATCGACAGCGACGAGGTCAAGGGCCGCATCATCGGCCGCGAGGGCCGCAACATCCGTGCTCTGGAGGCCGCCACGGGCATAGAGATCATAGTGGACGACACCCCCGAGGCCATCATCCTCAGCGGCTTCGATCCCGTGCGCCGCGAGATAGCGCGTCTGGCCCTGCACCAGCTCGTGACCGACGGCCGCATACACCCTGCACGTATCGAGGAGGTCGTGGCCAAGGTGAAGAAGCAGATCGAGGAGGAGATCGTGGAGGTCGGCAAGCGTACCGCCATCGACCTCGGTATCCACGGCCTGCACCCCGAGCTGATCCGTCTTATAGGTAAGATGAAGTATCGTTCGTCATACGGCCAGAACCTCTTGCAGCATGCCCGCGAGACGGCCAATCTGGCAGGCATCATGGCATCGGAGCTGGGCCTGAATCCCAAGGCGGCGCGCCGCGCGGGACTTCTGCACGACATAGGCAAGGTGCCCGACGACGAGCCCGAACTGCCGCACGCAATAATCGGTATGAAGCTCGCCGAGAAGTACAAGGAGAAGCCCGACGTATGCAACGCCATCGGCGCCCACCACGACGAGACTGAGATGACGTCGCTCATAGCGCCCATCATTCAGGTGTGCGACGCCATATCGGGCGCACGCCCGGGAGCGCGCCGCGAGGTGGTGGAGTCGTACATCAAGCGTCTGAAGGAGATGGAGGACATAGCCCTGTCGTACCCGGGCGTCGTTAAGACCTATGCCATCCAGGCGGGCCGTGAGCTGCGCGTGATCGTCGGCGCCGACAAGCTGTCGGATCAGGAGTCGGAGTCGCTCTCGCACGACATAGCCAAGAAGATTCAGGACGAGATGACATACCCGGGTCAGGTGAAGATCACCGTGATCCGCGAGACCCGCGCCGTGAGCTACGCGAAGTAGCCTTTTCGGTCCGATTCTCGGCCGAGGCCCTTTTACATCCCCCTTGCAATACGCAGGGGGATTTTTTTGCTGTCTGTATGGATCGGTTTTGCGGTGCTTCCCGTAGGCCGCGGCTCGAAAACATTTTATCAATACACATGCGTCAGCCAGTCCCGCGGCAGAAGCGATTTCGGACAAAGGGCGGGCGCAGCGACGGAGTGTTAAGAATCGGAGACTTTTTGATCTTCAAAAATGCGAAGCATCCGATTTAGCGAAGGCGCTGTGGCCGACCCCGAAATCGTTTCACCGCGGCGGTTTTTGGGTTACCTTTTGTCCGCACAAAAGGTAACGTAAGAAAATAATAAAGAGATTGCGACTCTACGAGTCGCGCAGTTCGCCGCCGCCCCCACGCGGCGGACTGCTGTCGCACTCCTGCCGCCGTCG
>CAUHCL010000030.1 GCA_959604655.1 uncultured Alistipes sp. | reverse complement strand
TCTTTACGCTCCGTCGCCGCGGCCGCCCTTTTCCCGAAATCGCTTCTGCCGCGGGTGAGGCTGACGCGCGTTAATATTGCAGCCCGCAGGACTGCACGGGCCGAAGTCTCCCCCGTCGGCAGACAGCCGCCCGTACAGCTTATCGGAAATCGATCATCTCGTAGTCGCGGTATGCCGAGCGGTCGAAGCGCTTCACCCTCTCCGAGGAACTGAAGATGTCGGTGATACGCACCGTCACACTGTCGTCGTAGAGCGTATAGGTGATCGACGACGGGCGCCCCGTCGACTCGGAAACAGTAAGGCGGATATCGCCCTCGACCTCGGGATCGACGGCACGCAGGTGCAGAGTCACGACATCGCCGTCGCGCGACTCCACCTCCGACCGATAGTCGGTGCCGACGAAATCGAAGCAGCGCGTGGGGTTGTCGAGGATGTTGCGGCTCGATGTATCCATGTCGTCCACGCTGACCTCCTTGCGCGAATGGTTCACCTCGAAGCGGGTCTTGCCGTCGGAATAGACCTCGGCATTATCGACCTCTATATAATATACGTCGCCCTCCACGGCATAGCGGCCCGACGATGAGTAGTCGCCCGACGTGAGCACGAACGACACGCCGTAGCGTCCCAGCTTTTTCACATAGTCGGCCGTGCGGCGCAGAACGGCCTGCGCGGCATCGTCGGCGCGGCAGCTGCCAGCGGCTGCCAGCAGGGCGAACAGAACAAGAATCGATCGTTTCATGGCATAACAAATTCAAACGGGGTGTCAGAACACTCCCAGATCCTGCAACTTGGCCTCCAAAGAGGGCAGATCGTAAAACTTTATTTCGCGGGGCTTGGCACCTATCTGCGGGCCCACGATGCCCGCGCGCTCCAGTTGCAACATAATGCGTCCCGCGCGGTTGAACCCGACTTCGTAGTTGCGCTGTATCGACGAAGTGGAGATCATGCCGTTGGTGACGGCCGCACGGGCTATCTCGCCGAACAGCACGTCATACTTGACGGGGGCGCCGCTCTCGCCGTCCGAAGCGCCCGACGAACCGCCGCCCTCGCCCGCATCGGGCACGTAATCGGGCAACGGATATGCCTCGGTATAGCCCTGCTGCTTGGCGATGAAGTCCACCAGACGCTCCACCTCGCGGGTCTCGACCAGACCGCACTGTATGCGGGTCAGCTCGCCGTCCTTCGAGAAGAGCATGTCGCCGCGGCCGATGAGCTGGTTGGCCCCGGGCTGGTCGATGATGGTACGCGAGTCGATCATCTGCATCACGCGGAAAGCGATTCGCGCGGGGAAGTTGGCCTTGATACCTCCCGTGATGATCTTCACGTCGGGGCGCTGCGTGGCTATGATGAGGTGGATGCCCACGGCGCGGGCCTTCTGCGCCAGACGCATGACGGGCACCTCGACCTCCTTGGCGGTCATGATAAGGTCGGCGAACTCGTCGACGATGACCACTATGTAGGGCAGGTAGCGGTGTCCCTTCTGCGGATTGAGTCGGCGCGCCACGAACTTCTCGTTGTACTCGACGATGTTGCGCGCCGTGGCCATCTTGCACAGCTCCAGGCGGCGCCCCATCTCCTCGACGAGCGAATTGAGTACGTAAACCGCCTTCTTGGGATCGGTCACGATGGCCTCGTCCTCCGACTCCATCTTGGCCAGGAAGTGGCGTTCGAGCTTGTTGTATACCGAGAACTCCACCATCTTGGGGTCGATCATCACGAATTTCAGCTGCGCGGGATGCTTGCGGTAGAGCAGCGAGGTGATGATGGCGTTAAGGCCCACCGACTTACCCTGTCCCGTAGCACCCGCGACCAGAAGGTGGGGCATCTTCGCAAGATCGAAGGTGAAGTTCTCGTTCTGGATCGTGCGGCCGATCACCACGGGCAGCTCGGCCTTCGAGCTCTGGAATTCCTCCGAACAGATGGCCGAATACATCGACACGATCTGCTTGTCGCGGTTGGGCACCTCGATACCGATGGTTCCGCGGCCCGAGATGGGCGCTATGATTCGTATGCCCAATGCCTTGAGGCTCTGGGCTATGTCCTTTTCGAGGCCCTGTATCTTGGCGATCTTGACGCCCTGCGCCTGCACGATCTCGTAGAGGGTCACGGTGGGACCCACCGTGGCGTGGATATCAACGATGGGGATACCGAAATATTTCAGCGTCTCCTCTATGCGGCACTTGTTGTCGTAGATCTCGGCGTCGCTCACCTTGTGCGGCGACTTGTAATCCTCCAGCAGCGAGACATAGGGCTTGCGGTAGTTCTCCAGATCGCGCAGGGGATCGTAAAGGTCGTCGACGGCGATATCGCTCTCGTCCACCCTGCTCGCCTCGCGCTCGTGGACCGTTACGACGAGTCCGCCCGCATCCTCTGTCGGAGTCTTCGCCTCCACGTCGGGATCGAACGGCACGGCAGTCGGTTCGGCGCGACGCTCGGCAGGTTGCTCGGCGGGTGCGGCAGCAACAGAGGGCATGGCCGAAGCGGCAGACGGGGCGGCCACCTCTTGTCCGCCGCCCGCATTCGCGGCGCTGCGGGGAATCACGGCGAAACCTTCCTCGTCGAACTCCGTCTCGTCCGCCTGCGGCTCCTGCTCCCCGTCGTCGGACAGCAAGGCGTTAACGTCTATCTCGTTGGGCACCGCACCGCCGTGAGGTATCACGATGAATCCGTCGTCGTCGGGTTCGGGCAACTCGGGCGCCGCTTCGGAATCGGCAGCCTCCCCGCGCGGAGTGACGATAATGTCCTCGTCGTCCTCCGACGAGGCATGCGCATCCGAGGCACCCGCATTCGCGGCATTCATCATCATGGCGGCGCGCTCGTTGATGGTCATGACGCGTTCGCCCGACTCCGCCGACATGGTGCGGGGCTGCGCAGAGGGGGCGACCGAGGCCGACGGACGTTCCGTCGCAGTCTCACGACGCGCCTCCGCAGGACGCTCCACGCGCTCCGCTTCCGCCTCGTCGATATCGTCGTCCTCTTCCTCTTCGGCATCGTCGGCTTCCTCGGCGCCGTCGTCGCGGCGGTTCTTTATCACGCGGTCGCGCACCGCCGACACCAGCTGCTCGCTGCGGCTCACCATCTCGTCGCTCGCCCTGTTCACGGTGCGGATGAAGTTGCGGTTAATGAACACGCCCGTAAGTATCCACCCTGCGAGCAGCAGCAGAACGGTGCCGAACACGCCTACGAAGAGTACCAGATCGGCCGCGCACGCATGCCCGAAGAGTCCGCCGATGTCGTGGGCCACCGAAAGCTGCGAGCCGATGAATCCCGTCGTAAGCGAACCCATGACCAGCATCAGGGCCGCACTCAGGGCGAAATGGTTGAGATGCAGGCGCTTCTTGCGGAATATGCGCCACCCCACGACCGTTATGACTACGGGCAGTATGATGCCGAACACGCCGAACGAGCGGTCGACGACCAGATAGGCCACCGAGGCTCCGAAACGGCTGCACAGATTCTCGAAAGGTATCTCCACGCCCGACAGCTCGGCGTCGTTACGCAGGGCCGACAGGTCGGACGACCAGTGGAAGAAGTGGGAAACCACCGAACAGACGGCGAACACGCCGAACACCAGCATCACGAATCCCAGTATCCACAACATGTTGTCGTTGGATGCCGCAGGCGTCGCCGCCTCGGGACGGTTCTTGACGGATGTTTTTTTAACTCGTTGTGCCATATATCAAAATCCGTTGCGGGCAAACGCCCGACCGTAAAAGATAAACCATAAAAATCAAACTCCGCCGCGCGCGCGTCAGATGCCGAAAGCCTTGCGGCGCAGACGCTCGCGGTAGGCCTCGTCGGCGAAAGTGAGGAACTCGAACACGGGCGCCGCCGTACCCGAGGCGCGCATGTCATATTGGTCGAGCAGACTCTCCACCCGCTTCTCCACCGCCTCGCCCGAGTCGATGATCTCCACGGGGCGGTCGCCGACGACCCTGCGTATCGTGTCGCGCAGGAACGGATAGTGCGTGCAGCCCAGCACCACGATGTCGGCCCCCTCGGCAATGACGGGATCGAGCACGGCGCGCACCGCGGCCTCCGTGGCGGGAGCATCCTCGGCGTCGGACTCCACGGCCTCGACGAATCCGCGCCCCACGGCCTTCACCACCCGCACGCCGCCGCCGTAACGCGCCAGCGTGGAGAGGAACTTCGCCCCCGTGAGGCTGCGCTCGGTGGCTATGACTCCCACCACGCCCGTCCGCGTACGCTCGCAGGCGGGTTTCACGGCGGGTTCGAGCCCCACGAAAGGCACGTCGGGAAACGTAGCGCGCAGATGGCCTATCGCCGCCGAGGTGGCCGTGTTGCATGCCACCACTATCAGCTTGCATCCCCTGCCGATCAGCTCGCGCACAGCGCGCTCGGCCAGGCTGCGGATGCGTTCCTCCGAAAGCGAGCCGTAAGGGCAGTTCAGACCGTCACCGAGGTAGACGAGCGACTCCCCGGGCAGGGCCCGATGTATCTCGCGCCACACCGACAATCCGCCGAATCCCGAATCATAAACGCCTATGGGTGCATCACTCATCGCCGCGGATCATATTCAGTATAGACTCTATCAACTCGGCGTCGCTGCGCTCGGCGCAGTCGATGCAGCGGCGCGCACGCGAGTAGAACGGTTCGCGCTCGGCCATGTTGGCCGTCATGAAGGCGATCAGTTCGTCGTCGTCGAGATCACGCAGCTTGGGACGCTTGCGCCGTCCGTGGGGACTCAGGCGCGAGGCTATCTGTTCGGGCGTGCGACGCAGATAGACCGTCTCGCCCGCACCGTTCATGCGCTCCATGTTGTCGCGCCACACGGGGGCGCCGCCGCCCGTGGAGACGATCATATCATCCTCCGACTCGGCCAGCTCGTCGATGAGCCGCCGCTCCTGCATGCGGAAATATTCCTCGCCCTCGTAGCGGAAAATGTCGGCTACGGATGCCCCCTCGCGGTCCTCTATGGCCGAATCCATGTCGACGAAGCGCATGCCCGTCGCGTGGGACAGCTTGCGTCCCAGCGAGGTCTTGCCGCACCCCATATATCCGATCAGAAATATCTTCATCGCCTTGTAGCTTTTCCGTTAAAACAGATTGAGCTGTTCGGTCTCCGCAGCATCGTCGGCATCGAAACCGTCGCCCGACGCACCGACGTCTGCATCGTCGATATCCTCGGCCGTATCGGGCGCCTCCGCCTCTTCGTCCTCGGGCGCAGGCTCGGGCTCGACGAAAGTGAGCGACGCCACGTCGTAGGTGGTTATGCGCTTGCCCTTGGCGCGGTGGCTCTTGATTCCGACGAAGGTGTCGACATCCACCTCGTCGTCGGGACGCGAGGCGTGCGCACCCTTATACGACACCACCAACTTGGCGCCGCTGCAATCGGTGACGGCCACCAGCTCCATCGTCGTGTCGTCGTCGAGGAACGGCTGCATGCGCTCGCTCGCTTCGAGCTGGAAACGCTTCATATAGTAGTAGCCCTGCTCGCGGTCGAAGTAGCAGAGGCTGTACACGCGGCCCGCGACATAGCGTTCCACGCGCACCGTATCGTCGGGGAAGTGCTGGCCGACGTTGAAGCCCGTAATATAATATTGGTACTTCGAGGTCCACACCACGATCTTGTCGTCGCCCTTGAACTCGCCCAGCAGCACGCCGCGGGCATCGGTGTTCAGGCGGCGCACATCCTCGTCGTACCAGATATTCTGCCCTCCGAGCGTCGAGGCGCCGCGCTCCTTGAGCACGATCTTGTGGATGCCGTAGCGCGAGAACAGATTGCCCTGGCTCTGGCGGCCCTTGATGCCGACGGTAGAGAAGTCGAGGTCGACGATCACCTTCTTCAGGCGCGGACGCGGGCGGAAATATATCTTCAGCACCTCGGCCTCGCCGTTGGGGTTGACCGACATGTATAGGATCTCGCTCTTGGGGGTGCCCTTCGTCAGGTCGTACTCCTTGTCGCGCGTGATGCTCTTTATGGCGCAGCGCTTCATCATGATCGCGCCGCCGCGGCCGTCGCGGTAGAGGACATTGTAAATGGTGCGCTCGTCGTTGCGCTTGAACACTCCTATATAATATATGTTCTTGTCGAAGAAAGCCTTGTCGCTCACCTTGGTGATGATGTAGCGGCCGTCCTTCAGGATGACTATCACGTCGTCGATGTCGCTGCAATCGCACACGAACTCGGCGTCCTTCATGCCCTTGCCTATGCCGAAGAAGCCTTCGGCGCGGTCGACGTAGAGTTTGGCGTTGGTGACGGCCACCTTCGTGGCCTCGATGGCGTCGAACTCGCGGATCTCGGTGCGGCGCTCGCGGCCCTTGCCGTACTTGTCGCGTATGCGCTCGTAGTAGGCCACGGCGTAGTCGGTCAGATGGTCCAGATCGTATTTCGTAGCCTTTATGTCTTCCTCGATCTTTCGGATCTCGTTGTCGGCCTTGTCGGAGTCGTAACGCGATATGCGGATGAACTTCAGCTCGGTAAGGCGCTGCACATCCTCCTGCGTCACCTCGCGGCGAAGCAGCTTCTTGAACGGCTCCAGCCCCTTGTCGACGGCAGCGTACGCTTCCTCGTGCGAGCGGCAGCCCTCGATGAGCTGGTAGAGCTTGTTCTCGATGAAAATGCGCTCCAGCGACGCAGCATGCCACGCCTCGTTGAGCTCGTGCAGACGTATCTCCAGCTCGCGGCCCAGCAGGCCGCGGGTATGGTCGGCCGAGCGGCGGAGTATCTCCTTCACCCCCATGAAATGGGGCTTCTCGTCGCAGATGACGCACGAGTTGGGCGAGATCGAAACCTCGCAGTTGGTGAATGCGTACAGAGCGTCGATGGTCTTGTCGCTCGACTCGTCGTTGGCCACGTGGATCACGATCTCCACCTTGTCGGCCGTGAGGTCGTCCACGCGCTTGATCTTGATCTTGCCTTTCTCGTTGGCCTTTATGATAGACTCCTTGACCGACTCCGAGGTGGTGGAATAGGGAATCTCCGTGATCGAGAGGGTGCGTTTGTCGATCTTCGAGATGCGCGCGCGCACCTTCACCACGCCGCCGCGCAGACCGTCGTTGTAACGGCTCGCGTCCATCAATCCTCCCGTCGGGAAATCGGGCAGCAGCATGAAATCCTCACCGCGCAGATGCGCTATGCAGGCGTTTATCAGCTCGTTGAAGTTATGGGGCAGGATCTTCGACGCCAGACCCACCGCTATGCCGTCGGTACCCTGCGCCAGCAGCAGCGGGAACTTTATGGGCAGCGTCACGGGTTCCTCGTTGCGGCCGTCGTAGGAGCGCATCCACTCGGTGGTCTTCTTGTTGAAAACCACGTCGAGAGCGAATTTCGACAGACGTGCCTCGATGTAACGGCCCGCGGCGGCATCGTCGCCCGTGAGGATATTGCCCCAGTTACCCTGACAGTCGATCAGCAGATCCTTCTGGCCCAGCTGCACCAGCGCGTCCTTTATGGAGGCGTCGCCGTGGGGGTGGTACTGCATGGTCTGGCCCACGATGTTGGCCACCTTGTTGTAGCGGCCGTCGTCGCAGCACTTCATGGCGTGGAGAATACGGCGCTGCACGGGTTTCAGACCGTCCTCGACATGGGGCACGGCACGCTCCAGAATGACGTACGAGGCATAGTCCAGAAACCAGTTCTTGTACATGCCCGTAAGTTTGTGCAGGTTGCCTTCCTCGCCGTAAACGCGTTCGAACTTGCCGCGTACGCCCGCAGCCTGCTCGTCGGTCGGCAGCTCGTCGGCGCCGATATCTTCCTTCATATCCTTATCCTCTGACATTGGGAGTAATTTTTTCGTTTTACGTTATGCGATATCCTCCTCGACCAGATCTTCCTCGATGCGCAGGTTGTCGATGATGAAACCCTGACGCTCGAATGTGTTCTTGCCCATGTAGAACTCCAGCAGATCGGAGATGGGGTCGTCCTTGGTAAGGCGCACCCTATCCAGACGCATGTTCTCGCCGATGAGATCCTTGAACTCGTCGGGCGAGATCTCGCCCAGACCTTTGAATCGGGTGATCTCGGCCGAGGCGCCGCACCGTTTCACGGCGCGCAGGCGCTCTTCCTCGGAGTAGCAGTAGAAGTTCTCCTTCTTGTTACGCACGCGGAACAGCGGAGTCTGCAAGATGTAGAGGTGGCCGCTGCGAATGAGCTCGGGGAAGAACTGCACGAAGAACGAGGTCATGAGCAGACGGATGTGCATGCCGTCCACATCGGCATCGGTGGCGATGATGACCTTGTTGTAGCGCAGGTTGTCCATGCTTTCCTCGATGTTGAGAGCCGATTGCAGCAGGTTGAATTCCTCGTTCTCGTAGACCACCTTCTTGGTCAGGCCGTAGGAGTTGAGCGGCTTTCCGCGCAGGCAGAACACCGCCTGCGTCATGGCGTTGCGGCTCATGGTGATGGGGCCCATGGCCGAGAGTCCCTCGGTGATGAATATCATCGTCTGCTCGGCCTGTTCGTTCTTGTCGGTGAAGTGTATCTTGCAGTCGCGCAGCTTGCGGTTGTTGATGGCCACCTTCTTGGCCGTCTCGCGCGCCTTCTTCTGTATGCCCGATATGGCCTTGCGCTCCTTCTCGTTCTCCACGATCTTCTTCTGCAACACCTGAGCCGTCTCGGGATGCTTGTGCAGGTAGTTGTCGAGGTTCACCGAGAGGAAATCGCCCACGAACTGCTGCATCGAGACGCCCGGGGCCACCTCCTTCGATCCCAGACGGATCTTGGTCTGCGACTCGAACACGGGATCGTTCATCCTCACCGACACGGCCGCGATGATGGACGTACGCACGTCCGACGGGTCGTAGTCCTTTTTGTAGAACTCCTTCACCACCTTGGCCACCGAGGCGCGGAACGCCGCCTGATGGGTACCGCCCTGAGGCGTGTACTGGCCGTTGACGAACGAATAGTAGCTCTCGCCGTAGCCCGTGCCGTGGGTGATCACCACGTCGATGTCGTCGCCCGAAATATAGATGGGCGGATAGAGCGGTTCCTCCGACAGATTGTCGTTCACCAGATCGAGCAGACCGTTTTTCGAGACGAACTCGCGGCCGTTGAGTATTATCTTCAGGCCGAGATTGAGGTAGGTGTAGTTGCGCACCAGCTGCTCGACGTAATCCATGTTGTACTCGTAGCGTCCGAATATTTCCTCGTCGACACGGAAACGTATCATCGTACCGTTGCGCTCGGCCACGCCGCTCTCCCACCGATCGGAGAGTTCCAGACCCTTGGAAAAAGAGACCGTATGGGCCTCGCCCTCGCGCACCGAACGCGCCGTGAACTCGCTCGACAGCATGTTCACCGCCTTGACGCCCACGCCGTTCAAACCCACCGTCTTCTTGAACGCCTCGCCCGAGTACTTGCCACCCGTGTTCATCTGGCTCACAGCCGCCGAAAGCGACTTGAGCGGAATGCCGCGGCCGTAGTCGCGCACCGTCACCACGTTGTCCTCGATGGTGATCTCGATGCGGTCGCCCGCACCCATGATGAACTCGTCGATGGAGTTGTCCACCGTCTCCTTGATAAGCACGTAGATACCGTCGTCGGGCTGCGAACCGTCACCCAGCTTGCCTATATACATGCCCGGGCGCAGACGCAGATGCTCGCGCGGCGATAGGGTCTTGATGGCATCGTCGTCGTATGCCACCTGATTGCTCTTATTTTTTATGTCACTCATATTCCTGACTTCTATGCGTTACGCCGCACGCGCGACTTCTCATCCTCGGCCACCTCGGCACGCAGTGCGGCCAGCGCCTCGACCATATCCGTGCGGATCTCATCGGCCAGCTCCTTGACCTCCGAAGCCGCCACGCGCTCGGCCGACACGGGCGGCAACACGCGGATGGCTATGCGGTTGCTCCAGTTCATGCGCCAGCCCTTCAGCGTGGCGCCCGTCCCCGTCATCACGATGGGCAGGATATCGGCACCCGCCTCCTTGGCGAGGTTGAAAGCGCCCATCTTGAAGCGGTGTATCTCACCGTCCTTCGAACGCGTACCCTCGGGGAAAATGGCCACGCTCGCGCCGCGCGAAAGCCACAGCTTGCCCTCGCGGATCACCTTGGCCAACGCGGCCGCGGCATTGCCGCGCTCGATGGGAATGTCGCCGTGCACCAGCAGCATGGGACCGAAGAACGGCAGGCGGAACACCTCGCGCTTCGACACCCAGCGGAAATTGAGCGGCACCTTGTAGGCCGCGATTATGTCCACGCTCGACGTATGGTTGAGCACCATCACGTAGGGTTTGCTGCGGTCGATGTTCTCCAGCCCGTCGATGGTGCGTTTCATGCACGGAGGCATGCCGAAAAAGACCCACGTCATATAGCGCGAGATCTCGTGGACCCAACTGCGGCTCTTGTCGAAAGGATAGGTCACGGCAAGCACCAGCACCGATACGATACACCACACGGTGGTGTGGATTACGGTGAAAATATAGTAAAGAATCGATAGCATAATTACGAATTTTCGGTTAAGGCGAATCATCTTGCAAATTTACTCTTTTTTGCGTCGACCGCCAAAAATAGCGGAAATATTTTCGGAAAATTCGGGCGCGGAGGCGGCAGATGACGAAGAGGGGTTTTCGATGCTTATACGCCAAAAGACCGAAGCGATTTGTCGCACGTATTTCGCCATCGCATGCGATGGCGGCAGTTCGCCGCCGCCCCCTTGCGGCGGACTGCCAAAGCATTCACGCCGCCGTCGGCGAACAGCCTACGACACGACCAAAACGCATGTACCGTCTCCGATTTTTCATTGTCGATTATATTCCCTATATTTGCGATACGCAGCCGCACGCGATGCCGATCGCGGCAGACGTATTTGAAACAGAACAAAAATTTTTCTACCATGTCGCTATTCTCCATTTTCGGAGGCGGAAAAGCTCCCGCCTACCCCACCGACACGCTCGTCGCACCCGACGGAAGCGAGGTGACCTTCACATTCTTCAAACACGCCGCCCTGAGCATCCGCATCGGCGAGCGGCATATCTACACCGACCCCGTGCACCAATATGCCGAATACGCGCGTCTGCCCAAGGCCGACCTGGTGCTGATAACCCATTCGCACTACGACCATCTGGACCGCGCGGCGATAGACGACATTACCACCCGCCACAGCCTGATAATCTGCGACAAGACCTCGGCCGAAGTGTTCGAGGGCGAATGCGCGGCAATGACCCCGGGCATGATGGCGGAACCTTTCGCGGGTGTGAGAGTCGAGGCGGTGGCGGCATACAACACCACCGAAGGACATACCGATTTCCACCCCAAAGAGCGCGAGGACTGCGGCTACGTGATAACCCTCGGGGGAGGCATGCGGATATACATAGCGGGAGACACCGAGCCGACGCCCGAGATGGCGGCGTTGCGCAATATCGACGTGGCTTTCCTGCCCGTGAACCAACCCTACACCATGACGGTCGACCAGGCCGTGGAGGCCGTGAAGGCTTTGCGTCCCCGCATATTTTATCCCTACCACTACGGCGAGGTGGAGGCGAAGACCGATATCGAGCGTCTGAAGCGCGAGTTGCAAGGCGTGACCGACGTGAGGGTGTTTCCGATGGAGTAATACGCTGTTCGCCGACGGCGGCAGGAATGCGCGAGCCTCGGGCGAGCAGCAGTCCGCCGCGTGGGGCGGCGGCGAACTGCCGATATCGCACGGCGATATCGATTCACTTACAGCAAACGCCTGCCGCCCGATCGTTTTCGGGGCAGCAGGCGTCTGTTTTTTCAGGGCAACGGACTATTTACCCTCCTTGCACGCTTTTCGGTACAGACTATACTCCACGATGAACGCCGCGAGCAGTCCCAGGCCGCCGAGACACATCATGCTGCCGCCGAAAACTATCTCACGCGAATTGCCCCAATGCGTGTTATAAAACATGCAGCGATCCATAAAGGTTCCCAGAATAAGTCCCGCGCCCATACCGAATATGAGACAGCCTATGCGCAGCGACCACGAGGCGGGATAGTTGAAACGCAGCGACTCTGACGAAAGGCGGTTGAGCCCGAGCCCCATACGAACCTGCTTCAGATATTCGATCAGCGAATTGCCGTCGATCTTGTCGACGATCGTCAGACGTTCCTTGCGGCAGATGAGAAGCTCGAAAAACTTGTAGATGAAGAATGAGACAACCCCGAACGTGACGGGAATGGTGATAAAATCCATAATCGTAATTTTTTTATTTAATTAATTAGTTTGTTATCTTCGCGAAGCGTCCGAATCCGCTCGGCGGCGCTTTCGATATGTTAGACGCAAAGACCGAAAAAAGGTTACAAAAGAAAAATACCCGCGCGCCCCGCTGTAACCTTTCGGCGCATGCGGCGTCTAAAATTACGACCATGCAAACGAAAGAGACCGAACTGATAAAGCGAACCGTCGCAGGCGACACGGAGGCGTTCGCGCTTCTGGCCGACCGCTATTCACGTTCGGTGTACTCGCTGGTGGCACGCATAGCGGGTTCGGCCGAGGATGCCGAGGAACTGACGCAGGACGTGTTCCTGAAGGCGTTCGACGCCCTCGGCAGGTTCGACGGCCGCAGCGCGTTCGCCACATGGCTCTACCGCATAGCCTGCAACACCGCGCTGTCGCACGTGAGGCGCAGGCGGATGCCCTCCTGTCCCGTCGACGAGCGGCGCCTGGCCGCCCTGCCCGACGACGAGGCCGAGAGGCTGGAGGAGATCGTGGTGCGCGAACGCAGGCTGGAGGCGCTGGGACGCGCGGTCGAGATGCTGGAGGCCGAGGAACGCGCCTTGGTGACGCTGTTCTACTACGAAGAACGGTCGATAAGCGAATGCGCCGCCGTGCTGGACCTCACGGAGAGCAACGTGAAGGTGCGCCTGCACAGGACAAGAAAGAAGTTGTATTTGCTCGTAACGGAGTTGATCGATGGAAAGGAATGACACCATACGCCGCGCGATGCGGCTTACCACGCAATACGAACTGCCCGAGGGATTCACCCCGAGGCTCATGCAACGCATCGGCGAACGCAAGCGCCGACGCGAGGCATTGCTCTGCTCGGCATATCTGCTCGGCGGCGTGGCGTGTTTCGCGGCGCTCGCGGCGGGCATAGCTGCGGCGTGGAAGAAATACGGCATATCGCTACCGCAGATATCCGTCGAAATGCCTCAACTGCCCGAACTGAAGCTGCCCGAAATCGGCATGGTCGATCACTCGCAATACGGCATATGGCTGTTCACGGCTGCGGGATTCGTCCTGCTGTCGCTTTGCGACATACTGCTGCACCGCAGACTGAGGCGTCTGAATACTGGGAAATAACACCCTCTCTACTCCGCCATGAAGTCGGCCGACAGCGACACGGCGCGACGGAAAGCGTGCTCCTGCCCCTCCTTTGTTATGAACAGATGAACACTCCCGCGCAAAACCTCGCGACGGGCATCCGCGCCGAGCGCCACCAGCCGTTCGGCGAACTTCTCACCCTGACTGCATAGTATATCCCGCTCGGCGGCCACGAGCAGCGTGCGCGGCAACGCGGCCAGAGCCTCGTCGCAGGCGAGCGACACCGACACTAACGGATCGTCCTCGCACCCCGAGGCATACGCTCGGTTGAAAGCCTCCATCAAGCGTCCGTCCAGCGCGAATCCCGAACCATAGTCCCTCCACGACGGCGAACCGTCGGCGCGCGCCGTCACCACGGGATAGAAGAGCAAAAGTGACTTCAAAGGTATGCCGCCCTCGGCCGCGTTGCGCAGTGCCGCGGCTATCGCGAGATTGCCGCCCGAGCTATCGCCGCCCACCGACACGAGTGCGGGATCGCCGCCGCGCTCGACCGCTATGCGTCGCGCCGCGGCCAAAGCCTCCATGCAGTCGTCCAGTCCTTGGGGGAAAGGGTGTTCGGGTGCCAGGCGATAATCCACGGCGAGCACCATCGCCGCACCCGTCGCGGCCAGCTCCCCGCAGAAACGGGCGCAGCTGTTTATGCTGCCGAAGGTCCACCCTCCGCCATGCAGATAGACGAGCAAAGGCAGCGGCCGCCGAGCGGCAGCAGTCGGGACGTAGAGCCTCAACGTCGGCGTTATATATTCGGCCTCGACGCCCTGCGGCAGGGCGGGTTCCGCATTGCGCGAAGCCCTCACTGCCCGCAACGGCTCCGCATCGCCGTCGCACGCCCTCAGGACGGCATCGGCCTGCGCATCCTGCAAGCCCGCGGGCATGGCGGCCAGAAACTCGTCGGCCTCACGGCGGAATACATCGGCATCACGGTCGGCCGACGAACAAGCCGCCGACAAGACCGAAAGGAGGATCAAAAAATTACGGATCATAAGAATTATAAACGAATTGCATCGAACCCGCTGTTCGCCGACAGCGGAGGGCGGCACGAGCGAGAAGCGAGTTGCAGTCCGCCGCGTGGGGTGGCGGCGAACTGCCGACATCGTTCCACGATGTCGCGATTCACCTACTCCACATACAGCACCAACCCCTTGAGGTACTCGCCCTCGGGATGGTAGATATTGATCGGATGGTCGGCGGGCTGGGTAAGCTGGTGCAGAATGCGCACCTTGCGCCCCGCTATGGCAGCCGCCGAGAACACCGTGGTGCGGAACAGCTCCTTGGTCACGGCCTGCGAGCACGAGAAGGTGAAGAGTATTCCGCCGCTCTTGATCTGCGACAGCGCGCGGGCGTTTATCCGTTTGTAGCCCTGCATGGCGTTCCCCAGCACCTTGTGATGCTTGGCGAAAGCGGGAGGATCGAGGATTATCAGATCGTATTTGTCGCCTATGCGCTTGAGATACTCCACGGCATCGGCCGCTACGGCCTCGTGACGAACGCCGTCGCCGAAATTGAGACGCATATTCTCGTCGGCGAGCTGCACGGCGCGCTCCGAAGAGTCCACCGAACACACCTCGACGGCCCCGCCCGCCATGGCATAGACCGAGAACCCGCCCGTGTAGCAGAACGTGTTGAGCACGGTGCGCCCCGCCGAGTAGCGTTTCACCAGTTCGCGGTTCTCGCGCTGGTCGAGGAAAAATCCCGTTTTCTGCCCTTCCTCCCAGTTGACGGCGAACTTGTGTCCGTTCTCGTACACCACATGCGACTTGCGGTCGGAATGGCCCCGCAGATAACCGTCCACGGCATTCAGCCCCGCCTTGTAGGGCACCGTCTGCGAACTCTTGTCGTAAACGGCAGTCAGACGCTCGCCGTAGATGTCGAGCAGCGCGTCGGCAATGTCCATGCGCGAGCGGTACATGCCCACCGAATGGCACTGCACCACGGCCGTGGAACCGTAGATGTCGATCACCAGCCCGGGCAGCGAGTCGCCCTCGCCGTGCACCAGACGGTAGCAGTCGGTCGACGGATTGTCGATAAGCGACAGCGTGCGGCGCACGTCGCACGCCACGGCCAGACGCCCGCGCCACCATGCGCCGTCGATCGCCTCGCGCTCGAACGACAACACGCGCACCGCGATAGAACCTATCTGGTAGTGCCCGCGGGCCATGAAATCGCCCGACTTGGCATACACGTCGACCACATCGCCCTCGGCTATGCCCTCGTCGCCGCACTCCACGCGCTCGATGGCACCCGAGAAGATCCACGGATGGCGGCGCAGGAGCGATTCCTCCTTTCCCCGCCGAAGATATATTCGCGCCTTTTCAGTCTCCATTATTCTCGATCTTTGGCTCCCGCGCCGCCTGAGGCGTGGAGAGAAGTTTTTCGTAAATGCCTATGCACACCCACGCGTCCGTGGCGGCATACATCTGCTGCTGGGGCGTGAGCACGTTGGCCTCCCAGTTGCTCAGCCGCTGCGCCTTCGACACCCGCTGTCCGAGCACTATGGCCGACATCTTGCGCAGGCTCTTCTCCTCGATGCCCCAGTCGCTCGCCATCTGCTGCAAATCGGCGAAACCGCGCTCCTTGAAGTTGCGCAAGGCGTGCAGCGCCCGCAGGTCGCCCGCCACGTCGGCGCCGATCTTCACTATGCGGGGATTGCTCAGGATCTTGAGTATCGAGTTGTGCAGCCGCGTGCGGCACAGACGTATCAGATAGCAGCGTTCGTGCGTCGAGAGCTGCAACAGTGCCACCTTGTTCACCACGCCCGCCTTGAACGACGGACGCGTCTCGGTGTCGAAGCCTATGACGCTCTGCGCGGCCAGGTCGCGGCAGGCGTCGGCGATCTGACGCTCGTCGTCCACCACCACTATCTGCCCGTCGAAACGGGCCGAGGGCAGAGCCGCGGTATCTTCGTTGGATATGGTGTGTTCGAAAGCCATGCTGAATTTTCGGGAGTGCAAAGTTAACCAATAAATACGAGTTTACCGTCCTGTGCGACGGAAATTTTACCCTCGGCCGCCATTCTGTCTATCGTAGCGGCCACAGCGTCGGGTTCGGCCTTCATGCGGCGGCACAGCTCGCGCGCCGTGACCGACTCGGCGCGTATGATCTCGGCAGCCCGCTCGGCAAGATCGCGTGCCGAACTCTTTGCGCGCCGACGCTCGGCAAGACATATGTCGCACACGCCGCAATCTTCGGCCTCCCCGTCGCCGAAATAGCGTTGCAGCACCACGCTGCGGCACTCGGTCTCGTTGGCCGCGTAGCCCAGCATGTTCCCGAACCGCTCGGTCATGAGCCGCTTGCGGTGCAGATAGGTGTCGGGCGAGATGTAGAGATCCGCGGTGGGCAGACGTTCCTCGTCGAAAAAGAGCATGGGCGAGGAATTCGACGGGATGTAGCGGATGATGCGCATCTGCCACATGCGTTTGAGAAGCTCCTTCACCCGCTCGACCGTATAGCCGCTCGCGGCGGCGATCTGACGTTCGTCGATGGCGCGGAACTCGGTGAACACGCCGTTGTAGAGGCGCAGCACGGTGCGTATCACGTGGTCGAGGTCGTTGCGGTCGACGCGTATCTTGTAGAGGTCGTCGCGGCTGACGCAGAAGATTATCTTCGCGGGATTCTCCATCTCATCGGTGAGAGTCATGTAGCCGTTTCGGGAGAGCAGTTCCATGGCCGCCTTCACCTTGCCGACGTAGAGATGCTCGCGCGCGCAGAAATCGTGGATGTTGAACACGAACGACGCGTAGAGGCCGTCGCCGACGGCGATGCCCACGTAATCGCACGCCTTCTCGTATATCGACTTTATCTCCGCCAGCGGCGGGAACTCGGCGTCGAAACGTTTCACGATCTTCGACTCGTCGTCCGAGGCGACCAGCAGCACGGCATAGCTGCGGCGTCCGTCGCGACCTGCGCGGCCCGCCTCCTGATAGTAGCTCTCCAGAGAGTCGCACATCGAATAGTGCACCACGAAGCGCACGTCGGCCTTGTCGATGCCCATGCCGAAGGCATTGGTGGCCACCATGATGCGCACCTTGCCCGACAGCCATTCCTCCTGACGCATGGAACGCTCGACATGCGGCAGTCCCGCATGATAGTACGACACCGAGAAGCCCTGCTCGCGCAACGACGCGGCCATCTGCTCGCACCCCTCGCGGGTACGCATGTAGATGATGCCCGCACCCTCGACGCCCTCTATCACGCGCAACAGCTGCTCGCGCTTGTCATCGGTGTGCCGCACGGCGTACGACAGATTGGGCCGTGCGAAGCTGCTGCGCACGATATTGGGCTCGGCGAAGCCCAGACGCTCCATTATATCCTCCGCCACCATCGCCGTGGCCGAGGCCGTAAGGGCCAGCACGGGAGTGTCGGGAATGAGTCGGCGTATCTCGGCGATGCGCAGATACGAGGGGCGGAAATCGTAGCCCCACTGCGATATGCAGTGCGCCTCGTCCACCGCCAGCAGCGAGACGTTCATGCGCTGCACGCGCAGGCGGAACGCCTCGGTGGCCAGACGCTCGGGCGCGACGTAGAGAAACTTCACGTCGCCGAAAGCGCAGTTGTCCAGCGCTATGTCGATCTGCCGATAGGACATTCCCGAATGCACCGCCACGGACGGAATACCCATCTGCCGCAGACGGTCGACCTGGTCTTTCATCAGGGCTATGAGCGGCGTGACCACTATGCAGAGTCCGTCGCGCGCCAGCGTGGGCACCTGGTAGGTGAGCGACTTGCCGCCGCCCGTGGGCATGAGCGCCAGAGTGTCGCGGCCGTCCAGCACAGAGCGGATTATGGTCTCCTGCCCCGCGCGAAACTGCGTGTAGCCCCAGTATTTGCGGAGCACCTCAGTCAGATCCGCATGTTTATACCCGTCCAAATCGCCCATAATGCGGCAAAATTAACAAAAAAGAGGCTAATTGGCAGAATTTTCACTATATTTGCGTCGAATAAAGTCCGAACACGCATGAGAATCAAACAGGAGTACAAGGTACGCGAAATAGCAGGCGAGCACACGGTGATAATCCGGGGCCGCCAAGGCGCCGACCTGACCAAAATCATTACGCTCAACGACAGCGCCCTGCTGCTGTGGAACTCTCTCGCGGGCCGCGATTTCGAGACTGACGACGCGGCACGCATACTGGCGGACAACTACTCCGTGGAGGCCGAAACCGCCCTGCGCGACGCCCGAGCATGGGTGCAGCGCATGCAGGAATACGGTCTTACAGACTGACGTTATGAAAAAGGCATTCAGAATATTCGCGGCGCTCACGCTGCTCACCGTCTATCTCGCGACGACGGTGAACGCATCCGCCGTGTCGCTTCTGTGCCGATGTACCCATCACCACCACGCCGCCGCAGGCCACGTGCACTGCGTACACTGTCACGACTCGGCCCATGCGGACTGCAAATGCCCCGTCGACGGATACGCTTTCGCCGACGGATGCGCCTGCTACCACGGCCACTCCACTTCGGTGGA
>CAUHCL010000029.1 GCA_959604655.1 uncultured Alistipes sp. | reverse complement strand
CGCTGAATCGGATGCCTACGGCACTTTTGAAGCAATCAAAAGATTTCCGATTCTTAACGCTCCGTCGCCGCGGCCGCCCTTCGTCCGAAATCGCTTCTGCCGCGCGGAGGCCCGCAACTGCATTCGCATCGTTGCGTTCCCCGCAGGCTACGCCGCGCGATTCATTGATAGTTATAATAAAAGAATCCTCGTCGGGCGGGCGATAGCATGAGATCAATCTAATAAATTATTATTCAAAAAAGATAAGAAACCCGTTGTCCCCGACGAGGATGTTGTAAAAAGCATCATCGGGAATCGGACTAAAGACTTAAAGACAGCCAGTTATTATGACACCTTAACATCCCGATGATGCGTTATATATTTCGTGTCTTCGAAAAAAGAGCGGATAGCGACGGGCGGGTTCCCCTTTTTTTATAGACCTATACAGACACCCGCCGCACACCGCTCCTGCTTGGGATACGGCTTTGTCGAAGACCTCGAATATTTTCGTTTAGGATTAAAAGATCAGGACACAAAAAAAGGGGCGCAGGTGCAGCCCCACACTGTCGGCCTCGCAAGCCTCAAACGGTAAGCTGCCCTTACGCCCATGCCCGCCCCCGCAAGTTAATGCAGGGGCATAACAAGGGTTTCAGACAAATATTACACCGTTTGAAAACCTATTATAAGTTTTATAATAGTTGCGAGTTTACAGTGCGGTATAAAGGTTTGTCCTAACCTTTAGAATATTTTGACGGTTACGGAACCGTTCTTCTTTGCAAAGGTAACATAACTTTTTCTGTGTTTAGTTATGCGACCCGTAAAAACAAAAAGACGAAACGTGAACCTGACTTAAGAGGTTAAGCCTGCGTAATACGCACTCGCGTTACTATGCCATCGTAGGTCGTAGGATACCTTGCTCAACTTCATAACACAAGAGGCCCACGCCCGTCATGGCGCAGTGCGTTTAGATGTACTCCAACCAATCGGGGCGTGGTAACGACCCGACGGGGACATCCTCTTATTGCTGTCGAGCAGTAAATTTCCTACGTTTACGATGACAGCAACGCGATTCACGTCTCTTTTGACGGATCGCTTGGCCCAAAAGTAGTACAAATAATTGCAACATCCAACAAAATACGTGCATTTTTTGTTGTTTTTCATCGTTCTCGGGTCGTGGGGTGCTGTTCGCGGGTGGTGTAGGTAAAGAAATGCAGTCCTGCGGACTGCGCGGGCCGCAGCCTTCGCCGCGCGGAGGCCCGCAACTCACTTTGCGTTCGTCTGCGGTCTCCGCAGGCTGCTGCCCGCACGACTCTGACGAGTCGCAGGCTTCCATGATTTTTTATACGTTACCTTTTGTTCGGACAAAAGGTAACCTAAAAACCGCCGCGGTGAAACGATTTCGGGGTCGTCCTTGCGCCTGCGCTGAATCGGATGCCTACGGCACTTTTGAAGCAATCAAAAGGTCTCCGATTCTTAACGCTCCGTCGCCGCGACCGCCCTTTTCCGAAATCGCTTCTGCCGCGGGATGCCCCCCCCCGCTTGCGAATCCGCCTGCCGCGCGATAGGTCTTGTGAGAAGAAAAATACGACATTTTATTCCCCTTATGTGATATTTTCATATCTTTGCCCCGAACGATCGCGCGCGTTGCGGCGAGGTCCGACGGACGCGGCGGTCCAAAAAACGAAAATAGAATGAAGACATTGAAAATCGGAGATCTCCTGGCACAAGTACCTATCGTGCAGGGAGGTATGGGCGTGGGCGTATCCCTTTCGGGGTTGGCCTCGGCAGTGGCCGATGCAGGCGGCGTGGGCGTGATCTCGTCGGCAGGACTGGGCGTAATCTATCGCGACTACTCGAACGATTACGACGAAGCGAGCATCCACGGACTCAAGGAGGAGCTGCGCAAGGCGCGCGAGATAACCCGCGGAATCATAGGTGTGAACGTGATGGTGGCCATGTCGAACTTCGCCGACATGGTAAGGACCGCCATAGCCGAGAAGGCCGACATAATATTCTCGGGAGCGGGGCTGCCGCTCAACCTGCCGTCGTTCCTCAAGAGCGATTCGACTACCAAGCTGGCGCCCATCGTGTCGTCGGCGCGTGCCCTGAAGGTGATATGCCGCCGCTGGATCGGCGAATACGGCTATGCTCCCGACGCCGTGGTGGTGGAGGGTCCCAAGGCGGGCGGCCACCTGGGTTACACCAACGAGCAGCTCGGCGACAGCAGCGTCACGCTGGAGCGCATCGTGCCCGAAGTGGTGGCCGAGGCGCGCGAGATCGAGCAGCAGGCAGGCAAGCACATTCCCGTCATCGCGGGCGGCGGTATCTACACGGGCGAGGACATATACGACATAACCTCGCTGGGCGCCGAGGGCGTGCAGATGGGCACCCGCTTCGTGACCACTCGGGAGTGCGACGCGTCGGAGACCTTCAAGCAGAGCTACATCAGCGCCCGCAAGGAGGATATCGAGATCATCCAGAGTCCCGTGGGCATGCCTGGCCGCGCCATCCATAACTCGTTCCTCGAAAAGGTGAAGGCGGGGCTGAAACGTCCCAAGGCCTGCCCGTTCAACTGCATCAAGACCTGCGACGTGACCCGCTCGCCCTACTGCATCATGCTGGCGCTCTACAACGCTTTCCGCGGCAAGCTCGAAAACGGTTATGCCTTCTGCGGTTCGAACGCGTGGCGTGCCGACAAGATCGTCAGCGTGCGCGAGCTGATCGACACCCTGAAGAGCGAGTTCGACAACAAGCTCGCATCGCTGAAAGGACTTTAGCGGTTCGCTCCCGCACGTGCAATCTGCCGAACGGCCGTCGTGCCGTTCGGTTTTTTTTGTTGGGAAAAGTCTATGATTGTCGGTTCTTGGCTGCATGTATAACGTTATTTTTCACTACATTTGCCGACGAAAAGGTAAATCGAGCGAAAACACACATCCCCGTTAAATCATGAGCGAACAATCGAGAGCCTCGTTCGGAGGCAAAATCAGCGCGATACTGGTCGCCGCAGGCAGCGCGATCGGCCTGGGCAGCATATGGCGTTTCCCCTACATGGCAGGCGAGCACGGCGGTGCGGCATTCCTGCTGGTCTATCTGCTGTGCGTGTTCGTGGTGGGAATACCCATCATGCTGGCCGAATTCGCCGTGGGGCGCCACACCCGCATGAATGCCGTGGGCGGCTACCGCTCGCTGTCGCGCCCGTGGCGCTGGCTGGGGTATAACGGCGTGCTCGCCGCCGTATGTATCTCGGGCTATTACTACATCGTGGCGGGCTGGTCGCTCGAATATCTGGTCGGATCGGCCACAGGACGGCTCTACGAATCGGCCGACTCGTTCTCCGCGCAGTTCGCGGCGTTCCGGGCCTCGCCGAGGCAGGCCCTATATACCGTGATATTCATCCTGCTTACGCACCTCATCATAGTCCGCGGCGTGGAGAAGGGCATCGAGAAGGCTGCCAAGGTGATGATGCCCGCACTGTTCGTCATACTCATAATCATGGCCGTGCGCGTGGCGTTCATGCCCTCGGCCGCCGAGGGGTACCACTTCTTCCTCGACCCCGATTTCAAGGAGGCATTCTCGACCGAAACGATATTCACCGCCGTAGGTCAGGCCTTCTTCTCGCTGTCGGTGGGCATGGGGTGCATGGTCACCTACGCCTCCTACTTCAAGCGCGACAACAACCTGACGGGCACGGCGTTCAGCGTCGCCCTGCTTACGCTGCTGGTGGCCGTGCTGGCGGGTCTGGTGATCTTCCCCGCCGTGTTCAGCGCGGGCCTGCAACCCACCGAAGGCGCCGCACTCATATTCGTCACGCTGCCCGAGATATTCCGCGACATGCCCTTCGCGGCGCTGTGGTCCGCGGTGTTCTTCGTCCTGCTTACGCTGGCGTCGCTCACCTCCACCATCTCGTTCCACGAGGTGATAACGGCCTACCTGCTCGAAGAGCACAAGCTCTCGCGCCGCAATGCCACGCGACTCACCTCGGCGCTGTCGATAGCCTTGTGCGCCGTCACGCTCGGTTTCACGTTCGATATCGATTGGGGGGGGGTAAAGCTGGACGGCATATCGTTCTTCGATATCTTCGACTACACGTCGGCCAACATACTCATGCCTCTGGGCGGACTCTTCACCTGCATATTCGCGGCATGGCGCATGAAGCCGTCGCTGCTGCGCGGCGAGCTTACCAACGACGGGTCGCTGCGCGGCCGAGCCTTTCCGTTGCTCTATTTCACGCTGCGCTACGTGACGCCGCTGCTGCTGGTATATATTTTCGTTAAGAATCTGGGGATAATATAACGGCCGTCGGTTCGGGTCGTTTTTTCGGGCCCTCGGGCGCTGCCGCGCTCGGCCTGCGTCCTGCATCTTGCGTCCTGCGGTCTGTGTCTTGCGTCCTGCGGCCGAAGTCGGGAGATCTCTTTACTCCACCTCGCGGCGGTTGAGCAGGGCGTGGGTGATGGTCAGTTCGTCCACATACTCCAGCTCGTCGCCGAAGCCTATGCCGCGCGCTATGGTCGTCACCTTCACGTCGGGGTAGGGTTTCAGTCGGTTCATGATGTAGAACAGAGTGGTCTCGCCCTCCACCGAGGTCGATATGGCCAGTATGACCTCCTTCACGCCGCCCGCGGCTACCTTGTCTATCAGCATGTCGATCTTCAGATCCGACGGCCCTATGCCCTGCATGGGCGATATCACGCCGCCGAGGACGTGGTAAAGTCCGCGGTACTGGCGCGTGTTCTCCACCGACATCAGATCGCCCACCTGCTCCACCACGCATATCGTGCCACGGTCGCGCTCGGGATTGGCGCAAATGGGGCATACGTCGGTGTCGGAGAGGTTGTTGCACTTCACGCAATGACGCACCTCGCGCCGAAAGCGCGCTATGCTCTCGGCCATGCGATCCACGGCGTCGGCGTCCATTTTCAGCAGATGCATCGCCAGCCGCAGCGCCGTGCGGCGGCCTATGCCCGGGAGCTTCGAGAACTCCGAGACCGCATCCTGCAAAAGTTTCGACATCGGTTACTGGTAATTTATATTCTCTCTATGCGGCCGATCTCGATCCAGCCCTTGTTGCCGTCGGCTATGCGTATCTCGGCCCATCCGTCCAGCGTGGCGCCCACGGTCACCCGTGTGCCCTCGTGCAGCACGAACAGATCGGTGGCCGAACGGTCGGGCGAGCTCTTCACCGACACCGCCGAACCCATCACGATGGCCTCGTCGCGGTCGAGTGCGGCGCGCCGCCCGCTCAATGCGAACAGGGTGGTCGCGACGAAGAGCGTAAGCGCCGCAAGCATGCCGTAGAATCCCGTCTTGCGTGCCGCGAGACGCTGCGACAGCAGGTAGATGAGTCCCAGAGCGCACATCGCGGCGAACATCGCAAGCGACAGCAGGGTCCATGCCGTGCAGCCCATCGAGCCGCGCAGCGCGCGCAGCCACGAGTTGAGGAAAAACTCGGGAACGGCCTCGATGTTGTCCTTGGTCATGCGCTCGGCATACTCCAGATTGTGACGTATGTCCTCGTCGGAGGGGGCCAGCCGCAGCGCGCGGTTGTAGTAGAGTATGGCGCGGCCCAGTTCGCCGTGTTTGAACAGCGCGTTGGCCAAATTGTAATAGAGCGCGGCCGAATGGAGGTCCTTATCGAGGATGGCTTCGTAAAGCTCGGCGGCCCTGTCGTAGTCGCCCTCGCCGTAGGCGGCGTTGGCGGCATCCCACAGTCGGTCGGGATCGTCGTCGGCGATCGCCGCGGGGGCGGGTTCCGCCGCGATGGCGGCCGTATCGGCGACGGACTCGCTCTCCTGCGCCGCGATCGGCGCCGCGGCGAGCAGCAGAACGGCCGCAATGGTCATATATCGTTTCATTGCCATGTCGGTTAACGTTTTACTATCGATTCGATGTGCGAGATTATGTTCACTCCCTCGGCATACACCTCGCTCATGCCGACCGAGGCCGACGGCGAGTACTGCGCCTCGTCGCAGCGCGATATGATCTCGGTGAAGCGCCGCGCGTCCTCGGCCGTCACGCCGCGGCGTTGCAGCTCGTCGCGGATCTTCTCCTTCGTCAGATCGGCCACGGGGATGTTGAGCTTGTCGCTCATGTAGCCCCACAGCGCGCGCAGCATCTCTTCGTAGAACGCATGGCGGTTCTGCTCGCGCATGAACCTTTCGGCGGCGCGGAAACGCTGCACGGCCACCTTGTTGGCGCGGCGGTTGCGCACCAGCACCGTATTTCGGCTGTCGCGTATCATGCGGCGCATCACGAAGTAGAGGGCGGCGAATGCGGCGGCGATCAGCAGCAGCGCTATGAGGTAGACCGTACCCGGCATGAACGGCATGGCCGTCGACCGCAGCGCGGGGCGTCCCGACTTGATGAACCTTATGTCGCTGCCCAGACGGCGCACATCCTCCTTCGACGGACCCGTGACCACTTGCGCGGAACCCGAGCCGCCCGAAGCGTCGGGCTCCACGTGCAATGTCATGGGACGCGTGGCGAGGGTCACGTAATCGTTTTTCTCGGGGCTGAAGTACGAGAACTCCACGGGCGCTATGTCGTATTCGCCCTCGGCGCGCGCGATGAACGGATATTCGAACTGACGGTAACCCGTGGTTCCCGCCGTGGTGGTGCGCAGGGCTTCGGTGGTGCGCACGTCGTACATCTCGAACGACGAGGGCATATCGAGCGCGGGGGCTTGCAGGAACGTGAGGTTGCCCGTACCCGAGATCTTCACCGTGTAGGTGGCGGCCGAATTGGCTCGCAGGTCGGCGGGGGGCTGCTCGCCCGACAGCGTGAACGAACCTACCGCGCCGTTGAATGAGGCGGGCGCGCCCGCGGGCAGCTCCTTCACGGTCACCTCCGTGCGTCCCGTCGAGAGCTTGCGCTGCACGTTGTAGACGTCGGCGCCGCTGCCGAAGAAAGGATCGAAGTTATTGTTGTTGCGGACCACCACCTGAGCCACGGCCGTCATCTCGGCGGGGTCGATCATGAGCGTGCCCGTCTGCTGCGGGTAGAGCAGATACTCCTTGATAATGCGCGTGTCGTAGACCTTGCCGTCGAGCGTCTGGCGATGCGTGGTGTAGTTGTCGGTGGGCAGCTCCTGCGACCAGAAGCCGTTGAACGACGGGAGCTTGACGTTCTCGAATCCCGCTATGCCAACACGGGTGTAGAGCGTGAGCGAAGCGCGTATGGGCTCGCCTTTGTAGACATTCGCGCGCGAGAGGTTCAGCCGCAGCAGGATATCGTCCTGCGCCACCTTGTTCCGCACGGCATTGCCCTGCTCGGCGGCGCGTTCCTCGCCGTCGCGACGGTCGTCGGCGCTCTCGGCCACCACCTCCACGGGCGTGGCCTTGGTGGTGTAGGTGCGCCCCTTCACGTCGATCGACGCGGCGCCTATGGTCACCGTTCCCGCGTTGCGGGCCATGACCACGTAGGTTATGGTCAGGGTCGTCTTCTGGCTGCTCGTGCCGTTGATGTTCTGGTACTGGTACCCCGTCGAGACGGTGGGGCCCGCCAGAACGTCGAGTCCGTCGAACGAGGGCGCGCGGAACGAGTCGTCGTCGGCCTTGCCTTCGAGCACGAACTCCACGCGGAACATCTCGCCCGCCGTGACTATCAGCGGGGTGTTGATCTCGAACGACGCCTCGTCGGCGCGTGCGGCGCCCATGACGAACAATGCCGTCAGCGATAAGAGAATGCGTCTGAAAAATCCGTTCATTAAATGTGCTATTTGGTGCTTATATACGAATTAACCTCTGGAAAGATCGTTCGCTTCCGATGGTCTGCGGTTTGTGACGGCTTTCGCCGTTATTCTGATCTGACCCACCCCTAATCCCCTCCTCGGGAGGGGACTTCGGTCGCTACGCTCCGAAATAAGGTATTTATTATATATAATTGCCCGATGTTTTACTCCGAATAAAACGTTCTGCGCCCGCCGTTTATTTTCCGCCGAGGCAAAAAAACGAAGGCGCCCCCGACCGATCGGGTCCGCGCCTTCGTGTGCGGTTGAGGCTAATGCTGGTAAGCGGCGAAGAAATCGTTGCCCTTGTCGTCCACGATGATGAAGGCGGGGAAATTCTCCACGTATATCTTGCGCACGGCCTCCATGCCCAGCTCGGGGAAGTCGACCACCTCCACGCTCTTGATCGAGTTCTTGGCCAGCACGGCCGCGGGGCCTCCGATCGAGCCGAGGTAGAATCCGCCGTTGGCCTTGCAGGCGTCGGTCACGGCCTGCGAGCGGTTGCCCTTGGCCACCATCACCATCGAGCCGCCGTTCTTCTGGAACAGGTCGACGTAGGGGTCCATGCGTCCCGCCGTGGTAGGGCCGAACGAACCCGAAGCCATGCCGTCGGGAGTCTTGGCGGGACCCGCGTAGTAGACGGGGTGCTTCTTCATGTACTCGGGCATGGGCTTGCCCTCGTCGAGCATCTGCTTGATGCGTGCGTGCGCTATGTCGCGTGCCACGATGAGCGTGCCCTTGAGGTTCAGGCGGGTCTTGATAGGGTATTTGGTCAGGATGGCGCGCACCTTGTCCATACCCTCGTCCAGATCGATGTCGACGGCGGGCGACATGGCGGGAGCCTCGGCGGGCAGGAAACGCGCGGGGTTCTTCTCCAGCTTCTCGATGAAGATGCCCTCGGGCGTGATCTTGGCCTTGATGTTACGGTCGGCCGAGCAGCTCACGCCTATGGCCACGGGGCACGAGGCGGCGTGGCGCGGCGCGCGGATCACGCGCACGTCGTGAACGTAGTACTTGCCGCCGAACTGGGCGCCCATGCCCATCTTCCGGCACATCTCGGTGATGCGGGCCTCCCATTCCAAGTCGCGGAAGCAGCGTCCGCCCTCGTTGCCCGAGGTGGGCAGATGGTCGAGGTAGCCTGCCGAAGCCTTCTTCACCGTCGAGAGACACATCTCGGCCGAGGTGCCGCCTATACATACCGCCAGATGGTAGGGCGGGCATGCCGAGGTACCCAGATCCTTCAGATGCTCGTTGAAGAACTTCACGAGCGATTCCTCGTTCAGCAGAGCCTTGGTCTGCTGGTAGAGGAAGGTCTTGTTGGCCGAGCCGCCGCCCTTGGTGATGAAGAGGAACTCGTACTCCATGCCCGGGTGTCCCGCGTAAATGTCGATCTGCGCGGGCAGGTTGGTGCCCGAGTTCTTTTCCTCGGTCATGGTGAACGGCACCACCTGCGAATAGCGCAGGTTGCGCTCCTTGTAGGTCTCGTACACGCCGCGGGCTATGCAGGCGGCATCGTCGGCGCCCGTGTACACATCCTCGCCCTTATGGCCTATGCAGATGGCCGTACCCGTATCCTGACAGGTGGGCAGCTCGCCTGCGGCGGCCACCACCTGGTTGCACAGCATGGTGTAGGCCACGAACTTGTCGTTGTCCGAAGCCTCGGGATCGTCGAGGATCGAGGCCAGCTTGGCCAGATGGGCGGGGCGCAGATAGAACGACACGTCGGCGTAGGCACGCTTCGACAGCAGCTCCAGACCCGCGGGGTCGACCTTGAGTATCTTGCGGCCGTCGCACTCGACGACCTTCACGTAATCCTTGGTGAGCAATTCGTATTCGGTGGTGTCCTTCTCGATGGGATAGGGCTCCTGATAGATGAAATCGGCCATAATTAAAGTTTTTATGTTGTTTTATGATATTTCCGTATGCAATCAAAATCTTTGCAAAATTAAGAAAAATAACGGAATTATATCAATGCGTCCGCTGCCGTTTTTTCACCGACCCGCGATCTGCTGCCGTCGGGGCGCCTCGGTCGGCTGAATATTCTGACCCTATCGATAACTCTTTTGACACGGATGGGGCGCAACGCCGCAGACGGCATTGTTTTTTATATCCGCAATGACTATATTTGTGACAGTTACAATTCAAACACCTCTCCCTATGAAGAGACTTCTGAAATCGGCACTGCTCGCCGCCGCGGCACTGGGCGCATGGGCATGCGGAGGCGACGACCTCGAAAGAGGCTTCGCCGATCCGTCCGACGACGTGCAGACGGCCGTCTACTGGTACTGGATATCGGGCAACATATCGAAACAGGGCGTCGCGGACGACCTGCACGCCATGAAGCGCGCGGGCATCAACCGCGCGTTCATAGGCAACATCGGGCAGGACGGGCTCTATACCGACCGCAACGTGCTGCTTTTCAGCGACGAGTGGTGGGACATCCTCCACACCGCACTGAAAACGGCCGCCGAGCTCGACATCGAGATCGGAATATTCAACTCGCCCGGGTGGAGCCAGTCGGGAGGCCCGTGGGTAAAGCCCGATCAGGCGATGCGCTATCTGGCCTCTGCGTCGGCCGAGGTGCGCGGTCCGCAGAGCGTGCAGCTCGCGATCGAGGCTCCCGCAGCCGATTTCCAAGATGTGCGCACCATAGCTTTCCGCGCGCCCGAGGGGCTCTCGTCCTCTCGGAACACCGTGGTGACGCCCGACAGGGGCATCGACGATCCGAAGGCGCTGCCGAGCGGCCGCGAGAACATATTCTACATCGATTTCATCCGCCCCGAGGCGGCCTTCGCGGCACGGTCGCTGACGATCTTCCCCGCGGCGCGCCCCATGCTGGCCGAAGCGCATGTCGAGGCATTGACGGGCGGCGAGTGGAAGCGCGTGGCCGACATGCACGTCGACCGTTCGAACCCCGCGCTCAACGTGGGCTTCGATCCCTTCGCGCCGATCGTCATATCGTTCCCCGCGACCGAGGCGTCGCGGTTCCGCCTCGTGTTCGACCCCGCGGGGCAGGCGGGCGGCGTGGAGCGCATAGAGCTGTCGGCCGTGCGCCGCATAGAGTCCTATGCCGAGAAGACGCTCGCCAAGATGTGCCAGACGCCTCTGCCTTACTGGGACCACTACATGTGGCCCGAGCAGGCGGAAGCCGACGGGACGGACTTCACCGTCGATCCCGAGTCGGTGATCGACATAAGCGACCGCATGAGTCCCGAGGGTGTTCTAAAGTGGGACGTGCCCGAGGGCGAGTGGATCGTGCTGCGCACGGGGATGGTGCCCACGGGGGTCACCAACGGTCCCGCCACGCCCGAGGCCACGGGCCTTGAGGTCGACAAGATGAGCCGCGAGCATGTGGAGAGTCATTTCGACGCATTCATAGGCGAGATTCTGCGCCGCATTCCCGCCGAGGACCGCGCCACGTTCAAGGTGGTGGTCGAGGACAGCTACGAGACGGGCGGCCAGAACTTCACCGACGACATGATCGAGACGTTCGAGCAGACTTACGGCTACTCGATGTTGCCCTATCTGCCCGCATATTACGGTTATGCGGTGGGCGACAGGCAGCGCAGCGACCGTTTTCTGTGGGATCTGCGCCGCCTCGTGGCCGACCGCATAGCATACCGCTACGTCGGCGGGCTGAAGCAGGTGAGCAACGCTCACGGGCTCACCACGTGGCTGGAGTGTTACGGCCACTGGGGATTCCCCGGCGAGTTCCTGCAATACGGCGGGCAGTCGGACGAGATCGGAGGCGAGTTCTGGAGCGCGGGATCGCTGGGCGACATCGAGAACCGCGCGGCATCGTCGTGCGGCCACATATACGGCAAGCGCAAGATATGGGCCGAGTCGAACACCTCGGGAGGTCCCGCCTATTCGCGTTCGCCCGTCGACATGAAGCAGCGCACCGACCGCTTCTTCGCCGAGGGCATCAACGCCACTCTGCTGCATCTCTACATCGAGCAGGCCGACCCCGACCGTTACCCGGGCATCAACGCGCCGTTCGGCAACGAGTTCGACGCCCACAATACGTGGTACTCGCACATGGACCTGTTCACCGCCTACCTCAAGCGGTGCAACTACATGCTGCAACAGGGTCTCAACGACGCCGACGTGGCCTATTTCATAGGCGAGGATGCGCCGAAGATGACGGGCGAGCAGTCGCCCGCCCTGCCCGCGGGCTACCAGTTCGACTACATCAACGCCGAGGTGCTGCTTCTCGACGCCAACGTCAGCCGCGGCGAGATCGTGCTGCCCCACGGAACGTCATACAAGGTGCTGGTGCTGCCTCCGATAGACAACATGCGTCCCGCGCTGCTGGCGAAAATCAAGCGTATGGTAAGCGACGGCGCCGTGGTGCTCGGGCCTGCGCCGCGCCGCTCACCGAGTCTGCAAAACTATCCTGCGGCCGATGCCGAGGTGGAGGCCATGGCGCGCGAACTGTGGGGCGGCTGTTACGACCGCCGCGGTTCGAACGCCTACGGCAAGGGGCGCGTTTTCAACGGTTACACTCTCGAAGAGCTGTTTGCCGAGATCGGTCTTGCGCCTGATTTCGGCGCCGAGCAGGGCGCGCCGCTGCTGTACAACCACCGCACGACGATGGGCGCCGAGATATATTTCGTGTCGAACCAGAGCGGCAGCGGGGTGGATACCGCTCCCGTGTTCCGTGTCGACAAGTCGCTGCGCCCCGAGTTTTGGGATCCGACCGACGGGTCGGTGCGCGCTCTGCCGCAGTTCGAGATCGTCGGGGACGGCATACGCGTCCCGTTGCATTTCGATGCTCTGGGCAGCGGATTCGTGGTGTTCCGCAAGGGCGGCCGCGCGGCCGAGGGCGAGAATTTCCCGCAGCCCGCCGCAGTCGCGGCCGTCGCGAGGCCGTGGACCCTTACGTTCGACGGCAAGCTGTCGTCGCCTGCGCCCGTAACGATCGATGCTCTGTACGATCTGTCGCAGAGCGAAGCGGACGAGATACGCTACTTTTCGGGGACTATAACCTACGAGACAGAGTTCGACATGGCCCATGCGCCTGCGGGTCGCGTGAGGATCGGTCTCGGGCGTGCGGAGTGCATGGCCAAGGTCTATGTGAACGATGTCTATGCGGGTGGCGCGTGGTGCGAACCCTATTCGGTCGACATCACGAAGTGTGTCCGCGAGGGACGCAACACATTGCGCGTCGAGGTGGCCAACAAGTGGGTCAACCGCATCGTGGGCGACATGCAGCTGCCGCCCGAGCGGCGCAGCATATCGCTAATGGTCAATCCTTACGGCGCCTCGTCGCCGCTGCCGCCGTCGGGCCTTGTCGGTCCCGTGCGGATCGAGACATACGAGTAACGCATGCGTTTGCGGCGACCCTTTTCGGGCCGCCGCTTTTCTTCGCTTCGTATGCCTGCGGCGGAGGTTTGTTCGTTGTGCCGCCGTTGCTGTTCGCCGACGGCGGCATGAAGAAATGCAGTCCTGCGGACTGCAATATTAATGTGCGCCAGCCCATACCGCGGCAGAAGCGATTTCGGACAAAGGGCTGCGGCCCGAGTAAACATAGCAGCAGCCGACAACAGCTGCGGATACAAAAAAACAGGTCCACCCATCGGGTGGACCTGCAATATTTATCGCTATCCTAAAATTACTTCACGATAACAACACGGTTGGTTCCGTTAACGGGGAAGATGTTCTGTGAAGAACCTACACCCTTCCAGGTGAGCTGGTTGGCGTTAACGCCCTGCTCTACGAGGTAATCGTAAACGGCCTTGGCGCGACGCTCAGACAACTTCTGGTTGTACTCGGGCGAACCCGTCTTGGCATCGGCGTGACCTACGATGGTGAACACCTGATCCTTCGGAGCTGCGTTGATAACCTCCTGCAGAATCTGCATAGAAGCCTTGGCACGGTCGAGCAGCTTGGCGCTGTCGAAGTTGAAGAAGAGAGCCGAAGCCGAAACGACCGAAGTCTTTCTCTTGGCCAACTCTGCTCTCAGAGCCTCGTTGTCCTTCAGAGCCTGATCGGTAGCAGCCTTCTGAGCAGCCAGACGCTCGGCGAGCTTGCCCTCGTTGCGGTGTGCGTCGGCCAGACCTGCCTCCAGATTGGCGATGGCTGCGAGATAGCCGTCAACCTCCTCCTGCGTGTAAGCCTTGTCCCAGTTGCGCTTGTTGAAGCGGTAGGTGATGCCGAGGGTAGCGCTGTAAATCTGGCCATACTTGTCAGCCATGGCAGCGATGCCGCGGGGCATGTCGCGACCTGCATTGAGGATACCCTTCAACTCAAGGTTGATATCGAGAGCCTTGCAAACGCGGAAGGTGTTGATCAAACCTGCGTCGAATGCGAAGCCTGAAGAAGCGTCGTTGTTGACATTCACTACGCTTACGCCGAAACCTGCGAACAGCTTGGCATAGTAAACGCGATCCTCGCGATAGCCGCCGATCCAGTTAGAGAGGTTCAGCAAAGCGTCTGCGTGAGGCATGATCCAGTTGCTCTTCAGACCGTTGTCGTCAGATACGTTCAACTGGCCGCCGATCAGCTGTACGCGGGCACCTACGATGGGGTTGAACCACTTGCTGACGCTTCCTTCAACCATCCAGCCCAGATCGCCTACGCCGTCCTGGTCGTTACCTATACCGTTCCAGGCAGTATAGTTGACACCGCCGCCGACCGAGATCTCCCAGTTCGACCAGAAGCCGTTGTTCATAATACCCTTCCAGCGGAGCTTCTCTGCTGAATTCTGCTGAGCGAACACGCCGCTCACAGAAATCGCTACCAGAGCGATTGAAAGTAAAATCTTTTTCATAATTTTTTTAATAGTTTATTGTGCTGTGAATAATAAACCTGTTTACACTTAAATCATCCTACGTATGCAACCTTATGTTTTCACAAGCAAAAACAAGGCAAAACGCATATTTCAATCGGATATACGTTGCAAAGATGTAGATAAAAAAGTAAAAAAGCAAGAAATCTATCCTTTTTTTCACTTTTCTCACGCACCTCCCGACTATTTCTATCCGCATTTCGAATATCCGCACGACATGCAGGTCAGACACCCGTTCTGGTAGGCCATCTCCTCGTGTCCGCACTGGGGGCATTTGCCCTTCGACCGCGTGCCGTCGGCGATGTACTGTTTGAGCGCGCGCTGCACGCCCGTCTTCCAGGTGTTGATGCTCTCGCTGTTCAGGTGCAGGCCGTCGATGAGGTGCACCACCTTGTCGATGGGCATGCCGTGGCGCAACACGCCCGAGATCAGCTTGGCGTAGTTCCAGAATTCCTCGTCGAACAGACGCGAGATGCCGCCTATGGTGTTGGTGTAGCCGTAGCGGTCGACATACTGGAAGTCGTAGCGCTTGGTGCCGTCGGCCTCGCGTACCTTTATTATACGTCCCTTGGTGATCTTGCGGGGGATGTACATGGCGTCCTCCTCGATCTTGCCCGTGAATACTTCGTAGGGACGGTCGTCCTGCAAGCCCACGAACGCTATCCAGTCCTCGCTGCCGTTCTTGAAGCGCACGATGTCGGCGGGGATCGATTTGGGGCGTTTCAGACGCGCGCGGGCCTCGTCGTTCTTGCTGCGCTCGCTCTTTTTGGCGTCGAGCAGCACGCCGTCGCGGCAGCCGTCGCGATAGACCGTCACGCCCTTGCAGCCGCACTCCCATGCCGTGCGGTACACGTCGGCCACCAGTTCTTCCGTCACGTCGTTGGGCAGGTTCACCGTGACCGAGATCGAGTGGTCGACCCACTTCTGTATGGCGCCCTGCATGCGCACCTTGGCCACCCAGTCGATGTCGTTGGCCGTGGCGCCGTAGTAGGGCGATGCCTTGAGCCACTTGTCCAGTTCCTCGTCCGATATGTCCTGCAATTTGGCGGTGTCGTAGCCGTTCTTCTCCATCCAGCGGACGAACTGGTGGTGGTAGACGTAGTATTCCTCGAACTTCTCGCCCATGGCGTCGACGAAATCGGCCTTCTTGTCGTGGTCGGAGGGGTTTATCTTGCGGCGGCGCTTGTAGACGGGGCGGAACACGGGTTCGATGCCCGACGTGGTCTGCGACATGAGCGACGTGGTGCCCGTCGGGGCGATGGTGAGCATCGCTATGTTGCGGCGGCCGTGCTCGACCATGCGTGCGTAAAGCTCGGGGTCGGCCTCGCGGATGCGGGCTATCATGGGGTTCTCGCGCTCGCGCTCGGCGTCGTAGACCTCGAACGCGCCGCGCTCCTCAGCCATCGTCACCGATGTGCGGTAAGCCTCCAGAGCCAGCGTGCGGTGTACGCTCACGGCGAAGTCGATGGCCTCGTCCGAGCCGTAGCGCATGCCCAGCGCGGCCAGCATGTCGCCCTCGGCCGTGATGCCCAGACCCGTGCGGCGGCCCTTGAGAGCCATCTCGCGGATCTTCTTCCACAACTCCAGCTCCACGCGGCGGATGTCGGCATCCTCGGGATCCTCGGCCACCTTGTTTATTATGAGTTCGACCTTCTCCAGTTCGAGGTCGATTATATCGTCCATCATACGCATGGCCTTGCCCACATGCTCGCGGAACAGATCGAAATCGAACCTGGCGCGGGGCGTGAACGGCTCGTCGACATAACTCAGCAAGTTAAGTGCCAGCAGGCGGCAGCTGTCGTAGGGGCAGAGCGGGATCTCGCCGCACGGATTGGTCGACACGGTGGTGAAGCCACGGTCGGCATAACAGTCGGGCACGCTCTCGCGGATGATGGTGTCCCAGAAGAGCACCCCGGGTTCAGCCGACTGCCATGCGTTATGGATGATCTTGTCCCACAGACGCTTGGCGTCGATGTCCACCTCGATCTTGGGGTTATCCGAATCGATGGGGAACTGCTGGCGGTAGGTGCGGTTCTCCAGCGCCGCGCGCATGAATTCGTCGTCGATCTTGATCGACACGTTGGCGCCCGTCACCTTGCCCGACTGCGTTTTGGCGTCGATGAAACGCTCGGCGTCGGGGTGTTTGATCGAGAGCGAGAGCATCAGCGCGCCGCGGCGGCCGTCCTGCGCCACCTCGCGCGTGGAGTTCGAATAGCGCTCCATGAAGGGCACGATGCCCGTCGAGGTGAGGGCCGAGTTGAGCACGGGCGTACCCGTGGGACGCAACTCCGAGAGGTCGTGCCCCACGCCGCCGCGGCGCTTCATGAGCTGCACCTGTTCCTCGTCCATGCGGAATATGCCGCCGTAGGAGTCGGCATGGCGGCGGTTGCCTATCACGAAGCAGTTCGACAGCGACGCCACCTGAAGGTCGTTGCCGATGCCTGTCATGGGGCCACCCTGGGGGATGATGTAACGGAAACGATCCAGCAGGCCGAAGATCTCCTCCTTCGACATGGGATTGGGATATTTCTTCTCGATGCGCTCTATCTCGCCCGCTATACGGCGGTGCATGTCCTCGGGCGTGCGTTCGTAAATATGCCCGAACGAATCCTTCAGCGCATATTTGCTTACCCACACCGTCGCGGCCAGGTCGTCACCGCCGAAATACTCCTTCGAGGCCGCCACCGCGTCATTGTAACCGACCTCTTTCGGGGTCTTGTCGGATTTAGTCATAGGTTATCGTGTGTATTATATTTTTCTTCCGTTACGCCGCCCTCGGGACAGGCGGCGTTTCCGAATACAAAGTACCGAAAAAACGATGCGAACCGCTACGCTTGTGCGGACAATTTTTCCACAACTTATCTACAAACGCGGAAAATATGCGCCGAGGATACTCCCCGCCGCATATCGCATGAAAAAATGGTTTTCGCGGGATCCGCTAACGCACGGCCACGGCGTCGATCTCCACCTTGGCTCCCATGGGCAGCGCAGCCACCTGATAGCATACGCGCGCGGGCATCTGCTCGGTAAAGAATTCGGCGTAGACGCCGTTCATGGCGGCGAAATCGGCTATGTCGGCCAGCAGTACCGTCACCTTGGCCACGTCGGCGAGGGTGTAGCCCGCTTCCTCGACTATGTGGCGGATGTTGGTGAGCGATTGGCGGGTCTGCTCGCCGATGCTCTCGGGCATCTTGCCCGTGGCGGCGTCGATGGGCAGCTGGCCCGAAACGTAGAGCGTGCCGTCGTTCTCGACGGCCTGAGAATAGGGTCCCACGGCCTTGGGCGCGAGGGGCGAAGCGATGATCTTTTTCATTGTGTATGCGTTATGATTTTCAACATTCCGTTTGCCGTTACAAATATAGCCGTTTCTCGCCGAACCCGCAAATATCCCGCGTCTGACAGACGGTTTTTCCGCGGAAGGAAAAACGTGGAAAATATTTTCCGCTCTTTTCCATATTGTTGCGAAAAAATGCGTACCTTTGCGCCCGAAACCCCGAGAGTGTAGGGTTGCGTTAATAACAACTAACAAAATTTTATAGCAAATGGCTGTTAAAATTCGTCTGGCACGTCACGGTAAGAAGGGTGCTCCTTTTTATCATATCGTTGCCGCAGATAGCAGAGCGCCACGTGATGGTAAATTTATCGAGAAATTGGGAACCTACAATCCCAACACGAATCCTGCTACGATTGATCTGAAGTTCGACCGAGCTTTGGATTGGTTACAGAAAGGCGCACAACCTACCGATACCTGTCGAGCGAGTCTCTCGTACAAGGGCGTATTATACAAGAAGCACCTGTTGGGCGGCGTAGCCAAGGGCGCGTTCACGGAGAGCGATGCCGAGGCCAAGTTCAACAAGTGGATGGGTGAGAAGGAGGGCAAGATCGCCGCTAAGGTGAACAAGCTCGCCGCCGACGCTCACAGCGCCGAGAAAGCGGCGCTCGCAGCCGAGGCCAAAATCAAGGAGGCCCGCGCAGCAGCTCTGGCCGAGAAGAAGGCAGCTGCCGCAGCAGAAGCAGCCGAGGCTGCCGCTGCCGAGGAGCCCGCTACCGAAGAGGCGGCAGAGTAATTCGGCCGCGACGCTTCGCCAAAGCAAACCCTTGCCGCGGATTCCGCTCGCAAGGGTTTTTTATTCGATTACCACCACACAACCCCATTTATGACCATCGACGAGATGATACCCGTGGCCCGCGTGGGCAAGCTGTTCGGCACGGCCGGCGGCGGAGGCCTTTCGCTCTCGCTGTACGATACGTTCCCCGCCGATTTCGACGCTGAGGCCGCACCGCTGTTCGTCGAGATCGACTCGCTGCCCGTACCCCTCTGGTGCGATCGGTTCGAGCGGCGCGGCATGGCGGGCGCCAATGCCGAGTTCGCCGACTTCGACACCTCGCGCCGCGCCGAGGAACTGATCGGCCGCGTGCTTTACATGGCCGACGACGGCGGGGCCGACGACGAATTTTATCCGGAGGACCTTATAGGCTTCACGGTCGAGGCGGGCGAGTTGCGGGGCACGCTTACCGACTACTACGACAGCGACATGAATCCGCTGTTCGGCATCGATTTCGGCGACGGCGAGCGGCTGGTGCCCGCGGCCGAGGAATTCATAGCCCATATCGATTTCGACGGACGCCATATGAAGATGATACTGCCCGAAGGGATAGCCGAGCTGTGACATGCGGGCGGCAGCGCCTTCGGAATCGCGGGCGGCGGCGTGCGCGGAACGGGCGAAAACCCGTCTTCGCGATAAAAATAGTCGCCGACGATCGATTTTTGATAAATTTTGATTATCTTTGCGCACCCTTGTTGTGAGGGTGGACAAATTAAACACAAGTACGAAACAATGAAAGTTTGCGAAATTACAGGCAAGAGCGCAGTGATCGGCAACAATGTCTCTCACTCGAACCGTAAGACCAAGCGCAAGTTCAATCCCAATTTGAAGACTAAGCGTTTCTGGTCGGAGGAGGAAGGCCGCTGGTTGACCCTGAAGGTTACCGCCGCCGGAATGAAAACTATTAACAAGAAAGGTCTGGCCGCAGCGCTGAAGGATGCTGTCGCCCCCAAGGCCGTTTACTAAACAACGCACTGACAAATGGCAAAGAAAGGCAACAGAGTGCAGGTGATACTGGAGTGCACCGAGCAGAAGGAGAGCGGCGTAGCAGGAATGTCGCGTTACATCACCACCAAGAACAAGAAGAACACACCCGATCGTCTGGAGCGTCGCAAGTACAATCCCTATCTGAAGAAGGTGACCCTGCATCGTGAAATCAAATAACATTGTGTAGATTATGGCAAAGAAAGTAGTTGCAACACTTAAGACGGGTACCAACAAGAAGTACACCAAGTGCATCAAGATGGTGAAATCGGACAAGACGGGTGCCTATGTTTTCAAGGAGCAGAACATCCTCGAGGATGCCGATGTAAAGGCATATTTCGCCGAAAAATAATTTTTGCATTAAGCTGAAGGGGAGGGCGCGGCAAGCGCGCGGTATCCTCGGAACTTAATACAAAAGGCGTCTCGCAGCTGTGTGACGCCTTTTGTGTGTTCATATCTAAGGTGTCGGCGTACCGCTCCGCAGAATTATCTTCGGCGGTTTTAGGGTTGCTTTAGGCATTCGGGCAGCAGCCTGCGGAGGGCAATATTCACACGCGTCAGCACATCCCGCGGCAGAAGCGATTTCGGACGAAAGACGGCCGCGGCGACGGAGCGTAAAGAATCGGAGACCTTTTGATTGCTTCAAAAGTGCCGAAGGCATCCGATTCAGCGCAGGCGCAAGGACGACCCCGAAATCGTTTCACCGCGGTGGTTTTTAACTGCGCTACGCTTGTTTTCCTCCTTCGCGCCTCGGCAATTCATGCAAGCATGATTGCTCTCGGCTTGGTGTCGGTTGGTGTTACCTTTTGTCCACACAAAAGGTAACATAATAAAAAATATTGAGAAAA
>CAUHCL010000028.1 GCA_959604655.1 uncultured Alistipes sp. | reverse complement strand
ATATTCCACAAGGGTCAAACAGCCGACACGTACAATATCGGCGGATTCAACGAGTGGAAGAACATCGACCTTATCAAGGTCATCATAAAGACCGTGGATCGCCTGCTTGGAAACCCCGAGGGGCACAGCGATCATCTGATCACCTACGTGACCGACCGTCTCGGGCACGACATGCGCTATGCCATCGACAGCCGTAAGCTCCAGCGAGAACTTGGCTGGGAGCCGTCGCTTCAATTCGAAGAAGGCATCGAAAAGACCGTCCGCTGGTATCTCGACAACCAAGACTGGATGGACAACATCACTTCGGGCGAATACGAGAAATATTACGACGAGATGTACAAGAACAGATAAAAACAAGAGGTGTAAATCACCGAATCGGCTGCAACTAATGCAAGTTGCAGCCGATTCCATTTTAAGACCCAGATGTCATTATTAGTCAAAAGCTAACGGTACAGCGGGTTTACTTATAACCAATAATATTTTTATCATTATTTTCTTTGCAAATTAAAATAATGATTAGTTTTGTAAAGACCATAAACTTCGTATCATGCGACTATCGGAAAGGATAATCGGCGCTCTGCGCAACACGTTCGACACCATGCTGTTCTTCGCCACGATGGCCGTGAAGGAGGATTTCCGCAACCATGTGGCACGTGCGGGCGCCGTCGACATGAACCCGTCGCGACGACTCGCCGTGCTCGGCAACGGACCGTCGCTGCGCAGCGAGCTTCCGCAGATCATCGCCCGCCGTGAGTGGGAGCGCACCGACATCATGGCCGTCAATTTCTTCGCTCTCGGCGACGAATTCGCCGTTGTCCGCCCGAAATACTACGTCCTCTCCGACCCGCAGTTTTTCCGCCGCGCAGGCCGCAGCGAGCGGGTCGAGACGCTCTACCGCACGCTCTGCGAGCGCGTCGAATGGCCCATGATTCTCTACGTGCAGTACTACAATCCCGAAAAGTTCGACTACCGCGCCGCCATCGGAGAGAATCCCCACATACGCATCGTCCCGTTCCACACCACCGTCTTTCACGGATTCCGCTCGGTGGAGTTCCGGTGCTACCGCCACGGACTGGGATCGGGCAATTTCGGCACCGTGGTACAGAACGGCGAGTTCATAGGGTTACTTCTGGGCTATCGGCACATCGATCTCTACGGCGTGGATCACACCCTGCTGGAGGGTCTCACCGTCGACGGACGCAACCGTCTGTGCCGCATCCGAAGCCACTACTACGACTCCGCGCCCGCTGCGCCCGAGCCGATATTCGTCAATGCCACCGACCCGCCGCGGCCCTACACCATGTACACCTATCTTGCCGAAACGGCCGAGCTCTTCCGCGGCCACGAAGTTCTGCGCGACTACGCCCGCTCGATCGGAGCCCGCATAGTCAACCGCACGCACTGCTCGATGATCGACGCCTACGATCGGGAGTAGCCGCCCTTCACCGCCGCCAAGTCACCCAACAGACCACCAACATATCGCCGCCACGATACAAAAACGCCCCACGAGAAACTCGACGGGGCGTAATTTTCGGCCGATAGGCCGACTTACTTGGTCTTGTACGCGCAACGATACTTGCCGTTGGCCAGCTTCACCATCTTGCTCTTGAGCAGATTGCGGCGCAGGGGCGACAGATGGTCGGTGAACACCTGTCCCTCAATATGGTCGTACTCGTGCTGGATCACACGGGCGGGCAGACCGCTGAATTCCTCGTCGTGCTCGACGAAATTCTCGTCCACATAACGCATGCGGATCGACACGGGACGACGCACGTCCTCGTGAAGCCCGGGCAGCGACAGACAACCTTCGTTGAAAAGGTCGGTCTGCTCCGAACGCTCATATATCTCGGCATTGATGAATGCCCGTTTGTAGTCGGCCAGCGACGGATCGTCCTCGGCCCACGGAGTGCAGTCGACTATGAACAGACGTATGTTCTTGCCGATCTGCGGTGCGGCGAGCCCCACACCCTCGGCCTCGGCCAGGGTCAGGAACATGTCGTCGACGAGCTTCTTCAGCTCGGGATAGTCGGGGGCGATATCCACCGACTTGTTACGCAATACGGGCGAGCCGTAAATTACTATCGGATATATCATACTTTCGTCTTTTCTCTATTTTACAAAAACTTACTGCCGCATGGCCGCCGACTCCATGTACGACTGGAGGATGATCGTGGCCGATATGCGGTCGACCAGTGCCTTGTCGCGCCGCGCCTCGCGGCCAATGCCGCTCTCCAGCATCGTGCGGTGGGCCAGCACCGAGGTGAAACGCTCGTCGTACAGCACCACCTCCTTGTCGGGATAGGCATGACGCAGGCGTCCCGCCAGCGGTTCGATGTAACGCATGGTCTGCGACGGTGAGCCGTTCATCTGCGTAGGCTTGCCGAGCACTATTATATCAACGTCGTTTTTCGCGAAATAGTCTGCCAGATAGCGTTCGAGCTGCTTTGTCTCCACCGTAGCCAGTGCACCCGCTATTATCCGCAGCGGGTCGCTCACCGCGAGCCCCGTGCGGCGCGTACCGTAGTCTATCGCCAGAATGCGTCCCATAAACAAGCCCTCGGCGGACGCCGCTTACAGATTCAGCTTTCTGAACAGACTGCGGAACGACACCTCTCCGTCGACCATCGCGGGCAGCGCATCTATGGCGACGCGCTCCTGCGCCATGGTGTCGCGGTGACGCACCGTTACGGTTCCGTCCTCCAGCGTCTGATGGTCCACCGTCACGCAGAACGGCGTACCCACGGCATCCTGACGGCGGTAACGCTTGCCGATCGAGTCCTTCTCGTCGTAAACCACGTTGTAGTCGTATTTCAGAGTGTCGATTATCTTCTGCGCCACCTCGGGGAGTCCGTCCTTCTTCACCAGCGGCATGACGGCCACCTTCGTAGGCGCCAGCTGAGCGGGAATGCGCAGCACCACGCGTTCCTCGCCGTTGTCGAGCTTTTCCTCGGTGTAGGCCGCCGACATGATTTGCAGGAACATGCGGTCGACGCCGATCGAGGTCTCCACCACGTAGGGCACGTAGCTCTCGCCGCGCTCCGCGTCGAAGTACTGTATCTTCTTGCCCGAGAACTCCTGATGACGTCCCAGATCGAAATCGGTACGCGAGTGGATACCCTCCACCTCCTTGAATCCGAAGGGGAAGTTGTATTCGATGTCGGTAGCGGCGTTGGCGTAGTGGGCCAGCTTCTCGTGATCGTGGAAACGGTAGTTGTCGTCGCCGAAGCCCAGTGCGCGGTGCCATGCCATACGCGTCTGCTTCCACTTGTTCCACCACTCCATCTCGGTGCCGGGCTGTACGAAGAACTGCATCTCCATCTGCTCGAACTCGCGCATGCGGAATATGAACTGACGGGCCACGATCTCGTTGCGGAACGCCTTGCCGATCTGCGCTATACCGAACGGGAGTTTCATGCGTCCCGTCTTCTGCACATTGAGGTAGTTGACGAATATGCCCTGCGCCGTCTCGGGACGGAGGTAGATGGTGTTGGCACCCTCGGCCGTCGATCCCATCTGCGTCGAGAACATAAGGTTGAACTGGCGCACGTCGGTCCAGTTGCGCGTACCCGATATGGGGCACGCTATCTCGCAGTCGAGGATGATCTGTCGCAGCTCCGCGAGGTCATTGGCGTTCATCGCATCGGCGAAACGCTTGTGCACGGCGTCGCGCTTGGCCGCGGTCTCCTGCACGCGGGGCGACGTCGAACGGTACTGCGCCTCGTCGAACGATTCGCCGAAACGCTTGCGGGCCTTCTCCACCTCCTTCTCGATCTTCTCGTCCTGCTTGGCGATCCAGTCCTCGATGAGCACGTCGGCTCTGTAACGCTTCTTCGAATCCTTGTTGTCGATCAACGGATCGTTGAAAGCGGCCACGTGGCCCGAAGCCTCCCAGGTCTTGGGGTGCATGAATATGGCGGCATCGATACCCACGATGTTCTCGTGCAGCTTGACCATCGAATCCCACCAATAGCGTTTAATGTTATTCTTCAGCTCCACGCCGTTCTGGCCGTAATCGTACACGGCTCCCAGACCGTCGTATATTTCGCTCGACGGGAATACGAATCCGTACTCCTTGCAGTGAGCGACCAACTTTTTGAACAACTCTTCCTGTGTCATTTTCGAATCGACTTTATGGTTTCTTATAATCGGCAAAGATATGAATTTTTCGGCAAACATGATCCTAATGCCGCCGTTTTCGACCAATTACAGCAACGACATGCGGCGGAACGAAAATTCGCCCTCGCGCGAGATGATGATGTGGTCGAGCAGACGTATGTCGAACAGCGCTGCGGCATCGCGCACCTTTTCGGTCAGCGTCCTGTCGGCGGCGCTCGGCTCGGCGGCTCCCGACGGGTGGTTGTGCACCATGATTATCTGCGTCGAGAGCAGCTCCAGCGCACGTTTCACTATCAATCGGTGGTCGACGACCGTGGCCTGCACGCCGCCCTGACTCACGCGGCTCCGTTCGAGCAGACGGTTCGACGAGGTGAGGTACAGCACCCAGCATTCCTCGTGCCGCATCGCCTCGAACACGGGACGCATGAGCCGCACCACATCGGCGTCGGCGGATATGCACTCCACATCCCGCTCGGCCGATGCCGCCACGCGCCGCCCCAGTTCGGCCGCGAGCGACAGACGCTCGGCGCGACGAAGCCCCAGCCCCTCGGCCATGCGCAGCCGCCCGAGATCGGCGCGGGCCACCGACGCGAGCGAACCTCCTGCCGCGGCGAGCAGCCTCTCGGCCGTGACGGACGGATCGCGCGGATCGTCGGGCGCCTCGATCAACAGAGCCAGCAGTTCGGCGTCGGAGAGCGACGCGGCACCCCGAGACATCAACTTATCGTGCAGGTTCTTCATCGGCGATCGGATGATTAAATGGTATTGAATATTACGCGACTCGTCAGAGTCGTGCGGGCCGCAGCCTCGCCCCGCGAAGGCCCGCTGCTCGCATACGCTCATATGCGTGCTTCGCAGGCTGCCGCCCGATCTCAGGTTATTCCGCCTCCTTCTTTTCCGACATGCTGTCGAAACGGTCCAGCAGCTTGGCGCAATCCTCGTCGCTGAAACCCTGCGACACGGAGTATGAGGCGCGCTGTTCGGCCTCCTTCTTCGAGTCGCCCGCGCCGTAACCCGCCTCGATATTGTCTATCAACACCTTGCAGTAGAAAAACGGATGCGCCGACGAATAGGTGCGGTCGTGCTCGGTGCAGAAGCGTATCGTGTGGTGATTCTTCTGGCACCACTCTATAAGGCGGCTCTTGAAGTCGGTCTCCGCCTCGATCAACGTGTCGACCTTGAGGTGATCGACGAATATGCGGTTTATCAGCAGTCGGTTGACGAACTCGTACCCCTGGTCGAGATACACGGCGCCCATCATGGCCTCGAAGGCGTCGCCGTAGATGTGTTTCTGCGACACGCCGCCCGAATGGTGCACTATGACGTGCTCGTCGAGTCCTATGCGCTTGGCCACCTCGTTCAGAGCCGCTCGCGACACCATCTTCGAACGCAGCTGCGTCAGAAAGCCCTCGTTCTTGTCGGGGAACTCTATGAAAAGGTAGTCCGAAGTGACGCTCTCTATCACGGCGTCGCCCAGAAACTCCAGACGTTCGTTGTTTATCTGGCGTCCGTCGTCGAGCGTCACCGACGCCGATTTGTGGATCAAAGCCAGTTTGTAAAGTTCTATATTGTGAGGTATGATCCCGAGCATGTCGTCGATAGCGGCATAGAACACCTTGTCTTTGCCGAAATTACGACGCAACGGGCGCAGAATGAAATCTATCACAACGAATAAGGTATTAAATCTTACGGAAAATGATCGAGGAATTGTGGCCTCCGAATCCGAAAGTGTTGCTCAGAGCACACTTCACCTCGCGACGCTGCGCCCCGCCGATCGTGAGATTCAGGCGCGGGTCTATCGCGGGATCGAGGTTCTCGACATTTATCGTGGGCGGAATCACTCCGCGCGTTATGGCCATCACGCAGGCCAGCGCCTCGATGGCCGCCGTACCGCCCAGCAGATGGCCCGTCATCGATTTGGTCGACGATATGTTCAACTCATAGGCGTGCTCGCCGAACAGCGCCTCGATGGCCTTTATCTCGGCCAGATCGCCCAGCGGAGTGGACGTGCCGTGGGCATTGATGTAGTCGACGTCGGTCGGCCCGATGCCCGCGTCGCGAATGGCTTCGCGCATCGCCATCATGGCCCCCTTGCCCTCGGGATGGGGAGCCGTCATGTGATATGCGTCGGCCGACATTCCGCCGCCCGCCACCTCGCAGTATATCTTCGCACCTCGCGCCAACGCGTGCTCCAGCTCTTCGAACACCAGCGCTCCGCCGCCCTCGCCTATGACGAAGCCGTCGCGGTCGGCGTCGAACGGACGCGACGCATGCTCGGGGTCGTCGTTGCGGGTCGACAAGGCCTGCATGGCGCAGAAACTGCCCACGCCCGGGTCGTTGATCGGAGCCTCCGAACCTCCCGTGACCATCAGATCGGCCTTACCCCACCGTATGAGGTTCATGGCATCGATCATGGCATGGTTCGACGAGGCGCAGGCCGACACGGTGCAATAGTTCGGCCCCATGAAGCCGTATTTGATGGATATGAATCCCGCGGCGAGATCCGCCACCATGCGGGGAACGAAAAAAGGGCTGAATCGAGGGATGAAACCTCCCTCGATGTAGCCCTTGCTCTCTTCGTAGAACGTAGTCGTTCCACCCGTACCCGAACCCCAGACCACGCCCGCCCTTTCGGGATCGACGCCATCTGCCGATGCGTCGCGTATGGCCTCGTCGGCCGATATCATGGCGTACTGCGCGAAGAGGTCGTATTTGCGCACCTCCTTGCGGTCGAAATAACGGGTTCGATCGTACTCTTTTACTTCGCAGGCGAAACGGGTTCTCAGTTTCGAGGCGTCGAATCGGGTTATCGGAGCAGCCGCGCTCACTCCGTTTTCGAGATTTCGGAAATACTCCTCCACGGAGTTTCCCGACGGATTGATCGTGCCTATGCCCGTAACGACGACTCTCCTTCCTGTCATAAGATGCGGCACCCGCGCGCCGTGCGAATTATAATGGTGTCAAAATTATTTCTTGTGTGCCTCCACGTATGCGATAGCGTCGCCCACGGTGGTGATCTTCTCTGCGTCCTCGTCGGGGATCTGGATGTCGAATGCTTTCTCAAACTCCATGATCAACTCCACGGTGTCGAGAGAATCCGCGCCCAGATGAGCGGTGAAACTTGCTTCGGGTACTACCTCAGACTCCTTAACGCCCAACTTGTCAACGATGATCTCGACAACTTTTGACTGAACTTCTGACATAACTTTGAAATTTTTAGTTTAACAATTTTAATTATCGATTGGTTTCAATCTTTCGCAATTCTTCGCAAAAGTAACACTTTTTTTATTAATTTTGGCATCGGGACGGAAATATTTACCCCGAAACGACGCACCGCCCCGACTAACACACTATAAAATAACCCGTTATGAATCTTCTGCTGATATCCAATTCCACCAACGCAGGCGAAGAATACCTGCAATATCCCATCCGCCGCATAGGCGCTTTTCTCGCGGGCGTAGAAGAAGTTGCGTTCGTGCCCTACGCTGCCGTGACCTTCTCCTTCGACGCCTACGAGGCCAAAGTGGCGGCGCGGTTCGAGCAAATAGGGGTCAAGGTGCGCTCGGTGCACCGCGAAAGCGATCCGTGCGAGGCCATACGCCGCGCGCAGGCGGTGTGCGTCGGCGGCGGCAACACCTTCGCGCTGGCGAAGAAGATGCAGGAACAGGGGCTCATGCGGGCCATACGCGACAAGATCGCCTCGGGCGCGCCCTACGTGGGATGGTCGGCGGGCAGCAACGTGGCATGCCCCACCATCTGCACCACCAACGACATGCCCATCGTGCAACCCGAGTCGTTCGAGGCCATAGGCGCCGTGAAGTTCCAGATCAACCCGCACTATCTCGACGCCAACCCCGAGGGGCATGCGGGCGAGACGCGCGAGCAGCGCATTATGGAATACATCGAAGCCAACCCCGACCGCTGGGTGGCGGGTCTTCGCGAGGGATGCATGCTCCACCTGCACGACGGACGGATGGATCTCATCGGCCCGCGCCCCATGCGCATGTTCAGGAAGGGCACGGAGACATTCGAGCTGAACGCGGGCGACGACCTGAGCTTCCTGTTGTAGTTCGGAAAGTCCATATATTAAATAGGTATTCGAAATACCGCCTGCCCAATGAACACCTCATCGATCACGGGACGACGCGGCGAGGATATCGCCGTGCGGTATCTCCGCGACAACGGATTCCTGATCCGCGACAGAAACTGGCGCTCGGGACGCTACGAAATCGACATTGTAGCCGAAAAATCGGGCGTCGTACACATCGTCGAGGTCAAGACCCGTCGGGCGGGTGCCTTGGCGCCTCCCGAATCGGCCGTCACGCCGTCGAAGCGCACGGCCATGCGTCGGGCGGCCGAAGCCTACATGGCTCAAAGGGTTGTGCGCGGCGAGGCGGCGCTGGACCTGCTGGCTGTCGACATGTTCCCCGACGGCTCTTATGATGTCCGTTACATCCCGAATGCTGTCGAAATAGGATGGTAATTTGGAGGGTTGAATAAAAAAACATACCTTTGTCGCGCAAAATCACGACTGTGACATTTATGCTTCTCTATAATTTTTGTGTAGCCGTATACGCACGCCTCATCGCGCTCGCTTCGCTGTGGAACCCCAAGGCGAAGTTGTGGACGACGGGACGAAAAGCCATCTTCGAGCGAATGGCCCGCGCCATATCGCCGTCCGACAGAGTCGTGTGGATACATTTCGCATCGTTGGGCGATTTCGAGCAGGGGCGCCCCGTCATGGAGCAGATACGAAAGCAGTACCCCGAATTCAAGATCCTTCTCACCTTCTTCTCGCCTTCGGGCTACGAAGTGCGCAAAAACTACGACGGCGCCGACTACATATTCTACATGCCGATCGACACCCCGCGCAACGTCAGACGATTCCTCGACATAGCCCATCCCGAAATAGCCGTGTTCGTAAAGTACGAGTTCTGGCTCAACTACCTCTTCAATCTCAAGGCCCGCGGCGTGAAGACCTACGTCATATCGTCCATTTTCCGCCGCAACTCCATATTTTTCCGCAGCTACGGGTTCCTGTGGCGCCGCGCCCTCCGCGCTTTCGACCGCATATTCGTGCAGAACGACGAGTCGCGCGAGCTGCTGCACGAAATAGGGTTCGACAACGTGATCGTGGCGGGCGACACCCGTTTCGACCGCGTGGCGGCGATAGCCGATGCCGTGAAACGCATCGATGCCATAGAGACCTTCAAGGGCGACGCCCCGCTGTTCATCGCGGGATCGACCTGGAAGCCCGACGAGGACATACTTCTGCCCCTCATCGACGCAAACCCGCAGATAAAGTTCGTCATCGCCCCCCACGAGATGGACGAGACCCGCATAAACCGCATAATCGACGAGGTGCGCGGTGGAGCCGTGCGCTACACGCAATGCGACGCCCGCACGCTTGCGGAAAGCCGAGTGCTGATACTCGACACCGTGGGCATCCTCGCGTCGGTCTACCGCTACGCATCGTGGGCCTACATAGGCGGAGGCTTCGGCGTGGGCATACACAACACGCTGGAGGCCGCCACATTCGCGCTGCCCATAGCCTTCGGCCCCAACTACGACAAGTTCAAGGAGGCACGCGACATGGTGGCCATAGGCGCCGCCACCAAGGTCGAGTCGGCCGAGGAACTCAAACGATGGTTCGCCCCACTGCGCGACGACAACGATCTGCGCGCCAGGATAAGCTCCGCAGCCAAGGAGTATGCGGTGAAGAACCAGGGAGCCACGTCGCTCATCATGAAGGTCGCATTCAACGACTGAATCCGCCGCGCAGACCGACCATAACGCATCGCGCACTCTCCCCCGCCCCGCTTTTCGTTCCCTTTGCCGCCCGCATCATCGGCGCGCACGCCCGAGGTTTTGTTTCGAAACAACATTTCATTTTATCACATCGATCGCCCCTTTCAGGTTTCGTTTCAAAACCCGATAAAATTGCGCATCATCCTAAATTACAACGCCTTACTAAAAGAAGGCCGTTTTTAATATTTTTGAAACAGCAAAATTACCCGCCTAAAGTTGCGCAATAAAAAATATTTCTCTAATTTTAATCCCTGAATAAGCGCAGTATCCGAATCGACTGAAAATAACGAAATAAACTATTAAAACCAAACTGTCTATGAAAAAAAGAACTTTCCTTCTTAATCTGTTCATGGCCATATCGGCAATCGCGCTCGTCGCCTGCAACGACGACGATGCGGATTATGTGCAGCCGACCGTGACCATCGAAGGCGCCGACGAGTTCGGGGCCCGCAAGTTGGAGTTCACTAATAAGTCCGAGACTCAGCAGATCGAGATTACGGCCAACGACGACTGGTTCATCCGTATCCCCGAGGCTGCCGAATCGTGGCTGACCGTTACGCCCCGCGAAGGCAAGGGGGGGGGCCCCATCACGATCGACGTCGATGTCGCGGCCAACGACAAGACCGATGACCGCAAGGCGACTCTGGCTCTGGTGTGCAACAAAATCGAGCAGAAGGCGCTTCTCACCGTCGAGCAGGAGAAGAAATACCTGCTCACGGTCCAATCGAACCGCAACATGATAAACAAGGACGGCGGCGCGATCGTCATATCGGTCAACACCAACGCCGACTGGAGCTACGAGATCGACGAGGCGGGCAAGACCTGGCTTACGGAGAACCAAGCCGAATCGAGCAGCAGCCGACTCGCCCTCACCGCAACGGAGCTCGACGAGGAGGTGCGCACCGCAGCCATCACTTTCACCTGCGCCAAGCAGGCCGACCTGAAGGCGGTAGTGAACCTGACTCAAAAGGATATGGAGCTTCTTGCCAACAAGAACAAGGCATATTTCGCGGCCAACGGCGGCGAAGTTTATCTCGATGTCACCACCACCAACGTAGACGAATGGGACGTCGAGAAGCCGAAGGATGCCTGGGTGACGGCCGTAAAGGAGGGCGACAAGGTGAAACTCACCGTTGCGGCATTCGGCAAGGAGCGCCGCGAAACCACCGTCAACCTCGTCACGCCCGTCGATGCAAGCATGGTATTCCCCATCACCGTCATTCAGCGCGCCACCCCGGGCGGTCCCGTAGCCGATATCCTCGACGTGGTATTCGATGAGGATGGTTCGGCTCGCGATATTTCAGCGGCAGGCAATACGGTGAAATACGTTGCGGGCAGCGCATGCACTTTGAGTTGGAACGACGTATATCTGAAATACGTCCCCTCGTTCTCGCACAAGCAGGCGGGCAGCGGCATAACCTCGGGATTCTATCGCATAGAATACACCGACGCCATAATGTCGGCACTGGACGACGGATACACCATGGAGGCTCTGATAAAGCCCGGCAAGGCGCCCAACGGCTCGGAGATCAAGGCGTTCTCGGCAACCACTCAAGGCGGTATGGCCATCATGATCGCCAACACGTCGCGCGGCAAGGGTCTCGAATTTATCCAGCACAACGGAAGCGCATGGTGCTTCGCAAGCACGAATGTCATCCCCGATCCCGATGTCTACTACCATGTGGTAGGAGTTTGGGACAAGGCCGCAGGCAAGATCCACTGCTACGTCAACGGCGAACTGAAAAAGAGTGTCGACTGCAACGGCATCAAGCACATGACGACCTCAACGACCCGTACCCGCGCATTCTGCATCGGAGGTAACACGCAGTCGAATACGCAGCTGAACGGCGCATGGAACGGCGATGTGGCCATAGCCCGCATCTACGACGATCCTTTGACCGCCGATGAGATCAAGGAGCTTTACGAGAACGTAAAGGAGTAACCAGACTCCGTAAAACGCAAACCACCCGCCCGACCATGAAAGTCGGGCGGGTGGTTTTTTATCGTTCCAGCCTCGGCTCCCCGCGCGAAGTACAGCAGCAGCCAACGACGGCAGGAGCACACGAACCACGGTTGGGCAGCAATCCGCCGAACGAGCCTCGGCCGCGCGCGCTCCGAGCAGGCAGCTCTACCGACAAAAAAACTATCGCCCGACCTGCATCGGGCGATAGTTTTTTGCAGACTGCGCGTGCGCTACTTCTGGTTCAGAGCCGCGTGCGCCGCCGCCAGACGTGCTATGGGCACGCGGAAAGGCGAACAGCTTACGTAGTTCAGACCCGCATAGTGGCAGAACTCCACCGACGAAGGTTCGCCGCCGTGCTCGCCGCAGATACCGCACTTCAGATCGGGACGCGTGCCGCGGCCCTTGAACACGGCCTCGCGGATGAGCTGACCCACGCCGTTGCGGTCGAGGATCTGGAACGGATCGTTCTTCAGAATGCCCTTGTCCAGATACGTGGGCAGGAACTTGGCTATGTCGTCGCGCGAGAATCCGAGCGTCATCTGCGTCAGGTCGTTGGTACCGAACGAGAAGAACTCGGCGACCTCGGCTATCTGGTTGGCCGTAACGGCTGCGCGCGGCACCTCGATCATCGTACCCACCAGGTAGTCGATACGGTCGTTGCGCTCGGCGAATACGGCGTTGGCCGTTCTGTCGATCACCTCCTTCTGGTAACGCAGCTCCTTGTGGTTACCCACCAGCGGCACCATGATCTCCACCTTGACGGGCATGCCCGAAGCGTGCACATTCATGGCAGCCTCGATAATGGCGCGGGCCTGCATCTCGGTGATCTCGGGATAGGTGTTGCCCAGACGGCAGCCGCGGTGTCCCAGCATGGGGTTCACCTCGCTCAGGTACTCCACCTTGGCGGCGATCTTCTCGAACGGAACGTTTATCTCCTCGGCCAGCTCGCGCTGCTCCTTCTCGGTGTGGGGAACGAACTCGTGCAAGGGGGGATCGAGCAGACGGATAATCACGGGATAGCCGTTCATGGCCTTGAACAGACCCTCGAAGTCCCCGCGCTGCATGGGCAACAGCTTGGCCAGAGCCACGCGGCGTCCCGCCTCGTCGTCGGCCAGAATCATCTCGCGCACGGACTTGATGCGGTCGCCCTCGAAGAACATGTGCTCGGTACGGCAGAGTCCTATACCCTCGGCGCCGAACGCGAACGCCTGCGCGGCATCGCGCGGAGTGTCGGCATTGGCGCGCACCTTCATGGTGGCGTACTTGCCCGCCAGCTCCATCAACCGGCCGAAGTCACCGCTCAGATCGGCATCCTTGGTAGCCACCTGACCGAGGTAAACCTCGCCCGTCGAGCCGTTGAGCGAGATCCAATCGCCCTCCTTTATGGTATATCCGTTGACCTTGATCGTACGCGCCTTGTAGTCGATCTCCAGCTCGCCTGCACCCGACACGCAGCACTTGCCCATACCGCGGGCCACCACTGCGGCGTGCGAGGTCATGCCGCCGCGCGCGGTGAGAATACCCGCAGCGTCGAGCATACCCTTCAAGTCCTCGGGCGAGGTCTCGATACGCACCAGCACGGCCTTCTGACCCGTCGCGGCCAGCACCTTCTCGGCATCCTCGGCGAAGAACACCACAGGACCCGTGGCGGCACCAGGCGATGCGGGCAGACCCTTCACCACGACCTTGGCATTCTTGATGGCCGCCTTGTCGAACACGGGGTGAAGCAGCTCGTCGAGCTTGGCGGGCTCGCAGCGGAGCACGGCGGTCTTCTCGTCGATCAGCCCCTCGCGCAGCATATCCATCGCGATCTTCACCATAGCGGCTCCCGTGCGCTTGCCGTTGCGGCACTGCAACATCCACAGCTTGCCGTCCTGAATGGTGAACTCTATGTCCTGCATATCCTTGAAGTACTTCTCCAAATGGTGCTGTATCTCGTTCAGCTCGGCGTAAACCGACGGCATCACCTCCTCCAGCGAAGGATACTTCGATGCACGATCTTCCTCCGATATGTTCTGAGCCTTGGCCCAGCGGCGCGAACCCTCGATCGTGATCTGCTGCGGCGTGCGGATGCCCGCCACCACATCCTCGCCCTGGGCGTTCACGAGGTACTCGCCGTTGAAGATGTTCTCGCCCGTGGCGGCGTCGCGCGAGAATGCCACGCCCGTGGCCGAGTTCTCGCCCATGTTACCGAACACCATGGCCTGCACCGACACTGCGGTACCCCACTCGGCGGGAATGTTGTTGAGCTTGCGGTAGAGTATGGCGCGCTCGTTCATCCACGAGCCGAACACCGCGCAGATGGCGCCCCACAGCTGGTCCCACGGATTTACGGGGAACTCCGATCCCGTCTGCTCCTTCACGGCCTTGCGGAACGCCGTCACCAGCTCCTTCAGGTCGTCGGTGGTAAGGTCGGTGTCCATCTTCACGCCGCGCTTTTTCTTCTGCTCGTCGATCAGCACCTCGAACGGATCGTGATCCTCCTTCGATGCGGGCTTCATGCCCAGCACCACGTCGCCGTACATCTGCACGAAGCGGCGGTACGAGTCCCACGCGAAGCGGGGATTGCCCGTACGCTTGGCCACAGCCTCCACAGCCTCGTCGTTCATGCCGAGGTTGAGAATGGTATCCATCATGCCGGGCATCGAGGCACGTGCACCCGAACGCACCGACACCAGCAGCGGCATCTCCTTGTCGCCGAACGTCATGCCCGTAAGTCTCTCGATGTTGGCCATCGCGCGCTCCACCTCGGGGCGCAGCATCTCTATCACGGCCTGCTTGCCGTGACGGTAATACTCGGCGCACACCTCGGTCGTTATGGTGAATCCCGGGGGAACGGGGATGCCGATCAGGTTCATCTCGGCCAGATTAGCGCCCTTTCCACCAAGCAGTTCTCTCATCTTACCGTTGCCCTCGGCCTCTTTGTTGCCGAAGGTGTAGACACGTTTTACGTCTGCCATAATTTTGGTTTTTAGAATTTTATTAATAGAAATTAGTTTGTATGTCGCACCTATTATTATACAAAATTATAACTTTTTTACTAATATCCAACTTTCACGTCGAAATAAATGAATACGGGCAGGCATTCGGAGAATCCTCCGCGATATGCCGCGCCGTCGAAGGTGGCCAGCGGTCTTCCGTCGGGCGTCAGCATCCATCCGCGGACGTAAACGTCGCAACGTACCCCATCTTCGATATCGGTGAACACGCGGTCGCGCATCTCCCATCGTCCGCGGCGGAAGCAGTTGCCGCGCCCCGCCCTTTCGGCCCGCAAGGTGCGGTCGGCGAGTCCGCGTTCGTCAAATTTTAATTTATTGTGTCGGCCGAGAATTATAATATTATTATTCCGAAACACCCCTTTTTCGGCCAGCAATACGCCCGCCGAAGTCGAGTGCCTGTCCGCCACGATGGTCAGTGAGCGGTCGGCCGTCTCGCCCTCGACGCACAAGGCCCCGCGCCAGGGCGTCACCCGCCGCGGGAAGAACGAATCGCCCAGATAGAGCATGGCAAAATCCAAACCGTCGCGGCTGTCGGCCGTACAATAAATGTAAGTATAGTCGCATCCGCATGCCTCCGCTATGTCGCGCACCACCCGCTCGTTCTCCACACCGTACAGCACCACCACGTCCATCGACATGGAGTCGATCACGCGCGCCGTGTTCCCGATCTTGCGGCGGTAACGGCGCGTATCCCAGCGCATGCGCCCCTGCGGCGTGTAGGCGCGGTCGTCGTAGAACTTCGACGGCAGGGTGTCGTACAGCCCGCCTATGTCGTAATACGCCACGCCGAACTTACGCGTGCCGCCGCCACTCTGCGCCGCAGCGATGCCGCAAGCGCAAAGCAACGCCACCGCTATGGCAAGCGCCGTACGCATGTCACTCGGCTATTACCCCCGAACCGACCAGCACGTCGCCGTCGTACCACGCGGCGAACTGTCCCGCGGCGATTCCGCGCTGCGGCTCGTCGAAGAGAATATAGAACCCGTCCTCGCGGCAGACCAGCTCGGCCCGCTGCAACGGCTGGCGGTAGCGTATCCTCACGCTGTACCGACGCCGCTCGCCCGTCCGCATGGCATCGGCGCCGTCTATCCAGCGCGTCTGCCCGTCGCTCAGGCGCAGCGCCCTGCGGTAGAGCCCGGGATGGGCGTCGCCCTCGCCCACGTAAATCACATTCTCCCGCACATCGGTGGCTATTATGAACAGCGACTCCTTGCGGCCGCCTATACCGAGCCCCTTGCGCTGCCCTATCGTATAGAAATGGGCGCCGTTGTGGGTGCCTATCTTCTTGCCGTCGCGCACGGTGTAGCGATACGGCTCGGCCAGCGTCTTCAGGTCGTCATCGGCGGCACGGCGCGAATACCCCGCCCACGAAGGGAGTATCTCGTGCACGTTGCCCGCCCTGGCGGCGAGCTTCTGCTGGAGGAAAACGGGCAGGTCGACCTTGCCGACGAAACATATGCCCTGCGAATCCTTGCGCTTGGCGGTGGCCAGCTTCTGTTCCTCGGCTATGCGGCGCACCTCGGGCTTGAGCAGATCGCCCACGGGGAAGAGTGCGTAGCGCAGCTGCTCCTGCGAGAGCTGGCAGAGGAAATAGCTCTGGTCCTTGTTGCCGTCGGCTCCCGCGAGCAGCCTGTATACCGTATGCCCGTCGCGCCGTTCCTCGGCCTTGCGGCAATAGTGGCCCGTGGCGACGAAATCGGCCCCCAACTTGAGAGCCTCGTTCAGAAAGGCGTCGAACTTTATCTCGCGGTTGCACAGCACGTCGGGATTGGGCGTGCGGCCGCGCTCGTATTCGGCGAACATGTAGTTCACCACGCGCCGCCGATACTCGGCCGACAGGTCGACGAACCTGAACGGAATGTCGAGGCGCTTGGCCACCAGCTCGGCGAACACCTGATCGTCGTACCACGGGCAGTCGCCTTCGAGCGTACCCTCGGTATCGTGCCAATTGCGCATGAACAGCCCTATGACCTCATGCCCCTGCCGTTTGAGAAGATACGCCGCCACCGAGGAATCGACTCCGCCCGACAATCCGACCACCACTTTTGCCATCTGCTATAATTTTTTTTACGGAATGAAATTACAAATATACTAAAACGTTGCAATTACGCAAAATCGGCCGTCGTGCGGGCTCACATGGCACGGGGCCGCCACAAAAAAACGGGGCTGCCCGCAAGGCAGCCCCATCGTATCGTCGCGATCGGCTATGTTATTTGGTGGCCGATTCGAGTTTCTTCATTATCGAGAAGATGAACACGGCCGAAAGGAGGCACAGACCGATAAGCACGCCCCAAACCACCACCAGGGGCAGTTCGCCCCACAGCGACGAACATACGCTCGTGAGCTTGTTGCCTATGGCCGTGGCTACGAACCAGCCGCCCATCATCATGCCCTTGTACTTGGGGGGCGCCACCTTCGACACGAACGAGATACCCATCGGCGAGAGCAGCAGCTCGGCGAACGTCAGCACCAGATAGGTCGATATGAGCCAGTTGGGCGACACCAGCGTAGCGGCCGAGGTACCCGCCGCGGCAGCCTGCTCGGCAGGGCTGAGCAGGTGCATCGAACCCACGGTCATGATGACATAGCCCACTGCGGCCACCAGCATGCCCAGACCGATCTTGCGGGGCGCCGAAGGCTCCTTGCCATTCTTGGCCAGCCAACCGAACAGTGCGATAGACACGGGAGTCAGAGCCACCACGAAGAAGGGGTTGAACTGCTGGAAGATCTCGGCGTCGACCTTGGTCTCGGCAGGCAGACGCATGTACTGCGCTACGAGCACGGCCGCCGAAGCTACTATCACACCCGCCGATATCGCACGGCCCTTGTTGGAATCGCTCTGGAACAGCGAGAAGAGCGCATATACGATGAAGATCACCAGCACCAGGTTCCACACGTTGAACATCATGCTCTCCACGCCCGAGCTGCTGTCGCGGGTGAACTCGTCGGCGAAGTAGGTCAGCGTAAGTCCGTTCTGGTGGAACGCCATCCAGAAGAATATCACCACGGCGAACACGAGGCACAGGGCCACGATGCGCGACTTGGTCTCCTCCTTCGAAAGCTCGCGCACGGGCTCCTGTGCGCTGTCCTTCTTCTTGGCGCCGCCCTCGGCATGCTTGAACGTGCCGCGGAAAGCGTAATAGATGGCTATGGAGATTATGAGCGACACGCATGCCACGGCGAAAGCGAAGTGGTAGGCCGTGCCCTCGTCCAGTCCGAGCGTGTTCATGGCATAGTTTTTCATGCCCACGGCGGCCGACGGAGCGAACAACGCGCCGATGTTGATAGCCATGTAGAAGATCGAGAACGCCGAGTCGCGCTTCGACTCATACTCGGGATTGTCGTAGAGATTGCCCACCAGCACCTGGAGGTTACCCTTGAAGAGTCCCGTACCGCAGCTTATGAGCAGCAGCGCGCCGTACATGCCTGCCAGCGCCGCGCCTCCCGAGCCCAGCGGCAGGGACAGGAAGGCATAGCCGAGGAACATGATGAATATTCCGATGGTGACCATCTTGCCGTAACCGAACTTGTCGGCCAGTATACCGCCCACGAAGGGGAGGAAGTAGACGAACATGAGGAACGTCGAATAGATCTGACCCGCGTCGGCGGCCGAAAGCCCGAAATTGGCCTTCAGATAAAGCACGAACACGGCAAGCATGGTGTAGTAGCCGAAACGTTCGCCCGTATTGGCGAGCGCCAAAGCGTACAAACCTTTTGGTTGTCCTTTGAACATAGTTTATCAGTAGTTTAGTGTGTTAATAGATCGCTTCTCGCAAATTCGACACAAATATAGGAAATTATTCCCAAATCTGCGCCACGGCGCGGACGCAATCGGCCGCTGCGGCACATTCGGCCTGCCGCGGGGCACATTCGGGCCTGCCGCGGAGCCGTGCGGGCGCCGACGCTACCGCACGGCCGCCTCCATATATTCGGCCAGTTTCTCGGCTATGATCGACATGTAGGGCTTGCCGTCGATGCGGGCTATGGAGGTCACGCCCTGATAGTTGACCGTCAGCACCTCGTCGGCCGAGGCCAGGTCGTCGCGCGTGAGCGGTCGGCTCACCACGGCCAGCGAAGCCTCGCGCGCCGCCAGCTCGGCCGTTTCGCGCTCCACCGACATCGCAGCGCACGGGGGCGTGAGAAGCGTGTAGCCGCGCACCACGAAGATGGGCCGCGCGCTCTCCGACACCAGATTGCCCTCCGCATCGGTCAGCACGGCCGTATGAAATCCCCGCGCCCGCGCCGTGGCGTCGGCCAGCGCACGGGTCTCGACGGCCGCCGAGGTGGGAAACGGCCACAGCGGCGGCGCCATGTTCACGCACACGGCATCGGGACGCAGGCTGCGCAGCACGTAGCCGCGGTATATCGACGGCTCGTCGTACTCCATGCTCACATCGCCCGAAGGATAGGCCTTCACGATCAGCCTCACGGTCACGTTGCGCGTCAGGCGGCATGCCTCGGCCAGCCGTCGGGCCTGCAGCCCCGCCTCGCGGGCCGCGAGATCGAGATCGATGCCGAACAGCTGCTCCGCCGCGGCCGTCAGCACCTCGACATGCCGTTGCAATCGGCGGCACTCGCCGCCCAGCGTGTGCACGTTTTGAAAGACATAAGGTCCCCGCTGCGGTGCCGCAGGCCGCAGCTCGCCGTTGAAAAGCATCTGTCTTTCGTGATTCGCTGTCATGACATCGGGGCGCCCGCTTACGACGCGAATATTTTAAGCAGCAGCTCGCGCAGCAGCTCGCCGTCGTCGGCCGCGCCCGCATCTATGCCCTTGCTCTTGCCGTCGTACTCGCGCAGCAGGCCGAGTATGTTGAATACGCTGCGGTTGTTCCACATGGCCGACAGCTCCTTGATTTCGCGTATGGCGAATATGTTGCTCTTCTTCAACGTGCGCATCAGCTCCGTATCGTCGGGAAACGGCTTGCCGCGATACTTGGCCTGCCAGCGCAGATAGTTGACCACGAACATGTCGCGGAACTGCCCGAACAGCGCCATCACGGTGAGCAGCAGCGGATTGTCCTTGGGATTGCGGGCAAAGTGGTCGGCTATGCGCATGGCGCGCGCCACGTCCCGTCGGGCCACGGCGGCGCACAGCTCGAAGTTGTTGAAGTCCTTCGATATGCCCACGTTGCTCTCTATGTGGCCGTCGGTTATGTCGGTCGTGCCCGCGGGCAGCGACACTATGAGTTTGTCGATCTCGTTCGATATCTTGGCAATGTCGCACCCCAGATGGTCGGTGAGCATCTGCACGGCCTTGGGGGCTATCCTCAGCCCGCGCGAGGCGATGAACGACGCGAGCCACGGCCCGATCTCGTAGTCGCGCGGCCGCACCGACTCGAACACCGCGCCCGCCGAGACGCACTGCTTGTAGAACGCCGAACGCTTGTCGACGCTGCGCTCCTTGTGGCACACCACGAGTATGGTCGAGTCCTGCGGCCGCGAGGTGTAGTGCGAGAGCTTCTCGATGCCACGCAGCTGCTGCGCCTCCTTCACTATTATCACCTCGCGCGAACCCGTCATGGGCATCTGGCGGCAGAGGTTCACGATCTGCCCCGCGTCGCTGTCCTTGCCGTATACGATTATGCGGTTGAAGGCCTGCTCCTCGGGGGTCAGCGTGCGCTGCGCCAGCTCGTCGCACAATATGTCGATGAAATAGCTCTCCTCGCCCATGAGCAGATATACGGGCGCGAAACGGCCTCGGGTTATCTCCGCGCGCAGGCGTTCGAACTCGGCCACGCTGTCCTTGAATTTCACGGTGCTTTTGGCCATCGTCAGATAATCTCCTTGGTTATGCGCAGCACCTTGTCGGTGTCGGGCGTAATACGGTAATCGTCGTCTATGCGCTGCCCCACCAGCCATGCTATGCTGCCGTCGGAGGTGAGCACGAACTGGCGCCGCTTCTCGGCCGACGACATCTTGCGGTCGATGAGGTAGTCGCTCACCTTCTTGCGGCCGTTCATCCCGAAGGGTACGAACGAGTCGCCGTCGCGCCAGCGGCGCAGCGTAAGGGGCCACGAGATCCTCGAGGCGTCTAACAGCGCTATGTTCTCGGGCACGTCGAACGAGGGCATGTCGTCGGCGTCGCACAGCTCGAAGTAGAGCGCCGCGCCGCCGCAGTAGGCCCGCTGCTGCCCCTCGGCCACCGCTATCTCGCACGGGTCGTCGTCATCAATGCGCGCTATGACTATGTTCCCGCGGTCGACATAGGCCACGTGGCTGCGCGAATAGAACCTCTTGCCCGAGCTGCCCGCGTCGAGCGCCTTGCACAGCCCGTCTACGGTGTCGCCCTTGAATCCGTAGCGCGAATTGAGTATCTCGTATATTACGAAGTCGCGCGACGCGGCGACCTCTATGCGGTCGACGTGCAGCGTGAATATTCCCGCCGATTCGGTGACCGCGGCGTCGCATATGCGGTCTATGGCGCAGTCGATGAAGTTCTGCGCCGCCGT